>NZ_JBHSOU010000028.1:99399-102834 GCF_042656385.1 Pseudomonas sp. GCM10022186
AGCGCCGGGTCAAGATTTTTCGTTCAGCTTTCGGCCTCCAGCGCTTTTATCGGCTCTTCGCTCTTATCGGCTCTTCAGCTCTAGCGCCTGCAACACGCTGGCGCCGGTGAAGAGGAACAGCACCTGTTCCTCCGCCTCGGCGCGGATCGCTTCGCGGCGCTCCGGCTCGCCGATGTAGTCCAGGGACAGCTGGAACAGGTTGCGGCTGACCAGACTCGACACCCTCTGCACCACCGGCTCGGCCACCAGGGCCGGCAGCAACTGGTACTCGCGGACGTCCTCGGCCATGTCGGCGGCGAAGTCCTCCATCACCTCGCGCAGGGCGGCGCGCAGCACCGGCGAGGCACCATGCAGCTCGCGCACGCCAATGATGAAGGCCTCGGCATGGCCGTCGACGAAGTCGAAGAACAGCTGCACCGTCTCGTGGCAGACCCGCCGTCCGCGGCCTAGGTCGATGCCCAGCAGCTTCGGCATGACCCCGCCGTCGCCCAGCACGGCACGGGCCGCCGCCTCGCGGCGCAGGTCGCGCAGGGGCTGGCGCAGCTGGGTGGCGATGGTGCGGATGATGGCAAGGCCGAGGTCATCCACGTCCTTGAAATGACGGTAGAAGGTGTTGGGGTTCAATCCGGCTTCCCGCGCCAGCTCCCGCAGCCCCAGGCTGCCCAGGCTGCGGTTGCGGGAACCCAGGCGCAACGCGGCCTCCATGAGCAGGCGCTTGCCCGGGGCGTCGGTCACAGGTTCTGGCGACTGGAGCTCGTCGCCACTGGCGGAATTCATCTCTGGCCCTACCTAAGGTTGGTTGTGACGGCATTGGATTGCTGGCGAGTATACATCTGTCTACCTTGGTATACAGCTGTATACGCCGCAATCAACAAGAACAGGAGCCCGGCCAATGACTGCGTCACCCCGACCCTCTGCCCGCCATTGCAAGATCGCCATCATAGGTTCCGGCTTCTCCGGCCTGGGCATGGCGATCCGCCTGAAGCAGAAAGGCGAAAACGATTTCCTCATGTTCGAGAAGGAGCCCGGCATCGGCGGCACCTGGCGGGTGAACAACTACCCGGGCTGTGGCTGCGACGTGCAATCCCACCTCTATTCCTTCTCCTTCGAGCCGAACCCGAACTGGACGCGGATGTTCGCCAAGCAGGAGGAAATCCAGGCCTACCTGGAAGGCTGCTGGGAGAAGTACCGGCTGCAGGACAAGACCCTGCTCGGCACCGAGATCACCCGCCTGGCGTGGAACGATGTGGACGAGCTGTGGCAGATCGAGGACGCCGCCGGCAACCGCTACAGCGCCCAGTTCGTGGTGTCCGGCATGGGCGCCCTGTCCACCCCCTCGACCCCGGCGCTGAACGGTCTGGAGAACTTCCAGGGGACGCACTTCCACTCCCAGCAGTGGAACCACGACTACGACCTGTCCGGCAAGCGCGTCGCGGTGATCGGCACCGGCGCCTCGAGCATCCAGTTCGTCCCGCAGATCCAGAAGCAGGTGGCGCAGCTGGACCTCTACCAGCGCACCGCGCCCTGGATCATGCCCAAGCCCGACCGCGCCATCAGCGAGGGCGAACGCTCGCGTTTCAAGCGTTTCCCCTTGCTGCAGAAGCTCTGGCGCGGCGCCATCTACGCCGTGCTGGAAAGCCGCGTGGTGGGCTTCGCCCTGACGCCGAAGGTGATGAAGCTCGCCGAGCTGGTCGCGCGGGGCCATATCAAGCGCAAGATCAAGGACCCGGTGCTGCGCGCCAAGGTCACCCCGGACTACACCATGGGCTGCAAGCGGGTGCTGATCTCCAACGACTACTACCCGGCGCTGACCCAGCCCAACGTCGAGGTGATCACCGACGGCATCCGCGAAATCCGCGCCAGCAGCATCGTCACCGCCGACGGCAGCGAACGCGAGATCGACGCCATCATCTTCGGCACCGGCTTCACCCCCAGCGACCCGCTGCCGCGCAACGTGGTCTTCGGCCGTGGCGGCGTCGACCTGCTGGACACCTGGCCGCAGGGCCCCGAGGCCTACAAGGGCACCATGACCGCCGGCTTCCCCAACCTGTTCTTCCTCATGGGGCCGAACACGGGCCTCGGCCACAACTCCATGGTCTACATGATCGAATCGCAGATCCATTACGTGCTCGGCGCCCTCGACCTGCTCGGCGAACGCCGCCTGCGCAGCCTGGAGGTCAAGCGCGAGGTGCAGGACAGGTTCAACGGCAAGCTCCAGGGCAGCCTGGGTAATACCGTGTGGAACGCCGGCGGCTGCAAGAGCTGGTACCTGCACCCGGTGAGCGGCCGCAACTGTACCGTCTGGCCCGGCTTCACCTGGCGCTTCCGCCTGCTGACCCGCAACTTCGACCCGGCGGCCTACCACTTCAGCCGCAGCGTGCCGGCGCACGCCGCCCAGGGTCCGCTGCAACTGAACCCCCAGGAGGTGCCGGCATGAAGTCCTTCGAGAACAAGGTGGCCGCCGTCACCGGCGCCGGTTCCGGCATCGGCCGCGCCCTGGCCTGCGCCCTCGCCCGCCAGGGCTGCCACCTGGCCCTGGCCGACGTGAACGCCGAAGGCCTGGCGGAAACCGCTGCCCTGATACGCAAGCTCGGCGTGGAGGTCACCGAGAGCCGGGTCGACGTCGCCGACCGCGACGCTGTGCATGCCTGGGCCGAACAGGTGGTGCTGGACCATGGCCGGGTCAACCTGGTGTTCAACAACGCCGGCGTCGCCCACGCCGGCACCGTGGACGGCAGCGACTACTCGGAATACGAGTGGATCATGAACATCAACTTCTGGGGCGTGGTGTACGGCACCAAGGCCTTCCTGCCGCATCTCAAGGCCAGCGGCGAGGGCCATGTGGTCAACGTCTCCAGCGTATTCGGCCTGTTCGCCCAGCCGGGCATGAGCGCCTACAACGCCACCAAGTTCGCCGTGCGCGGTTTCACCGAATCCCTGCGCCAGGAGCTGGACATGGAGAACTGCGGCGTGTCGGCCAGCTGCGTGCACCCCGGCGGCATCAGGACCAATATCGCCAGGACCGCGCGGATGAACGACAGCCTGGCAAAAGTGACCGGCCAGGAAGCCAGCAGCGCCCGCCAGCAGTTCAACGACCAGTTGCTGCGCACCAGTCCGGAAAAGGCCGCCGAGGTGATCCTGCGCGGCGTGCTCAAGGACAGCCGGCGCATCCTCATCGGCGCCGACGCCTGGGCCCTGGACGGCATGCAGCGCCTGCTGCCGACCCTCTACCAGCGCCTGGTCACCAGCTCCATGCGCCTGGCGGCGAAGTTCGCGCCCAAGCCGAGGACGGGCGAGGTGTCCAAGGCGGTGGAGTGATACAGGGCGCGGCCTTGCTCCACCTGTGGGGGCGAATTCATTCGCTGAGGGCTGCGCAGCAGCCCCTGAATGCTGCGCAGGGCAGGCCTGCGGCCTGCACAGCGAATGAATTCGCCC
>NZ_JBHSOU010000028.1:102906-178746 GCF_042656385.1 Pseudomonas sp. GCM10022186
ATGGTCAATTCGCCCGCGTCGTTCGGAAATCCGAACGATGTTCGGAGCGAATATTCGGAAGCCCGGACAGGGTTAAATTCCAGTTAGCACCCTATCTAAATAAAATCGTTAACTATCAATCACTTATCTACAAATTCAAGCCACCATACAGCTGGCACGCATCCTGCCAATACAGATCCCCGACGGACGCGAACTTCCTTGTCGCGCCGATAAGAACAAACAACATCGAGGACTGTCGTTCATGCGTATGCTCCCCAAGGTTCTGGCCACCGCTATCGCAGCAACCCTGATCAGTGCTCCGGCCTTCGCCGCCGAGCTGACCGGTACCCTGAAGAAGATCAAGGAGACCGGCACCATCACCCTCGGTCACCGTGACGCTTCCATCCCCTTCTCCTACCTCGGCACCGAGCCGGGCAAGCCCATCGGCTACTCCCATGACATCCAGCTGAAAGTGGTCGAGGCCATCAAGCAGGAGCTGGGCATGCCGGAACTCAAGGTCCGCTACAACCTGGTGACCTCCCAGACCCGCATCCCGCTGGTGCAGAACGGCACCGTGGACATCGAGTGCGGCTCCACCACCAACAACCTGGAGCGCCAGAAGCAGGTCGGCTTCTCCGTGGGCATCTTCGAAGTCGGCACCCGCCTGCTGTCGAAGAAATCCGCTGGCATCAACGAGTTCGACAACCTCAAGGGCAAGAACGTGGTGACCACCGCCGGCACCACCTCCGAGCGCCTGCTGAAAGGCATGAACGCCGAGAAGCAGATGGGCATGAACATCATCTCGGCCAAGGACCACGGCGAGTCCTTCCTGATGCTCGAATCCGGCCGCGCGGTGGCCTTCATGATGGACGACGCCCTGCTCTACGGCGAAATGGCCAAGGCCAAGAAGCCGGATGACTGGGTCGTGACCGGCACCCCGCAGTCCTTCGAAATCTACGGTTGCATGGTTCGCAAGGACGACGAAGCCTTCAAGAAAGTGGTCGACAAGGCCATCGCCGCCACCTTCACCTCCGGCGAGATCAACGGCATCTACGACAAGTGGTTCACCCAGCCCATCCCGCCCAAGGGCCTGAACCTGAACTTCCCCATGAGCGACGAGCTGAAGAAGCTGGTGGCCAATCCCACCGACAAGTCGGCTGAAGAAATCTGACCTAGCTCCCCTCTCCCTCCGGGGTGAAGAGGCACGCTTTTGGAAGCACTGCTTCCAGTGCCGATGAACGCCCAAGCGCGAAGCGTTTGGGCAGGGGCGCAGGGCGGGGGCCGGGGGTGAGGGGAGCTGGGCGCTGGCTGGCACTTACCGGCAAACACCCTCTCCCCAACCCTCTCCCTGAAGGGAGAGGGGGCTGTCCGGAGTCGGCCTGAAATCTCGCCGCACACCAGAAAGCCATCCCCCCTTCCACTGCCTTCAACCGCAGACAGATCGACCTGATAGGGGACAACCCTGATGAATTACAACTGGGACTGGGGCGTGTTCTTCAAGTCCACCGGGATCGGCAGCGAAATCTACCTGGACTGGTTCGTCACCGGCCTGGGCTGGACCATCGCCATCGCCCTGGCGGGCTGGATCATCGCCTTGTTGCTGGGATCCTTGCTCGGCGTGATGCGCACCGTACCGAACCGCTGGGTCTCCGGCATCGCCACCGTCTACGTGGAAGCCTTCCGCAACGTACCGCTGCTGGTGCAGCTGTTCCTCTGGTACTTCCTGGTGCCGGACCTGTTGCCCGAACCGCTGGAAATCTGGTTCAAGCAGGACCTCAACCCCGCCACCTCGGCCTACCTCAGCGTGGTGGTCTGCCTCGGCCTGTTCACCGCCGCCCGCGTCTGCGAGCAGGTGCGCACCGGCATCCAGGCGCTGCCCAAGGGCCAGCTCGGCGCTGCCCGCGCCATGGGCTTCCGCCTGCCACAGATCTACCGCTACGTGCTGCTGCCCCAGGCCTTCCGCATCATCATCCCGCCGCTGACCTCCGAGTTCCTCAACATCTTCAAGAACTCCTCGGTGGCCTCGCTGATCGGCCTGATGGAGCTGCTGGCACAGACCAAGCAGACCGCCGAGTTCTCCGCCAACCTGTTCGAAGCCTTCACCCTGGCCACCCTGATCTACTTCACCCTGAACATGAGCCTGATGCTGTTCATGCGCCTGGTGGAGAAAAAGGTGGCAGTGCCCGGCCTGATCTCCGTAGGGGGTAAATGATGGACTTTTCCGCGATCATCCCCGCCCTGCCGGGCCTCGGCGACGGCTTGCTGATGACCCTCAAGCTGATGCTGCTGGGCGTTTTCGGCGGCGTGGCCCTGGGCACCCTGCTGGCCCTGATGCGCCTGTCGCACAACCCGATGCTGTCGAAGATTGCCGGGCTCTACGTCAACTACTTCCGCTCCATCCCGCTGCTGCTGGTGATCACCTGGTTCTACTTCGCGGTGCCCTTCCTCCTGCGGGCGATCACCGGCGAGGACACCCCGGTGGGGGCCTTCACCTCCTGCCTGGTGGCCTTCATGATGTTCGAGGCGGCGTACTTCTGCGAAATCGTCCGCGCCGGCATCCAGGCCATCCCGAAAGGCCAGATGGGCGCCGCCTCCGCCCTGGGCATGACCTACGGCCAGAGCATGCGCCTGATCATCCTGCCCCAGGCCTTCCGCAAGATGACCCCGCTGCTGCTGCAGCAGAGCATCATCCTTTTCCAGGACACCTCGCTGGTCTACACCGTCGGCCTGATGGACTTCCTCAACGCCGCCCGCTCCCGTGGCGACATCATCGGCCAGCCCCACGAGTTCCTCATCTTCGCCGGCCTGGTCTACTTCAGCGTCAGCTTCATCGCCTCCCAGTCGGTCAAACTCCTGCAGAAAAGGTTAGCCGTATGATTTCCATCAAGAACGTCAACAAGTGGTACGGGGACTTCCAGGTGCTGACCAACTGCAGCACCGAGGTGAAGAAGGGTGAAGTGGTGGTGGTCTGCGGCCCGTCCGGCTCCGGCAAGTCCACCCTGATCAAGTGCGTGAACGCCCTGGAGCCCTTCCAGAAGGGCGACATCGTGGTCGACGGCACCTCCATCGCCGACAAGGCCACCAACCTGCCCAAGCTGCGCTCCCGCGTCGGCATGGTGTTCCAGCACTTCGAGCTGTTCCCGCACCTGTCCATCACCGAGAACCTGACCATCGCCCAGACCAAGGTGCTCGGCCGCGGCAAGGACGAATCCATGGACAAGGGCCTCAAGCTGCTCGACCGCGTCGGCCTCAAGGCCCATGCCCACAAGCACCCCGGCCAGCTCTCCGGCGGCCAGCAGCAGCGCGTCGCCATCGCCCGCGCCCTGGCCATGGACCCGGTGGTGATGCTGTTCGACGAACCCACCTCGGCGCTGGACCCGGAAATGGTCAACGAAGTGCTGGACGTGATGGTCGAGCTGGCCCAGGAAGGCATGACCATGATGTGCGTGACCCACGAGATGGGCTTTGCCCGCAAGGTGGCCGACCGGGTGATCTTCATGGACCGCGGACAGATAGTCGAAGACTGCGCCAAGAACGAGTTCTTCGGCGACGTCAACGCCCGCTCCGAGCGCGCCCAGCAGTTCCTCGCCAAGATCCTGCAACACTGATGCAACCCTCCCCTCTCCCACTCGTGGGAGAGGGGCCGGGGGAGAGGGCAAGGCCGCCCGTACTCTCTCCCCCTCCCGCCGCTCGGCGCCCTGCGCCGGGCGGCGACTGGAACGGCCCGGATGTCTATGATGCAATGCCCTACCGCCAGCCTCCGCGCCGTACCGCCCGCATTGACCGTGAAACCGCGCCTGCTCCGCCATCTTTCGCTGTTCCTGCTGCTCGTCCTGTGCATGCTGGGATTCGGCTATGTCGGCTATCACCTCAGCGAGGAGTCGGGCATCCGAGCGCTGCGGGACAACGGCGAGCGCCAGCTGGAACTCCACGCCCGCGCCGTGGAAAGCGAGATCAACCGCTACACCTACCTGCCCAGCCTGCTGGAGCTGGAGAACGGCGTCAGCCACCTGTTGCTGCACCCCACGCCCTACCGACGCAACCTGGTCAACGACTACCTCGAAGGCCTGAACCGCCGCAGCGGCGCCCGCGCCATCTACCTGCTGGATACCAGCGGCCGCGTGCTGGCCACCAGCAACTGGCGCGATGCCGACAGCTACCTGGGCGAGGACCTGTCCTTCCGCGCCTATTTCCAGGAAGCCGTGCAGGGCCGACCAGGCCGCTTCTATGGCATCGGCAGCACCTCGGGCGAAGCCGGCTACTACCTGTCCCATGGCCTGCGCTACCAGGGCCGGATCATCGGCGTGGCGGTGGTCAAGGTGAAGCTGGAAGCCCTGCAGGAGCGCTGGGAGAAGGCCCGCCTGCAAGCCTTCGTCAGCGACGAGAACGGCATCATCATCCTCTCCAGCGACCCGGCCCTGCGCATGAAGGCCGTGCGTCCGCTGTCGGCCGAGGACAAGGAACGCCTGGCGCGCAGCCTGCAGTACTACTGGTGGGCGCTGAACGAATGGGAGCCGCGCTCCCGCGAGGTGCTGGGCGAAGGCCTGGAAGCCATCAGCTTCGCCGCCAGCGGCCCCCGCGGCGAGGCGGAAGGCGAAGTCGCCTACCTGGCGCAGACCCGCACCCTCAACGACACGCCCTGGCACTTCACCCTGCTCTCGCCGCTCGCCGATCTGCGCCACGAAGCGGTGATCCAGGGCATGCTGGCCGCCGTTGGCTTCGCCCTGCTGGCCTTCCTGCTGATCGCCTGGAACGAGCGGCGCAAGGTCATCGCCACCCGCCTGGCCGCCCGCGAGGCGCTGCTGGCGGCCAACAACGAGCTGGAACGCAGGATCGCCGAACGCACCCAGGACCTGCGCGCCAGCAACAGCCGCCTGCTGGCGGAAATCCGTGAACGCAAGCAGACCGAAGAGAACCTGCGCAAGGCCCAGGACAGCCTGGTCCAGGCCGGCAAACTGGCAGTGATCGGGCAGATGTCCACGAGCATCGCCCACGAACTCAACCAGCCCCTGGCGGCGCTGCGCACCCTCTCCGGCAACACCGTGCGCTTCCTCGCGCGGGGCGCCCTGGACACCGCCAGCACCAACCTCGCAGCGATCAACGAACTGGTGGACCGCATGGGCCGCATCACCGCCAGCCTGCGCGCCTTCGCCCGGCGCTCCGACGACCACGGCCAGGCGCGCCTGGGCAAGGCAGTGGACGCGGCCCTGTTCCTCCTGCACACGCGCCTGGAGCGGACCTCCCTGACCCTGCACCGGGACTTCGCCGATGTGCTGCTGGCCATCGACCAGACCCGCCTGGAGCAGATCCTGGTCAACCTCATCGCCAACGCCCTGGACGCCATGAGCGGCCAGGCCGACTGCCAGCTCTGGCTGGCCGGCGCCGCCGACGGCGACAACTACCGTCTGCAAGTGCGCGACAACGGCCCCGGCATCGACCCGGCCAACCGCGTGCACCTGTTCGAGCCCTTCTTCACCACCAAGCCCGGCGAACACGGCCTGGGCCTGGGTCTGACCCTCTCCGCCAGCCTGGCCACCGCCGCCGGCGGCAGCCTGGCGGCCCATCATCCGGAAGCCGGCGGCACCGCCTTCGAACTCTGCCTACCGCTGCTGGAAAGCCCCCAAGACTCCGCGAGCCCCGTCCAATGACCGAGCCCCTCAACGTCCTCATCGTCGAAGACGACCCTCACGTCCTGATGGGTTGCCAGCAGGCCCTGGCCCTGGAAGACATCCCCAGCATCGGTGTCGGCAGCGCCGAGGAAGCCCTGCGCCAGGTGGGCGAAGACTTCGCCGGCATCGTCATCAGCGATATCCGCCTGCCCGGCATGGACGGCCTGACCCTGCTGGAACGTCTCAAGGCCCGCGACCGCAGCCTGCCGGTGGTACTGATCACCGGCCACGGCGACATTTCCATGGCGGTGGGCGCCATGCGCAACGGCGCCTACGACTTCATGGAGAAGCCCTTCTCCCCCGAACGCCTGGTGGACGTCGCCCGCCGTGCCCTGGAGCAGCGCGCCCTGGCCCGCGAGGTGTCGAGCCTGCGCCGCCAGTTGGCCGGCCGGCAGTCCCTGGAGCAGCGCATCATCGGCCGCTCGCCGGCCATCCAGGCCCTGCGCGAACTGATCGCCAACGTCGCCGACACCTCGGCCAATGTGCTGATCGAAGGCGAGACCGGCACCGGCAAGGAACTGGTCGCCCGCTGCCTGCACGACTACAGCCGGCGCCAGGCAAAAGAGTTCGTCGCCCTCAACTGCGGCGGCCTGCCGGAGAACCTGTTCGACAGCGAAATCTTCGGCCACGAGGCCCACGCCTTCACCGGTGCCGGCAAGCGCCGCATCGGCAAGATCGAGCACGCCCACCAGGGCACGCTGTTCCTCGACGAGATCGAGAGCATGCCGATCAACCTGCAGATCAAGTTCCTCCGCGTGCTGCAGGAGCAGACCCTGGAACGCCTGGGCTCCAACCAGCCGATCCCGGTGGACTGCCGCGTCATCGCCGCCACCAAGTTCGACCTGGACGAAGCCGGCCGTGCCGGGCGCTTTCGCAGCGACCTCTACTACCGCCTCAATGTGGTCACCCTGGAGCTGCCACCCCTGCGCGACCGCCGCGAAGACATCCTGCTGCTGTTCGAGCACTTCCTGCAGCTGTCGTCACTGCGCTTCGACCGCGCCGCGCCCGAGTTGGACAACGCCACCGTCTCGGCGCTCATGGCCCACGACTGGCCGGGCAACGTGCGCGAGCTGCGCAACGTCGCCGAACGCTTCGCCCTCGGCCTGCCGGTGTTCAAGAAGAGCGGCCAGGCGCCAGATGGCAACGAACCGCGCTTCGCCGAGGCGGTGGAAGCCTTCGAGAAATCCCTGCTCGGCGCCGCCCTCGAACGCCACGGCGGCAATCTCAGCCAGGCCAGCATCGCCCTCGGCATGGCCAAGACCACCCTGTTCGACAAGGTGAAGAAGTACGGGTTGTGAAAGGGGCGGAAACGATCCTGTAGGGGCGAATTCATTCGCCAAGGGCAGCGCAGCTGCCCCAACAGCCCCCGAATGGCAGGCCTTCGGCCTGCTTAGCGATTGAAATCGCCCCCACAGAAATCGCCCCCTGCAACACCTGCCCCCACAAAGAATCCCACCCCGCCCCGCCACCATGGTCTAAAACCTCCAGACCACCCCACACGAACCACCGCCATGTCCCTGCTGCACCGCGCCATCCACGCCAGGGCCGGTGAACTGGCCCCGGCCCTGGCCGCCTTCGCCCTGCTGCTGTGCCTGTTCGGCGGCTACTTCATGCTGCGCCCGGTGCGCGAGACCATGGGCATCGCCGGCGGCGTGGAGAACCTGCAATGGCTGTTCAGCGCCACTTTCGTCGCCATGCTGCTGGCGGTGCCGGCCTATGGCTGGCTGAACGCGCGGGTGCCACGGCGGGTGTTCCTCGACTGGGTCTACCTGTTCTTCGCCGCCAACCTGCTGGGCTTCGCCTGGCTGCTGTGGCGCACGCCCGACCCGCTGTGGGCGGCGCGGGCCTTCTACGTCTGGCTGTCGGTGTACAACCTGTTCGTGGTGTCCCTGGCCTGGAGCCTGCTGGCCGATGTGTTCGACCGTCGCCAGTCCAAGCGCCTGTTCCCCTCCATCGCCGCCGGGGCCAGCCTGGGCGGGCTGCTGGGGCCGCTGGCCGGTGGCCTGCTGGTGGGGCCCCTGGGTACGGCCGGGCTGCTGGTGCTGGCCGCCCTGCTCCTGCTGCCCACCCTGCCGCTGCGCCGCTACCTGATGGCCTGGCGGGCCATTGGCGGCGCCGGCCGGCCCGGCGCGGAAACCGAACCGCCGGAACGGCCGGTGCCCGGCAATCCCTTCGCCGGCATCGGGCTGGTATTCGGCTCGCCCTATCTGCTGGGCATCTGTGCCTTCGTCCTGCTGCTGTCCTGCACCAGCACCTTCCTCTACTTCGAGCAGGCGCGGCTAGTGGCGGCGCTGTTCCCCGACAGCCAGCAGCAGGTGCGCGTGTTTGCCCTGATCGACTTCATCGTCCAGGCGCTCTCGCTGGTCTGTCAGCTGTTCATTGCCGGCCGCGTGGCCCAGCGTTTCGGCGTCGGCGCCCTGCTCGGCGTGGTGCCGCTGCTGGTGGCCCTGGGCTTCCTCGCCCTCGCCCTGCTGCCGCAGTTCGCCGTGCTCGCTGCGCTGATGGTCCTGCGCCGGGTAGGCGAATACGCCTTCGTCCGGCCGGGGCGGGAAATGCTCTTCGTACCGCTCGGCGCCCAGCAGAAATACCGGGCGAAGAACTTCATCGACACCGTGGTCTATCGCGGAGGCGACGCCGTCAGCGCCTGGCTCAAGGCCCTGCTCGACGCCATCGGCCTCGGCGCCGCGCTGGTGGCCCTGGTGGGCGCCGGCGTGGCTCTGGCCTGGAGCGCAGTGGGCTGGCGCCTCGGCCGCCACCATGAACAGACAGCCACCCCGCAGGAGGTCCGACCATGAGAACCGGCATCACCCGCGCCGAATTCCTCCGCTTCAGCGCTGGCGCGGCGCTACTCGCCATGAGCCCCTTGGGCCTCGCCGCCGAGACGGGCCAGCAGCCCCTGCGCCGCCGCGCCATTCCCGCCAGCGGCGAACAGTTGCCGGTGATCGGCGTCGGCACCTACCGCGGCTTCGACATCGCCCGCGGCGACGCCGAGGCCTGGGCCGATTGCCGCCAGGTGCTGGAAGCGCTGTTCGCCGCCGGCGGTTCGGTGGTCGACAGCTCGCCCATGTACGGCCAGGCGGAAGAAGCGGTGGGCGGCCTGCTGAACGAACTCAAGGCCCACGAGCGCGCCTTCGTCGCCACCAAGGTCTGGACCCAGGGCCGCCAGCAGGGCGTGGAGCAGATGCAGCAGTCCCTGCGCCTGCTGCAGCGCCAGCGCATCGAGCTGATGCAGGTGCACAACCTGGTGGACTGGCAGGAGCACCTGGTCACCCTGCGGCAATGGAAGGAGGAAGGCCGCATCCGCTACCTGGGCGTCACCCACTACACCTCCAGCGCCTACGACCAGCTGGAAAAGGTACTGCGCGCCGAACAGCTGGACTTCCTGCAGATCAACTACGCCGTCAGCGACCGCGAAGCGGAGCAGCGCATCCTGCCCCTGGCCAGGGAGCGCGGGGTGGCCGTGCTGATCAACCGCCCCTTCGGCGGCGGCAACCTGCTGCGCAACCTCCTGCAGCAACCCGTGCCGAAATGGGCCGCCGACTACGACTGCACGAGCTGGCCGCAACTGCTGCTGAAGTTCTGCCTCAGCCACCCGGCGGTGACCTGCGTGATCCCCGGCACCGGCAACCCCCGCCACATGCTGGACAACCTCCAGGCCGGCCGGGGCAAGGAAGCGGACCAGGCCTTCCGCGAGCGTCTGATCCAGGCGGTATGAGGTTCCGCTTCCTGTAGGGTGGATGTCGCTTTTCACATCCACCAGCGAGGCCAGGCTCGGCACCGATGGTGGATCGATAAAGCGTGATCCACCCTACACACACCGTCAGGCCGCGAAACCACCATCGATCATCAGGTTCGCACCGGTGATATAGCCCGCCTCAGGACCGGCGAGGTAGGCGACGAAGCTGGCGATCTCCTCGGCCCGGCCGTAGCGCGGCAGGGCCATGAGTTGCTTCAGGCCCTCGGCGAACTCACCGCTGTCGGGGTTCATGTCGGTGTCCACCGGGCCCGGCTGCACGTTGTTGACGGTTATGCCGCGCGGCCCCAGGTCACGGGCCAGGCCCTTGGTGAAGCCGGCCACCGCCGCCTTGCTCAGGGCATAGACCGAACCGCCGGCGAAGGGCATGCGCTCGGCGTTGGTGCTACCGATGGTGATGATGCGGCCGCCCTCGCCCATCACGCGGGCGGCTTCCTGGCTGGCGATCACCACGCTGCGCACGTTCACCGCCAGGGTGCGGTCGAGGTCTTCGATGCTGAATTCCTCGATGGGCGCCACGGCCAGCACGCCGGCGTTGTTCACCAGGATGTCGAGGCGGCCGTAAGTCTCCACCGCGTGGCGAATGGCGGCGCGGATGGCCTTTTCGTCGCGGCTGTCGGCCTGGATGGCGATGGCGCGGCCGCCGGCGGCTTCGATCGCTGCGACCACCTCGAGGGCGGCACTGGCAGAGGCGACATAGGTCAGGGCGACGGCAGCGCCCTCCTTGGCCAGGCGCTGGGCGATGGCGGCGCCGATGCCACGGGAACCGCCCTGGATGAATGCGACCTTGCCGTCGAGGGATTTCAGAGTGCTCATGCGGGATCTCCTGGAACTTGGGGGAGGAGTGGAAGACGGCCCCAGTATCGAGTGGAGACTCACAACCGATAAGCCGGCAATCGCTATATTCAGTCGATACCAATGGTTTATGGAGATTCCATGGAAACCCTCAGCAGCATCGAGAGCTTCGTCCGTGCCGCCGAGGCCGGCAGCTTCGCCGAAGCCGCGCGGCGACTGGGTTTGACGCCAGCAGCGGTAGGCAAGAACGTGGCCAGGCTGGAATCCAGCCTCGGCGTGCGGCTGTTCCTGCGCAGCACCCGCCGCCTGACCCTGACGGAAGCCGGCGAGCGCTTCCTGGCCGAAGTGAGCGGCGGCCTGGCGAGCATCCAGAGCGCGGTGGCCAACCTCGCCAGCAGCCAGGGCCAGCCGGCGGGCACCCTCAAGGTGAGCATGGGCGTGGCCTTCGGCCGCGACTACATCCTGCCGCACCTGGGCGACTTCCTCGCCCGCTACCCCGCCATCATTCCCGACTGGCATTTCGACAACCGCCCCGTGGACCTGATCGGCGAAGGCTTCGACGCAGCCATCGGCGGCGGTTTCGAACTGCCGCCCGGCGTCATCGCTCGCCAGTTGGCGCCGGCCCACCGGGTGCTGCTGGCGTCGAAGGACTACCTGGCGCGGCACCCAGCGATCAGGACGCCGGAAGACCTGGCCCGGCACGACGGCATCCTCATCCGCTCGCCGCAGACCGGCCGTGTTCGCACCTGGCCGCTGCGCACCCGCGACGACCGCCAGGCCAGCTTCGAACTGAAGATGCGCATGGCCATGAGCGACCCGGAAGCGGCCTGCCATGCGGCCATGCAGGGGCTGGGAGTGACGCTGGTGAGCACGGCGCATGCCCTGCCCCACCTGCAGGGCGGCAGCCTGGTGCGGGTGCTGCCGGACTGGTACGTGGACACCGGCAGCCTGTCCCTCTACTTCAGCGCCCAGAAGCTGCTGCCGGCCAAGACCCGCGTGTTCATCGACTTCATCGTCGAACGCTTCCGCCAGCAAAGGCTGGCGGAGAAGTTCAGTGCCAACTGGCAGCCATGATTTCGGGCGATGTCCCTGATGGGTTTCGCTCCGCTCTACCACATCCTACGAACAGTGCGTAGGGTGGATGTCGCTTTTTACATCCACCAACGGGGCCCGGCCAAACCCCGAAAGGTGGACCGGTGAAGCGTGGTCCACCCTACACAGGGCGAACCCCATCGAATGACACGGGGCGCGCCGTCAAAGATGCTCGCTTTTCGCATCCACATACAGATTGCGCCCGGCGCCCAGGCCGAAGGCGGTGGCGGCCAGGCTCACCACCACGAAGATGATCCCCACCGCGCTCCAGCCGTGGGTCAGGTCGTGCACCACGCCCACCATCAGCGGGCCCATGGCGGCCAGGGTATAGCCCACGCCCTGGGCCATGCCGGAGAGGTTGGCGGCGACATGGGCATCCCGCGAGCGCAGCACGATCAGCGCCAGGGCGATGCTGAAGGTGCCGCCCTGCCCCAGGCCCAGCACCACGGCCCAGCCCCAGATACCGGACAGCGGCGCGTAGAGCATGCCCAGCAGCCCGGCCAGGGTCAGGCCCATCACCAGCAGCACGGCGGGACGCTGGTCGCGGCCACGGCTGGCCAGCCAGGGTGCGCCCAGGGCGCTGATCAACTGGGTCATCACCGAGCCGGACAGCACCAGGCCCGCTTCCACCGCGGAAAGGCCGCGGTCGATCAGGATCGACGGCAGCCAGCCGAACACTATGTAGGCCAGGGAGGATTGCAGGCCCATGTAGAGGGTCACCTGCCAGGCCAGCGGGTCACGCCAGAGGCCGGTAACCTTGTAGGCCTGGCGGTGGGCGTGCTGTCCCTGGCGCGCCTGGGGCAGCCAGATCAGCGCGGCGAGGATCGCCGGTAGCGCCCAGAAGGCCAGGGCCGGTTGCCAGGCGTCGTCCATCAGCCCGGCCAGGGGCACCGTGGCGCCGGCGGCCAGGGCGGCGCCGAGACACAGGGCCATGGTGTAGACCCCGGTCATCAGCCCGGCGATATGGGGGAAATCGCGCTTGACGATGCCCGGCAGGAGCACGCCGATGATGCCGATGCTCGCCCCCGCCACCAGGCTGCCGAGGAACAGCCCGGCCAGCGGGAACAGGCTGCGCAGCAGGATGCCGCCGGCCAGGCTGAAGAGGATCAGCAGCACCGTGCGCTCGCTGCCCAGGCGTCGCGCCAGGATCGGCGCCAGTGGCGCGAACAGGCCGAGGCAGAACACCGGCAAGGTGGTCAGCAGACCGGCGCCGGAAGCCGAGAGGCCGGTGGCGTCGCGCACCAGGTTGAGCATCGGCGCCAGGCTGGAGAGTGCCGGGCGCAAGTTCAGCGCCACCATCACCAGGCCGGCCAGCAACAGCCAGGCGCTGCCGGGCAGGGCACGGGGACGGGGCTCGTCGTCGGCCTCGGCGTCGATCAGCAATTCTTCCGGCGGGCAGGCTGGAGTCTCGCAGGCATCATCCAGGGAAGGTGAAGAGGTCATCAAGGCAGTTCCGCAAAGAGGGGGCGAAGTCAGATCAGCAACGCGCGGTTGGCCGCAGCGGCGGCATCCGCGTCCTGGCGTTCGATGGCGTCCAGCAGTTCGCGGTGCAGGTCGAAACTCGGCTGCGGCCGCTCAGGATCGGAGATGGTGCGTTCCAGCCCCACGCGGATCACCTGGGAGAAATAGCGGTACAGCTCGCTGAGCACCGGGTTGTGGGCGCTGTCCACCACCCGCTGGTGGAAGGCCAGGTCATGCACGATGTAATCCTGCAGGTCATCGAAGCCGGAGCGCGCGCTGGAGGCGGCCAGCGCCACGCGCAGGGCCGCCAGGTCGTCCTCGGTACGGCGCAGGGCGGCCAGCCGGGAGGCCTCGATCTCGATCATCCCCCGCGCTTCCAGGGCCTGTTCCACCGAGCTGCGCGCCAGGGCCTGCATGGTGGCCAGGGGGTCGGCGCAGGCACGCACATAGGTGCCGTCGCCCTGGCGCACTTCCAGCACCCCGGAGAAGGTCAGCACCCGTACCGCCTCGCGCACGGTGTTGCGGCTGATGCCGATGATCTCGGCCAGTTCGGGTTCCGGGGGCAGGCGCTGGCCCAGCGGCCAGGTGCCGGCATCGATGCGCTGGCGGATCTGCTCCAGGGCGATATCCACCAGGGAGCGCTTGAGCGAGGTTGCGATCATGGCAAACATCCAATCATCGGATGAATTTGAAGAAGGCAAAGACTAGTCACCGACTCATTTCGCCGCAAGCACCATCCTTGCGAGTAACGAAATAGTCATTATCGGCCGGGATGATTTTTCCCCCTCCCCTGCCGTTGGTAGCCTGCACGCACTTACCAACGTACTGCTCGGGGACTCCCATGAAGCACGCCCATACCCTTGCGCTGGCCGCAATGGCGCTGGTCCTGACCGGCTGCGCCAGCCAACCCGAACCCGAGCAGCGCCCCTACACCGACGCCGAGGTGAAGCAGTTCGCCCTGGAAATGCTCAGCCGCAGTGGCCTGCCCTACGAGGACTACGAAAAGTTGCGCAGCGCCATCTTGCATCCCAAGGTGCCGGAAGCGGGGAAAGACCTGCCGAAGGAAATGCCGAGCAAAGGCTGAGTCGCAACGGCTGCTGGCCAGCGAGGCTGACGCTTGCCGCGAGGAATGCCGAAAAATGAAAAAGGGGCTCAATGAGCCCCTTCTTCTTTGCCGACCGATCAGCGCTTGCGGCCGAAACCCGGACGCTGACCTTCGCCACCCGGCGGGCCGCTGCGCTTGTGCTGCGGACGCTGCGGCTTGCGGTTCGGGCGGTCGGCCAGTTCGACGGCCGGACGCTCGCCCTGGGGCTTGGCCGGACGCTTCTTGTTGCTGTCGCGCGGCCGCTCGGCGACCGGCGTGCCACGCGGGGCGCGGGCGGGACGCTCGTCGCCCTCACGGCGCTGGCCACGAGCCGGACGCTCGTAACCCTCGCGACGCTGGCCACGCGCCGGACGCTCGTCGCCCTCGCGACGCGGACCACGCGCCGGACGCTCGTCACCCTCGCGACGCTGGCCACGAGCCGGACGCTCGTCGCCCTCGCGACGCGGGCCACGTGCCGGCCGCTCGTCCCCTTCACGACGCGGCCCACGGGCCGGACGCTCATCGCCGTCACGGCGTGGCGCACGGGCGGCGACAGGCTTGGCCGACTTGCGCTGCAGGCGGTCAAGGCGGTCGCGGAACTTCTCCTTCATGTTCGGCAGGGCAACGGGCTTGAGGCCCACCTCGGCGCTGAGGATGTCCACTTCGCTCTGGGACATTTCGCGCCAGCGGCCCATGGTCAGGTCGGAGGTGATGAACACCGGGCCGAAGCGCACACGCTTCAGACGGCTGACCACCAGGCCCTGGGATTCCCACAGGCGGCGCACTTCGCGGTTGCGGCCTTCCATCACCACGCAGTGGTACCAATGGTTGAGGCCTTCGCCGCCGGGGGCTTCCTGGATGTCGGTGAACTTCGCCGGACCGTCTTCCAGCATCACACCCCGCTTGAGGTTCTCCAGCATCTCCTCGGTGACCTCGCCACGCACGCGCACGGCGTACTCGCGGTCCATCTCGAAGGAGGGGTGCATCAGGCGGTTGGCCAGTTCGCCGTCGGTGGTGAACAGCAGCAGGCCGGTGGTGTTGATGTCCAGGCGGCCGACATTGATCCAGCGACCGGCCTTCAGCCGCGGCAGGCGCTCGAACACGGTGGCACGGCCTTCCGGATCGTCACGGGTGCAGACTTCGCCTTCGGGCTTGTTGTAGATCAGCACGCGGCGAACGCTTTCGGCTTCTTCCTCGCGCTTGAGCAGGCGGCCGTCGACGCTGATGGCGTCATGGCGGTCGACGCGCTGGCCGAGGCTGGCGACTTCACCGTTGACCTTCACCCGGCCTTCGCCGATCCAGGCCTCGATATCGCGGCGCGAGGCCAGCCCCATGCGGGCCAGGACCTTCTGCAGCTTTTCCCCTGCGGGGCTGTATTCTGTGTCACTCATCTGGGCACCTCCCGGTGTAGCAGTAAAAAGGCCGCGCATCATACGCGGCCGGTGGGCCTCAGGCTAGTTGAACCCGGGCGCCGCGCCAGCCTCGCCGCCGGGCGGCGATCCTCAACTGAGGCTTTCGTCGGGCAGCGTCTCGTCTCCCGCTTCGGTGGCCACGGCTTCCGCCTCGTCCGCCGGGGCGAGGAGCAGGTCGTCGAAGTCGGTCTTCAGGCCCTCCTCCATGCTGTCCAGTTCGGCCAGCAGGCTGCGGAAGCTGGTTTCCTCCCGCGGCTCGGCCGGCTGCTCGGCATCGGCGCGGGCCTGCAGCCCCTCGGGCACCGGGGCCTCGCCGTCTTCCAGGGCCAGCACCGGCTCGGGCTCCAGCTCGCGCAAGGCGGCGAGCGGCGGCAGCTCTTCCAGGCTCTTCAGGTTGAAATGGTCGAGGAAGGCGCGGGTGGTGGCGAACATCGCCGGCTTGCCGGGCACATCGCGGTAGCCGACCACACGGATCCACTCGCGCTCCAGCAGGGTCTTGACGATCTGGCTGTTCACCGCGACGCCGCGGATGTCCTCGATCTCGCCGCGGGTGATGGGCTGGCGGTAGGCCACCAGGGCCAGGGTTTCCAGCATCGCACGGGAGTAACGCTGCGGGCGCTCTTCCCAGAGCCGGCCGACCCAGGGAGAAAAACGTTCGCGGATCTGCAGGCGGTATCCGGACGCCACTTCGCGCAACTCGAAGGCACGGCCTTCGCAGCTGCGCGCCAGGATCGCCAACGCCGAGCGGATCACCGCCAGTTCCGGGCGCTCGGCTTCCTCGAAGAGCTCGGCCAGGCGCTCCAGGGACAGGGGCTTGCCGGAGGCGAGGAGAAAGGCCTCCAGCAGCGAGGCGAGTTCGTTGGGGTCGTTGAGGTTCATCTACTCGGCCCGAGCGCGCACGTGAATGGGAGCGAAGGGCTCATTCTGCACCAGTTCCACCAACTGTTCCTTGATCAGCTCCAGCACCGCCATGAAGGTGACGACCACGCCGAGACGCCCCTCCTCCACCGTGAACAGACAGACGAAGGGCACGAACGCGCCGCCCTTGAGCTTCTCCAGCACCTCGCTCATGCGTTCGCGGGTGGACAGCGCCTCGCGGGTGACCTGGTGGCTCTCGAACATGTCGGCACGCCGCAGCACCTCGGCCATCGACAGCAGCAGTTCTTCCAGGGCGACGTCCGGCAGCAGCTTGCGCGCCCGGGCCTCGGGAGCGTCCACCCGCGGCACTATGGTGTCGCGCCCGACCCGCGGCAGCTGGTCGATGCCTTCGGCGGCCTGCTTGAAGCGCTCGTACTCCTGGAGGCGGCGGATCAGCTCGGCGCGCGGGTCTTCTTCCTCTTCCTCCACCTCGCTGGAGCGCGGCAGCAGCATGCGCGACTTGATCTCGGCCAGCATGGCAGCCATCACCAGGTACTCGGCGGCCAGTTCCAGGCGCACCGACTTCATCAGCTCGACATAGGCCATGTACTGGTGGGTGATGGCGGCCACCGGGATGTCGAGGATGTCGATGTTCTGCTTGCGGATCAGGTACAGCAACAGGTCGAGGGGGCCTTCGAAGGCTTCGAGGAAGACTTCCAGGGCGTCCGGCGGGATATAGAGGTCCTGCGGCAGCTCGGTGACCGCCTGGCCATAGACGAGGGCGAAGGGCAGCTCCTGCTGGGCGCCGGCCTGGCTGTCCTGGGCCTCAAGGGGCGGTGTGTCCTGCATCGGTTCCTCTCGCAGCGGGTCCGCTGCCTTGGGGAAAAAAGCCTGCCAGTCGGGACCGGTCGGCGGGAAAGCGGGAAAATTAGCACCATGTGCCAGACTTAAAAAGCACGAAGCAGCTCTGCTGGTCAGGTCTGGAACAGAACGCTCATGGAGGTTCCGATGAAACACTTCACCCTGATGTTAAGTGCCGTCCTCATGTTCCTCTGCCTCGCCCTGGTCCCGCTATCCACGGCGCAGGCAGGCTTGATAGGTACCGATGAGGCGGTCTCGGCCCAGCAGCAATCGAATGATCGCGCCAGGATCGAGGCATTTCTCAGCAAATCCGAGGTAGAGGAGCAGATGCGCGCCATGGGTGTGGATGCCGCCACCGCGCGGTCCAGGGTCCAGGCCCTGACCAACGAGGAAGCGGCACAACTGGTGCAGAAAATGGATGCGGTGCCCGCCGGCGGCAATATCAGTACCACGGAGTTCCTCCTCATCCTGATACTGATAATCGTGCTGGCGATATTGCTGTAGGCGCCGGCTTCACTCCTCTTCGAGGAAGGGCTGCGGATCGCCGCAGCCCACGCGCAACACTTCGGGCTCGCCTTCGGCCAGGTTGATCACCGTGGAAGCCGCCATGCCACCGTGGCCGCCGTCGATGATCAGGTCCACCTGGTGTTCGAGGATGTGCCGCATCTCGTACGGATCGCTCATCGGCAGGTCCTCGCCAGGGAGGATCAGGCTGGTACTCATCAGGGGCGCGCCCAGATGCTCCAGCAGTGCCAGGGCTATGGGGTGGTCCGGCACCCGCAGGCCGATGGTGCGCCGCTTCGGGTGCATCAGCATGCGCGGCACTTCGCGGGTGGCGTTGAGGATGAAGGTGTAGGGGCCCGGCGTATGCGCCTTGATCAGGCGGAAGGCAGTGGTGTCCACCTTGGCGAATACCCCGATCTCCGAGAGGTCGCGGCAGACCAGGGTGAAGTTGTGCTTCTCGTCCAGCCGGCGCAGGCGGCGGATGCGCTCCACGGCGCCCTTGTCGCCGATCAGGCAGCCCAGGGCGTAGGAGGAGTCGGTGGGATAGACGATCACCCCACCTGCCTTGATGATTTCCACGGCCTGCCGAATCAGGCGCGGTTGCGGGTTTTCCGGGTGTACCTGGAAGAACTGACTCACGACATCTCCCTGTTCAGAGGGCAGCAATAGGGCTGTGTGCATGGCGGAAGCGCCCCCATATCGGCGGCAGGTCATCCGGCAAGGGTCGGTACATGCCCAGCTCCGACCATTCGCAGGGTGCATGGAAATCACTACCGGCACTGACCAGCATGCCGAACTCTCGCGCCAGCACGGCCAGGCTTCCCACCTGGTCGGACGGCTGCAGGCCGTTCACCACTTCAAGCGCATGGCCACCGGCCTGGAGGAAATCCGCCACCAGCTTGCGCCGCTTGGCGCCCGTGAAGTTGTACTGCCAGGGGTGCGCCAGGCTGATCCAGGCCCCGGCGGCACGCAGGGTGCCCACCGCGTCGGCGAGGGTCGGCCAATGTTGCTTGACGTCTCCCAGCTTGCCGGCCCCGAGCCACTTGCGAAACGCCTCGGCGCGGTCGCCGACATGGCCAGCGCGGACGAGGAACTCGGCAAAGTGCGGACGCGCGGGCGCATTGCCGCTGTCGCCCAGTTCCTGCTGCACCGCCCTTGCGCCTTCCAGGGCGCCGGGCATGCCCTTGGCGGCCAGGCGCCGGGCTATTTCCTCGGCCCGCGCCCAGCGGCCGCGATGCAGGTCGGCGATGGCCTCCTGCAAGGCCGGGGCGTCGGTGGCGAAGGCATAACCCAGTACATGGATGGTGGCGCCCCCCCAGGTGCAGGACAGCTCGATACCGTTGATCAGTTGCATATCCAGCGCCTCGGCCGCCTCGCGGGCCTCGTCGAGGCCCTCCAGGGTGTCGTGGTCGGTCAGCGCCAGCAGGCGGACGCCGCGCTCGAAGGCGCGGGCAACCAGGACCGCGGGGGCAAGGGCGCCGTCGGAGGCCGTACTGTGGCAATGCAGGTCGATCTGCATGGGGTTCGCTTTCGCTAGGGGAATGGTTTGTTATTATGCCGCCACATCCCGCTTCTGGCTGCCGCCGTGAAACAATTCATCGACTTCATCCCGCTCATCCTCTTCTTCATCGTCTACAAACTGGAACCACGCGCCGTCGAGCTGGCCGGGCATACCTATATGCTAGGCGGTATTTTCAGCGCCACCGCGGTTCTGATCATCAGCTCGGTGATCGTCTACGGGGCGATTTTCCTGCACCAGCGCCGCCTGGAAAAAGGCCAGTGGCTGACCCTGGTGGCCTGCCTGGTGTTCGGTGGAATGACCCTGGCCTTCCACAGCGAGACCTTCCTCAAGTGGAAGGCGCCCGTGGTCAACTGGCTGTTCGCCCTGGCGTTCGCCGGCAGCCACTTCATCGGCGACAAGCCCCTGATCCAGCGCGTAATGGGCCATGCGCTGAACCTGCCACAGCCCATCTGGGTGCGCCTGAACCTCGCCTGGATCGCTTTCTTCCTGGTCTGCGGCTTCGCCAACCTCTTCGTGGCCTTCACCTTCCACGAGTTCTGGGTGGACTTCAAAGTCTTCGGCAGCCTCGGCATGACCGTGCTCTTCCTGGTCGGCCAGGGCGTCTATCTGGCCCGTCACATCCACGACGGCGAAACCGAAAAGCCCCAACAGTAAGGACTCCCATGCTCTACGCCATCATCGCCACCGACGTGGCCGGTTCCCTGGAAAACCGCCTCGCCGCCCGCCCCGCGCACCTCGCCCGCCTGGAGCAGCTCAAGGCCGAAGGCCGCATGGTGCTGGCCGGCCCGCACCCGGCAGTGGACAGCAACGACCCGGGCAGTGCCGGTTTCTCCGGCAGCCTGATCGTCGCCGAGTTCGAATCCCTTGAAGCGGCCAGGGCCTGGGCCGATGCCGACCCCTATAAAGCCGCGGGTGTCTACGCCGAAGTGGTGGTCAAGCCGTTCAGGCAGGTATTCCCCTGACCCGGTGATCGTCAGCCAGGCCAGGATAAAGGAGCGCCAATGCACGCCGGTCAATCGCCCATGCCATTTACCGCCGCGCTGCTCTGCAGCCTGGCCCAGGCTGAAACACCCCAGCAACCGGCAAGCGACCCGGCGGTTACGGCCGCGGCGAACGATGCCCTGGTCGCCCGCGGCGGGCGCCGCCAGCGCCGTCAATGGATCAACTGAACCGCACCATGAGCGAACTGCTGCTTATCGACGACGACCAGGAACTCTGTGAGCTCCTGATCAGCTGGCTCAGCCAGGAAGGCTTCAGCGTCCGCGCCTGCCATGATGGCCAGTCGGCACGAACCGCCCTGTCCGAGCACACGCCGTCGGCGGTCGTGCTGGACGTGATGCTGCCCGATGGCAGCGGCCTGGAACTGCTCAAGCAGCTGCGCACCGACCATCCGGAATTGCCGGTCGTCATGCTTTCCGCCCGTGGCGAACCGCTGGACCGGATTCTCGGCCTGGAGCTGGGCGCCGACGACTACCTCGCCAAACCCTGCGATCCTCGCGAACTCACCGCGCGGCTGCGTGCGGTGCTGCGCCGTACCCAGCCACCGCAACCCTCCAGCCAGCTGGAGCTGGGCGACCTCTGCTACAGCCCCGTGCGCGGCATCGTCAGCATCGGCAATCACGAGATCAGCCTGACCCTGTCCGAGGGCCGCCTGCTCGAAGCGCTGCTGCGCCAGCCCGGCGAGCCCCTGGACAAGCAGCAACTGGCGCAACTGGCCCTGGGCCGCAAGCTGACCCTCTATGACCGCAGCCTGGACATGCATGTGAGCAACCTGCGCAAGAAGCTCGGCCCCCATGCCGACGGCCGCCCGCGCATCCTCGCCCTGCGGAGTCGCGGCTACTACTACAGCGCCTGAAAACCTGCCCACGATCAGCTGCGCGTCGGCCCTGCGACGTTGAAAACAGGCTCGCAGGATCGTGAACAGGTCCGGTATTTACGCAGGCTTTACCTCCGACTGACCGCCCTTGACCTTGCCCTCCCTAGACTGGGCACATCCGGCAACCGGCCGGAATCGAGACCAGGAGAAACACCATGCGCAAGACCCTTACCGCCCTGCTGCTCGCCGCTACCCTGCCGACCCTGGCCATGGCCATGCCGGAAGGCGGCCCGCGCCATGAGCGCGGTTTCGGTGGCCATATGTTCAGGGAGCTGAACCTCACCGAGGAACAGCGCCATGAAATCGGCAAGCTGATGCGCGAGCAGATGAAGTCCCGCCACGAGATCACCCAGCGTTACCTGGACAAGCTGCCGGCCGCCGAGAAGAAAGCCATGCAGGACGAACTCAAGGCTGCCGAGACCAAGAACCGCGAAGCCATTCGCGCCCAGCTCAAGCCGGAACAGCAGAAGAGCTTCGACGAGCTCCAGAAGAAGATGGAAGAACGCCGCGCGGAACGCGCCGAGTTCGAAGCCTGGAAGGCCGAGAAAGCCAAAAAGGCCGAGTAAATCCGTGCGGCTCGTCCGCCAACCACAACCCCGCCCATCAGACCGAACGGTCTGATGGGCTTTGTCGTTCGGGAGCCCCACTTGCGCTCACTTTTCTGGCGAATCCTGGCCACCCTCTGGCTCGCCCTGGCCCTGGTGGCCGGCCTTTCCATCCTGCTCGGCCGCGCCCTTAACCAGGACGCCTGGATCCTCAGCCACCACCCGTCCCTGCAGGGGCTGGCCGAACACCTGGTGCAGCGCTACGAAGACCAGGGCGCGGACGATACCCAGCGCTACCTGGAGCATTTCCGCCATCGCGCGCGAATCCACGTGCAGATACTCAATGACACCGGCCAACTGGTGGTGGAAGGTACCTTCCCGCGCCGCGCCGCCGCCTTCGAGGCGCGCCAGAAGAACCCGCGACGCCTGCCCTGGCGACGCCTCACCGAGGAATACACCAGCCCGTCCAGCGGTGAGTCCTACCTGCTGATCTACCGTATTCCCTACCCCGAACTGGACGCCTGGCACCGCGACAGCCTGCTCTGGCCGATCAGCGCCCTGGTCATCGCCCTGGTGGTGATGACACTGTTCAGCCTGGCCCTGACCCTTTCGATCACCCGCCCCCTCAATCGCCTGCGCAGCGCGGTGCACGACCTCGGCCAGACCGCCTACCAACAGGACAGCCTGGCCCGCCTGGCGCGTCGTCGCGACGAACTGGGCGTGCTGGCCGGCGACTTCAACCGCATGGGCCAACGCCTGCAGGGCCTGATCGGCAGCCAGCGCCAGTTGCTGCGTGATGTTTCCCACGAGCTGCGCTCGCCCCTGGCGCGCCTGCGCATCGCCCTGGCGCTGGCGGAACGGGCCGAACCCCACCAGCGGGAAGCCCTCTGGCCACGCCTGGGTCAGGAATGCGACCGGCTGGAGGCCCTGATCAGCGAAATCCTCGCCCTCGCCCGCCTGGACGCCGAACCCGGCGCGCGCCACCTCATCGAGCTGCGGCCGCTACTGGAGAAGCTGCGGGAAGATGCGCGCTTGCTGGCGCCGGACCAGGAGGTCCGCATCGACTGCAGCGGCGAACCCCAGCTCGAAGGCTGGCCCGACATGCTGGAGCGGGCGCTGGACAACCTGCTGCGCAATGCCCTGCGCTTCAATCCACAGGGCCAGGCGGTGGAAGTGACGGTGAAGGAACAAGCGAGCGGCCTGGCGATCACGGTCCGCGACCATGGCCCGGGCGTTCCCGCCGAGCACCTGGCGCAACTGGGAGAGCCCTTCTTCCGCGCCCCCAACCAGTCCGGCGCCGGCCACGGCCTGGGCCTGGCCATCGCCCGTCGGGCCGTGGAGCGTCACGGTGGCACCTTGAGCCTGGGCAATCATGCCGAGGGCGGCTTCATCGCCACCCTGGAACTGCCGCTGCCGGCAAAGGCCTGATCAGCCCCAGGCCTGGACGAAGTCCGCCGGAGCCAGCTCCGGTGCGGCGCGGCGCTCCCCCTCGACGCTGCCCAGGTAGAGGAAGCCGACGACACGCTCCTGCTCGCCGAGCCCCAGGCCGGCGGCCACGGTGCGGTCGTAAGCCATCTCGCCGGTACGCCACATGGCCCCCAGGCCCTGGGCATGGGCGGCCAGCAGGATGCCATGGGCGGCGCAGCCGGCGGACAGCAGCTGCTCGACCTCCGGCACCTTGTGGCCTGGCTGCAGAGTGGCGATCACCACCACCATCAGCGGTGCCCGCAGCGGCATGTTGCGCGCCTTGCTGATGGCCGCCTCGGGGGCCTGCGGGTCCTTGGCCAGCACGGCGGAAACGAAGAGCTCGCCGAGCTTCGCGCGGGCCTCGCCTTCGATGGTGAGGAAACGCCAGGGGCGCAGGTATCCGTGGTCCGGCGCACGCAGGGCGGCACGGAACAGCAGTTCGCGCTGGGCGGCATTCGGCGCCGGCTCCTGCAGACGGGCCAGGGATACGCGGTTGAGCAGAGCGTCGAGAGCCTCCATCGGCCACCTCCAGAATTCAGGGAGCCGGCATTCTAGCCGATAACGCGACTCAGTCTCGAGAAAGCCGGGTTCAGGCTACGCGATCCGCTGCAAGGTCCGGCGCCCCGACAGCTGTCCCATTCAGCGCGATGAACTGGTGAGGCGCCACCCCGCAGGCATATCGCCAGGCTCGGCGGGCCAGTAGAATGCCGCGCTCGACCACCGTTCCAGAGGGCTCCATGTCCCTGCCCACCCTGCGCATCATCGGCTTCATCATCGGGATTTTCCTCATCACGCTGGCCGTGAGCATGGTCATTCCCATGCTCACCCTGCTGGCTTTCGAGCGCACCGATGACATCTTCGCCTTCCTCTGGTCGAGCCTGATCACCTTCATCGCCGGCCTGGCACTGGTCGGCCCCGGGCGCCCGGCCCACACCCAGTTGCGGCCACGAGACATGTACATGCTGACCACCGCGAGCTGGATGGTGGTCTGCGGCTTCGCCGCCCTGCCCATGGTGCTGATCCAGCACATCAGCTACACCGACTCCTTTTTCGAGACCATGTCCGGCATCACCACCACCGGCTCCACCGTGCTCACCGGCCTGGACCACGCTTCCCCCGGCCTGCTGATCTGGCGTTCCATGCTGCACTGGCTGGGCGGCATCGGCTTCATCGGCATGGCGGTGGCCATCCTGCCGCTGCTGCGGGTCGGCGGGATGCGCCTGTTCCAGACCGAGTCCTCCGACTGGGGCGAGAAAGTCATGCCGCGTTCACACATGGTGGCCAAGTTCATCGTACTGGTGTACGCCGGGCTGACGGTGCTCGGCACCCTGGCGTTCTGGTTGGCGGGCATGACTCCCTTCGAGTCGATCAATCACGCCATGTCGCTGATCTCCACCGGCGGCTTCTCCACCTCGGACGCATCCCTGGCCAACTGGCGGCAGCCGGCGGTGCACTGGGTGGCGGTGGTGGTGATGATTCTCGGCAGTCTGCCCTTCACTCTCCTGGTCGCCACCTTCCGCGGCAATCGCACGGCCCTTCTGGGCGACCATCAGGTGCACGGGTTCCTCGGGTTCCTGGTGGTCACCTGGCTGCTCGTCGGTACCTGGCTCTGGGCCAATTCGGACAACGCCTGGCTCGACGCCGTGCGCATCGTTGCGGTGAACGTGACCTCGGTGGTCACCACCACGGGCGTCGCCCTCGGCGATTACACTCTCTGGGGCAGCTTCTCGGTGATGCTGTTCTTCTACCTCACCTTCATCGGCGGCTGCTCCGGCTCCACCGCCGGCGGCCTGAAGATCTTCCGCTTCCAGGTGGCCTGGCAGCTGCTCAAGGCCAACCTGCAGCAACTGGTGCATCCCCGCGCGGTGATCAAGCAGCAGTACAACGGACACAACCTGGACGACGAGATCGTCCGCTCGCTGATCACCTTCTCCTTTTTCTTCACCACTACCATTGCCGTGATCGCCTTCGGCCTCTGCCTGATCGGCCTCGACTGGGTCACCGCCCTCACCGGCGCCGCGACGGCGGTGTGCAACGTGGGGCCGGGCCTGGGTCCGATCATCGGCCCGGTGGGCAACTTCTCCAGCCTGCCGGATTCGGCCAAATGGCTGCTGACCATCGGCATGCTGCTCGGCCGGCTGGAAATCCTCACCGTGCTGGTGCTGTTCACCCCGGCCTTCTGGAGACACTAGCGGCCAGCCGGCCGGGATCGCCGGCGACGGGCTTCCGGGTTTACAGGGCGATTGGCACGGTTAGAATTGCGCCTTTCGCCCCTCAGCCAGAAACGGACCCCATGGCCCTGCCGACCCTTCGCATCATCGGCTTTCTCATCGGCATCTTCCTGATCACCCTGGCGGTCAGCATGGCCATTCCCGTGCTGACCCTGGTGTTCTACGAGCGTACCGGCGACATCAACGCCTTCGTCTGGTCGAGCCTGATCACCTTCGTCGCCGGCCTGGCGCTGGTGATTCCCGGGCGGCCGGAGCAGGTGCACCTGCGCCCCCGCGACATGTACCTGCTGACGGTGTCGAGCTGGATAGTCGTCGGCACCTTCGCCGCCCTGCCCTTTCTCTTCACCCAGCACATCAGCTACACCGATGCCTACTTCGAAAGCATGTCCGGCATCACCGCCACCGGCGCCACGGTGCTGAGCGGGCTGGACAACATGTCGCCAGGCATCCTGATCTGGCGTTCGCTGTTGCACTGGCTGGGCGGCATCGGCTTCATCGGCATGGCGGTGGCGATCCTGCCGTTGCTGCGCATCGGCGGCATGCGACTGTTCCAGACCGAATCATCCGACCGCTCCGAGAAGGTATTGCCGCGCTCGCATATGGTGGCCAAGTACATAGTCGCCATCTACGTCGGCTTCACCCTGCTCGGCGCCCTGGCCTTCTGGCTTGCCGGCATGGGCATGTTCGACGCGGTCAACCATGCCATGTCGGCCATTTCCACCGGCGGTTTCTCCACCTCCGACCTGTCCCTGGCCAAGTGGGAGCAGCCGGCGGTGCACTGGGTGGCGGTGGTGGTGATGATCCTCGGCAGCCTGCCCTTCATGCTCTATGTGTCGGTCCTGCGGGGCCATCGCATGGCGCTGTTCAAGGACGAGCAGGTGCGCGGCTTCCTCGGCCTCTTGCTGGTCATCTGGCTGGTGCTCGGCACCTGGTACTGGCTGACCACCCAGTTGCACTGGCTGGACGCCCTGCGCCACGTGGCGGTGAACACCACCTCGGTGCTCACCACCACCGGCTTCGCCCTGGGCGACTACAGCCTGTGGGGCAACTTCTCACTGATGCTGTTCTTCTACCTGGGCTTCGTCGGCGGCTGCTCCGGCTCCACCGCCGGCGGCATCAAGATCTTCCGTTTCCAGGTGGCCTACATCCTGCTCAAGGCCAACCTCAAGCAGCTGGTGCACCCACGGGCGGTGATCAAGCAGGCCTACAACGGCCATCGCCTGGACGACGACATCGTCCGCTCGATCCTGACCTTCTCCTTCTTCTTCACCATCATCATCTGCGCCATCGCCCTGGGCCTGTCGCTGCTGGGGCTGGACTGGATCACCGCCCTCACCGGCGCGGCCGCCACGGTTTCCGGTGTCGGCCCGGGCCTTGGCGAGATCATCGGCCCGGCGGGCAACTTCGCCAGCCTGCCGGACAGCGCCAAGTGGCTGCTGACCCTCGGCATGCTGCTGGGCCGCCTGGAAATCCTCACCGTGCTGGTACTGCTGACGCCCTACTTCTGGCGGCATTGAGGCAGGAAGCATCGGATGAGCCGCCGTGCTGTGTCAGCCCTACAAGGGTGGATAGCGCTTTTCTATCCACCAGAGAGCCCGCGCGAGACACCGACGGTGGAAATCCCCAAAGGGATTTTCACCCTACGCGCCACGAACCCCGATCCAATCGCGAATGAATTCGCTCCTACAGCCGCGCGCGGTACTCACCGGGCGTGCTGTCGAACCAGCGGCGGAAGGCGCGGAAGAAATTGCTCGGATCGGCGAAACCCAGCAGATAGGCGATTTCCAGCAGGGTCAGGTTGGGTTGCGCCAGGTACTGCTCGGCCAGCTCACGACGGGTGTCGTCGAGCAATTGCTGGAAACTCACCCCCTCCTCCTGCAGCCGCCGCTGCAGGGTGCGCTGGGACAGGTGCATGGAACTGGCCACCACCTCGCGCTTGGGCTCGCCCTGGGGCAGCAGGCGGCAGAGCACCTGGCGTACCTGGTGGGTGACCCGGGTGCCGGAGAAGCGCACCAGGTAGTCACCGGCGAAGCGGTCGTGCAACTGGGCCAGGGATTCGTTGGCCGTGGGCAGAGGCGTCTCCATGTCGGCGCGACTGAACAGCAGCGCGCAATGCTCGGCATTGAAGCGCAGCGGCGCCTGGAACACCTGGCGATAGGGTTCCAGGTCCGCTGGCGCCGGCCCCTGGAAGCGAATTTCCAGCGGGTTGATCGGCCGCCCCGTCATCCAGCGGCAGAAGGCCAGGCAATAAGCCATGGAAGCCTCCGCGCTCTGCCGGGCCGGCGGCAAGCGATCGCCATGGATGGCCAGGCGCAGCTCGTAACCCTCGGGCTTGGCGCAGAAGCTGAGGTCGGAACCCTCGGCGATGATCCGCTGGTAACGTACCAGGCGAGCGAAGCCCTCCTTGAGGCTACGACTGGACATCAGCGCATAGCCCACCACATGGAAGGACGCCGGGCGCACCACCTTGGCCATGTTCAGGCCGATCGCCGGGTTGCCGGACAGCTCCACGGCGCGCAGCCACAGGCGCGTCATGCCGTCCTGGGGGAAACGGGCGTCGGGGTCGTTCAGGGCCAGGTAATCGAGACCGAGTTCGGGAAACAGGTTGCGGCAGTCCACTCCGCCCATTTCCAGGGCCTGGACTATTCCCAGGGCCCAGCTCGAAGATGTCGTGCGTTCGCTCATGGCGCCTTCTTGTTCTGGAATTCGAGGCAGCCGCCGGCAGGGCGGCGTGCCGGCAAGGATACTAAAGTGGCGCTCTTTGTCACTGGCTCGCGCAAGCGCCGGTCCTACACTCAGCAGACAACAAGAACCTGGAGCCGCCACCATGCCCGCCGCGTCCGCCAACCGCTTCCAAAGCTTCGCCGAGTTCTACCCGTACTACCTGCAGGAGCACAGCAACGACACCTGCCGCCGCCTGCACTACGTAGGCAGCCTGCTGGTGCTGGGCATCCTCGGCTACGCCCTGGTCACCCAGCAGTGGCTCTGGCTGCTGGCCCTGCCGTTGGCCGGCTACGGCTTCGCCTGGGTCGGCCACTTCGTCTTCGAGAAGAACAAGCCGGCCACCTTCAAGTACCCCTTCTACAGCTTCATGGGCGACTGGGTGATGCTCAAGGACGCCCTGACCGGCCGTATCCGCTTCTGACCCGGCAGCCCGGACCGCCGGCCCTCTGGCCGCAGGTCCCGGGCTTGGTTATGATCCCGCTCCTGCCAACGCCGTGGCCCAGGACTTGCAGCGTTCCCCGAACGCCCCAGCCCGGCGTCAAGAAAGCATCAGGGACAGAGCCCAGCCATGAAGCCCTTGCTCGACACTTCCTCCGCGACGCCCGTCCTGCGCGAGTACTACTCCCGGGTCCTGGCCTACATGGCCATCGCCGCAAGCATCGCCGCCGGCACCTATGTCCAGCATTTCAGCATCGACATCCTCTGGATGGTGCCCTACGCCCTGCTCTACCCGCACCTGGCCCATCACATCGGCCTGCGTTTCCCGGGCGAGCGCACCGATCGCATCCTGCTCGCGGTCGACACCTTCCACTCCGGCGCCGCGGTGACCCTGCTGGGTTTCTCCGTGGTGCCCGCGCTGATGATCCTGCTCACCCTCGGCTTCAGCGCCATGATCCTCGGCGGCCTGCGCCAGACGGCCCTGGTGCTGTCCGGCACGCTGGCCAGCATGGGCGCCGTCGGAGTCCTGCTGCAGCCTGAGTTCAAGGGCGGCACCCCGGCCCTGGTGGCCCTGATCAGCGTGCTCTTCACCAGCCTCTACATCTGCATCATCGCCTTCTTCGTCCACCAGCAGGGCCTGCGCCTGGCCCAGGCCCGCAGCGAGATCAAGCGCGAACAGGAAAAGGCCGCGCGGCTGGCGCGCAACCTCGCCAAATACCTGTCGCCCCAGGTCTGGGAGATGATTTTCAGCGGCAAGAAGAGCGTGCGCCTGGAAACCCAGCGCAAGAAGCTCAGCGTGTTCTTCTCCGACATCAAGGGCTTCACCGAGCTGTCCGAGGAACTGGAAGCCGAGCAACTGACCGACCTGCTCAACAACTACCTGAACGACATGTCGAAGATCGCCCTCAAGTACGGCGGCACCATCGACAAGTTCGTCGGCGACAGCGTCATGGTGTTCTTCGGCGACCCCACCACCCAGGGCGCCAAGAAGGACGCCGTGGCAGCCGTATCCATGGCGGTGGCCATGCGCAAGCACATGAAGGTCCTGCGCCAGCAGTGGCGCGCCCAGGGCATCACCAAGCCCCTGGAAATCCGCATGGGCATCAACACCGGCTACTGCACCGTGGGCAACTTCGGCGCCGACACGCGCATGGACTACACCATCATCGGCCGCGAGGTGAACCTGGCCAGCCGCCTGGAAAACGCCTCCGACACCGGGGAAATCCTCATCTCCCACGAAACCTACTCGCTGGTGAAGGACGTGATCATGTGCCGCGACAAGGGCCAGATAAACGTCAAGGGTTTCACCCGCCCGGTGCAGATCTACCAGGTGGTGGACTTCCGCCGCGACCTGGGCGCCGCCTCCAGCTATGTCGAGCACGAACTGCCGGGCTTCTCCATGTACCTGGATACCAACAGCATCGAAACCTACGACAAGGCCAAGGTCATCCAGGCCCTGCAGCAGGCGGCGGAAAAGCTGAAGGACAAGATCATTCCCTGAATCCCGGCTGCCAGGGCTGCAACCTTGTAGGGGCGAATTCATTCGCCAAGCAGGCCGAAGGGCTGCCAATCGAGGTTGAAAAGAGGCAGCTGCGCTGCCCTTGGCGAATGAATTCGCCCCTACAGTTCAGGGATCGCCGTCATGGATGGGCACGGCTCGCCATCCAGCAGCGGCTGCCGCGCCAGGAACTCCAGCGCCGAAGCCCGCCAGGAAAGGCGCGCGGCCCGTTCGGCGCAGCGCTCGCGATCCAGCTGCAACGCCCTCAGGCAGGCGCTGCGCAAGTCCTCGTCCAGGCAACCGGTGATGCCCGGCTCCAGCACATCCAGCGGCCCCGCCACGGGGAAGGCCGCCACCGGCGTGCCGCAGGCCAGGGCCTCGAGCATCACCAGGCCGTAGGTATCGGTCAGCGAGGGGAACACCAGCACGCTGGCCTGGGCGTAAAGACGCGCCAGCTCCTCGCCCTGGCGATAGCCGAAGAATCGCGCCGCGGGATAGCGCGCTTCCAGTTCGCCACGCAGCGGACCGTCGCCCACCACCCATTTCTCCCCCGGCAGCTCCAGTTCGAGGAAGGCCTGCAGATTCTTCTCGGGGGCCAGGCGGCAGACGCAAAGGAATACCGGTCGCTCCGGCCTGGGCAACCCAAGGGGGCGGAACAGCGCCGTGTCCACCCCCTTGCGCCACAGGTTCAGCCAGACCAGGCCGTGGCTGGCGAAGGTCTCGCGCATGCGCTCGGTACTCACCAGCACCGCCCGACTGGGCCGATGGAACAAGCGCAGGTAGGCATAGCCCCAGGCGAGGGGTATCCGCGGCCAGCGGCCGTGCACGTATTCGGGAAAGCGGGTGTGGATGGCGCTGGAAAATACCAGGCCGCGCTTGACCAGCCAGTGCCTGGCCGCCCAGCCCAGCGGGCCCTCGGTGGCCAGGTGCACGCAGTCGGGCTGGAAGGCTTCGATCATCGGCCCCATCCGCCAGAGGTCCCAGGCCAGGGGGATTTCCGGGTAGCTCGGGCAAGGCCGGCAGCGGAAACCCTGGGGCGAGAGCAACAGCACCTGATGCCCGAGGGTCTCCAGTTCGGCCACCAGGTGTTGCAGGCTGGTGACCACGCCATTCACCTGGGGCAGCCAGGCGTCGCTGACGATCAGTATCCTCATGCCGCCGGCTCGACCAGCTCCATCGCGCGTGCTTCCAGTTCCCGCGCCTGGGCGTCGGCCAGGCGATAGAGTTCGATGCTGCCGTCCCAGTGCTCGATCAGCGCCGTGCAGGACTCCACCCAGTCGCCGCAATTGAGGTAGTCCACTTCGCCCACCTTGCGGATTTCCGCGTGGTGGATATGGCCGCAGACCACGCCGTCCAGGCCGCGCCTGACGCACTCGTGGGCAATGGCTTCCTCGAAGTCGCTGATGAAGTTCACCGCGCTCTTCACCTTGTGCTTGAGGTAGGCCGACAGCGACCAGTAGCCGTAGCCCCAGCGCTCGCGCCAGTGGTTGAGCCAGCGGTTGAGGGTCAGGGTGAACTCGTAGGCGGAGTCACCGAGGAAGGCCAGCCACTTGTGGTAGCGGGTGATCACGTCGAACTGGTCGCCATGGATCACCAGCAGGCGGCGGCCATCGGCGGTCTCGTGCACTGCCTCGTCCACCAGCTGGATGTTGCCCAGCATCAGGGCCGAGTAGCGGCGCAGGAATTCGTCGTGGTTGCCGGTGACGTAGATCACCTCGGTACCACGCTTGCTCATGGTCAGCAGGCGACGGATGACGTTGGTGTGGGCCTGGGGCCAGTAGATGCCGCCCCTGAGCTTCCAGCCGTCGATGATGTCGCCCACCAGGTAGATGCGGTCGGCGTGGTACTGCTTGAGGAAGCGCGACAAGTGCTCGGCCTGGCAGTCGCGAGTGCCCAGGTGGACATCGGAAATCCACAGGGTGCGCACGCGCTGCTTGCGGGGCTTGGTCTTGCTGATGGGTTCCAGGCGTTCGACGCTGCTCATGGGCGACCTCCGGCGGGGGTTTCGCCGATGGTGGGCCCCAGCGGTGAAGCGGCAATGAACGCGAGGTTGCAGGGCCGTGACAGCGCGTGCGACGCAACAGGGAGTAGAATGGCCGCCTGCCCCGAGGTGACCGCCATGCATTCGATCCTGTCCCTGCGCCAGTACAACCACGATCTGCTGGTCCACAGCCACGACCACGCCCAGTTGGTATTCGGCCTGAACGGCAGCCTGGACTTCGAAGTGGACGGCCACGGCGCGCGTGTCGAACGCCAGACCCTGGCGGTGGTTCCGCCGGAAGCCCGGCACGCCTGCGGCAGCCCCGGCGGCAGCCTGTGCCTGGTGGTGGACGTCCCCGGCGACGACTGGCTGCGCACCACCCTGGGCCGGCACTTCGACGCCGGCCGACGCCTGCTGGAACGCCCCGGCGCCGTGAACCTGAATCCGGCGCAAAGCCAGCTGGTCAGCTGGATCGCCGCCAGCCCCCTGGCCGACGAGGTGATTTCCGGCCAGTCCGCCGGCCTGCTCCTGGCCAGCCTGGCCGCGCCAGGGGGCCGGGTGGAAGAAAACAGCGCCCTGCCCCTGGCGGCCCTGGAGGCCCATATCGACCAGCACGCCGCCCACCCCCTGCAGGTTGCCGACCTGGCGCGCCTCTGCGGCCTGTCGGTGGCGCGCTTCCATGCGCGTTTCCTCGCCGAGACCGGGCAGACACCCATGGACTACGTGCGCTCCCGACGCCTGCACCTGGGCCGCCAGCTGCTGCTGGAAAGCGGCCTGGCGGTAGGCGAGATCGCCGCCAGGGTCGGCTACAGCTCCCAGAGCGCCTTCACCGCAGCCCTCTCCCGCGAGTTCGGCATCACCCCGCGCGCCCTGCGCAACACCCGCGAGTAACGCGACAAAGCCCGCGAGCCTGGCGACAGACAATTCCTTTCGTCGCCACTAGACTGGCTCGACCGTCTTTCAGGGAGAACTCCATGTCCACCATCGAATGGGACGACTTCCAGCGCGTCGAACTGCGCGTCGGCACCATCCTGTCCGCCGCCCCCAATGCCAAGGCGATCAAGCCGGCCTATGTGCTGGAAGTGGACCTGGGCGAGCTCGGGGTGAAGACCTCCAGCGCCCAGATCACTGCCCATTACGGCGCAGAGGATCTGGTGGGCCGCCAGGTGCTCTGCGTCTGCAACTTCGCGCCCAAGCGCATTGCCGGCGTCCGCTCGGAAATCCTCGTCACCGGCGTGCATGACGACGACAACAAGGTGGTGCTGGCCAGCTTCGACAAGCCGCTGCCCAACGGGGCACGCCTGGCATGAAGGAACGCCACGCGCTGCTGGCCATCCACCTGGGCGCCCTGCTGTTCGGGCTCTCGGGCATCTTCGGCAAGCTCGCCAACACCGCGCCCATGGTCATCACCTTCGGCCGCGGCCTGTTCGCGGTGATCGCCCTGGCGCTCTTCGCCCAGCTCATCAGCCGAACCCGCAGCGCCAATCCGGGCCTGCGCCAACTGGCCATGCTGGCTCTCGGCGGCGTGCTGCTGGGCACCCACTGGATCACCTTCTTCCACGCGGTGCAGGTGGGCGGAGTGGCCATCGCCACCCTCGGTTTCGCCAGCTTCCCGGCCTTCACCCTGTTGCTGGAAGGGCTGCTGTTCCGCGAACGCATCCGCACCCAGGAAATCCTCATAGTCGGCCTGGTGAGCCTGGGCCTGGTGCTGGTCACGCCCAGCTTCGAATTCGCCAGCCAGGCCACCCGGGGCCTGCTCTCGGCCATTCTCTCGGGGCTGCTGTTCTCGCTGCTGTCGCTGCTCAACCGCGTCAGCGTCAAGGGGCTGGACCCGGTGAAGGCCGCGCTCTGCCAGAACCTCACCATCGTCCTCATCCTGGCGCCCTTCAGCTGGCCGCTGCTGCACGAGGTCAAGCCCATGGATTGGCTGTGGATCGCCTTGCTCGGGGTGTTCTGCACCGGACTCGCCCATAGCCTGTTCGTGGCCAGCCTGAAGGTGCTGAAGGCCCGCACCACGGCGGTGATCTTCGCCCTGGAGCCGGTCTACGGCATCGCCTTCGCCTGGTGGCTGTTCGACGAGCAACCCGGCCTGCGCATGCTGGCCGGCGGCGCGCTGATCATCTCCGCCATCGCCCTGTCCGCCAGGAAGGGCGCTGCCGCGCAGGAGCGGCCCGCGACCGCCCAGGCCTGATCGCAGGATGGGGCGGGCGGCGTTCCGCGAGCGGAGCGATACCCATGCGGATCGGCTGATGGGTATCGCAAGCTCAACCCATCCTACGAACCGATCATCTTCGCCATCGCCCTGTCGGCGCGCAAAGGTGCGTCGGTCCAGGCCAAGCCGGCACCTTGTGGGGGCGAATTCATTCGCCAAGGGCCGCGCAGCGGCCCCTGACGGCTGATGGGTATCAGGAACGGTCGCTGTGGCCCAGGTCCCGCGCCGGGTCGATCCGGTCGCGCACCCGCTGCTTCAGCGCCTTGGCCTCGGGAAAACCGCCATCGGTCTTGCGTTCCCAGATCTGCACGCCGTCGCAGGTGATGCGGAACACCCCGCCGGTGCCCGGTTCCAGGCTCACCCGGCCGAGGTCGTCGCTGAAGGTGCTGAGCAGTTCCTGGGCCAGCCAGGCGGCGCGCAGCAGCCACTGGCATTGGGTGCAATAGGTGATGACGATTTCGGGCTTGGTCGTGGACATGCTCAGCTCGGCGACAGGATCGGGCGCCCTATAATAGCCGCCTTCCGCCCTCCGCCTGACCAGGGATGTGTTATGCGCCGCCTGCTGCTTTGCCTGCTGTTCCTCCCCCTGCTCTGCCTCGCCCAGCCCGAACCGCGCATCGGCCTGGTGCTGTCCGGCGGCGCCGCCCGCGGGCTGGCCCATATCGGCGTGCTCAAGGCACTGGAGGAACAGGGCATCAAGGTCGACGCCATCGCCGGCACCAGCATGGGCGCGGTGATAGGCGGGCTCTACGCGGCGGGCTACCAGGTGGACGAACTGGAGAAGCTGGCCACCCGCATGGACTGGCAGCAGGCGCTGTCGGACAACCCGCCGCGGCAGGAAGTCCCCTTCCGCCGCAAGCAGGACGACCGTGATTTCCTGGTCAAGCAGCGCCTGAGCTTCCGCGACGATGGCAGCCTCGGCCTGCCGCTCGGGGTGATCCAGGGCCAGAACCTCGCCCTGTTGCTGGAAAGCCTGCTGGTGCACACCAGCGACACCCGCGACTTCGACAAGCTGGCCATTCCCTTCCGCGCCGTCGCCACCGATATCGCCACCGGCGAGAAGGTGGTGTTCCGCCGTGGCCACCTGCCCCAGGCGATCCGCGCCAGCATGTCCATTCCGGCGGTATTCGCCCCCGTCGAGGTGAACGGCAAACTGCTGGTGGACGGCGGCATGGTGGACAACATCCCGGTGGACGTGGCCCGCGAAATGGGCGTCGACCGCGTGATAGTGGTGGACATCGGTACGCCGCTGCGTTCACGCAAGGAGCTGACCACGGTAGTGGACGTGCTCAACCAGTCCGTCACCCTGATGACCCGCACCAACTCCGAAGCCCAGCTGGCCACCCTGGAGCCCACGGACGTGCTGATCCAGCCGCCGCTGGCCGGTTACAGCGCCACCGACTTCGGCCGCTCCCGCGAGATGATCGAGGCCGGCTACCGTGCCACCCGGATCCTCGCCGGGCCCCTGGCCGAGCTGCGCCCGCAGGCCGGCGACCGCGACCCGGCCCTGGACAGCGCGCGACTGCCCAGCGAACGCACACCGGTGATCCGCAGCATCCTGATCGAGAACGACTCGAAGATCGGCGACTCGGTGATCCGCCGCTACATCCGCCAGCCACTGGGCCAGCCGCTTGACCTGGACCGCCTGCAGAGCGACATGAGTACCCTCTACGGCCTGGACTACTTCGAGCAGGTGCAATACCGGGTGGTCAAACGCAAGGACGGCAATGCCCTGGTGATCAACGCCCGTGGCAAGCGCGCCGGCACCGACTACCTGCGCCTGGGCCTGAATCTCTCCGACGACATGCGCGGCGACAGTGCCTTCAACCTGGGCGCCAGCTACCGCAAGAACGGCATCAACGAACTGGGCGCCGAATGGCTGACGCGCCTGCAACTGGGCGACCACCAGGAGCTCTACAGCGAGTTCTACCAGCCGCTGGACGCCGGCTCGCGCTACTTCGTCGCCCCCTATCTGTTCGGCGAGGCGCAGAATGTCGAGGCCGTCCAGGACAACGATCCCATAGCCGAGTACCGCCTGGAACGCTACGGCTACGGCCTCAACCTGGGCCGGCAGATCGCCAACAACGGCGAGATCCGCTTCGGCGTCGGCCAGGCCTGGGGCCAGGCCGACGTGCGGGTGGGCGAGCGCGACCTGCCCAGCTTCGAGTTCACCGAGGGCTACTACGAGCTGAAGTACTCCTTCGACACCCTGGACAACGTCGACTACCCCCACGAGGGCGAGGACATCAGCCTGACCCTGCGCCAGTACGACCCGGACCTGGGCTCGGACGAGCGCTATCGACAATGGCAGTTCGGCCTGGACAAGGCGCTGGGTTCAGGCCCGGACACCTTCGTCCTCGGCGGCCGTTACGGGCGCACCCTGGACCAGGCCGACGTGATCACCTCCAGCTTCCTGCTGGGCGGCGCGCGGCAGCTCTCGGGCTTCCGCCAGGACGCCCTCAGCGGACAGAACATCAGCCTGGGCCGCGCGATCTACTACCGCCGCCTGACGCGCCGCTCCTTCCTGCCGCTGGATTTCCCGGTGTACCTCGGCGGCAGCCTGGAACGCGGCCGCGCCTGGAACAACGACAACAGCTTCGACAGCGGCTATATCAATGCCGCGAGCATCTTCATCAGCTTCGACACGCCCCTGGGGCCCCTGGACTTCAGCTACGGCCTGAACGACGAAGCGGAACGGGCGCTCTACCTCAACCTCGGGCGGGTGTTCTGAGCGGACGGTGACTGCGGTGGATGACGCTCTTTTCATCCACCAGTGGCGCCCGACCGAACCTCGAATGGTGGACCGGTGAAGCGTGGTCCACCCTGCGAATCTTGTAGAGTCGGAATAACCAAATGACTTTTCAGTATTAAAAAGACATATGCCATTCCGTTATAGTCGGCCGATCAAACTGCCCCAGAAGGAACGCCCCGTGAAACGACTGTTCTCCGCCTCCCTCCTCGCCGCTGGCCTGGCCCTGGCTGGCGCAGCCCAGGCCGCGCCGACCCTGCTCAACGTCTCCTACGACGTGATGCGCGACTTCTACAAGGACTACAACGCCGCGTTCCAGAAGCACTGGAACGCGGAAAAAGGCGAGAACATCACCCTGCAGATGTCCCACGGCGGCTCCAGCAAGCAGGCTCGCGCGGTGATCGACGGCCTGCCCGCCGACGTCATCACCATGAACCAGGCCACCGACATCAATGCCCTGGCCGACAATGGCGGCCTGGTGCCGCAGGATTGGGCAACCCGCCTGCCGAACAACAGCGCACCCTTCACCTCGGCCACCGTGTTCATCGTGCGCAAGGGCAACCCCAAGGGCCTGAAGGACTGGCCGGACCTGCTGAAAGACGGCGTGCAGGTGGTGGTGCCCAACCCCAAGACCTCCGGCAACGGCCGCTACACCTACCTCTCCGCCTGGGGTTATGTGCTGAAGAACGGCGGTGACGAGAACAAGGCCAAGGACTTCGTCGGCAAGCTGTTCAAGCAGGCGCCGGTGCTGGACACCGGTGGCCGCGCCGCCACCACCACCTTCATCCAGAACCAGATCGGCGACGTGCTGGTGACCTTCGAGAACGAAGCCGAGATGATCGCCCGCGAGTTCGGCCGTGGCGGCTTCGAAGTGGTCTACCCCAGCGTTTCCGCCGAAGCCGAACCGCCGGTGGCCGTGGTCGACAAGGTGGTGGACAGGAAAGGCACCCGCGCCGCCGCCGAGGCCTACCTCAAGTACCTGTGGAGCGACGAAGGCCAGACCATCGCCGCCAACAACTACCTGCGTCCGCGCAATCCGGAGATCCTCGCCAAGTTCGCCGACCGCTTCCCCAAGGTGGAATTCCTCTCCGTGGAGAAGACCTTCGGCGACTGGCGTGAGGTGCAGAAGACCCACTTCAACGACGGTGGCATCTTCGACCAGATCTACAGCGGCCAGTAACACCCGCACCTGCCCGCGTCAGCGGGCAGGTTTCCATCCCAGGGCCGTCAGCGCCTCCAGCAGCACATCCCCCCAGTGCCGGCACCCGCCCGGCCACCTACGTCCTGACGACCGCTCATCCGAACATGCACAAATCGGAACGAGCGTCACTATCTATTCTTTTGACATTAATAATTATTTACAAATAACATCGCCGGCCGCACGGGAACAAGTCTCGGTCAGCTTCTCGCCACGGGCTGGCCGAACCGCTGCAGCCCGCGCCTGTCCAGGCGCGGAGGGGATGGCGATTGCATAGAACAAGAGATAGAGCATGGAATTCTTTCACCTGGTGACCGCGCTGCTGAAGCAGGAAGCCAACTTCGAACTGGTGCGCCTCGCCGTCCTCTACATGCACCTGATCGCCTGCTGCGTGGCGGTCGGCCTGGTCCTCACCAGCGACCTCGCCATGGCCCGGCAACTGCTGCGCGGCGACGACTCCGCCCACTGTGGAAGTGCCCACCTCGAATCGCTGCAGCGCACCATTTCGCTGGCCTTGCTGGTGCTCTGGCTGACCGGTGCCGCGATCATCCTGCTGGACATGTCGGTCAAGGGCTGGACCTACCTGCTCAACCCCAAGCTGCAGGCCAAGGTGCTGATCGTTTCCCTGCTGACGCTGAACGGCATGCTGCTGCACCGCGCGGTGATGCCTGCCCTGGCCCGCACCGGGAGCCTGCTCGGCCTCGAACCCGGCATGCGCACGCTGACGCTGTTCGCCGGCACCGTATCGGCGGTGTCCTGGTTCTATGCCGCACTGCTGGGGGTTGGGCGGCCGCTGGCGTGGAAGTACAGCCTGGCCGAGCTGATGGTGGCCTACCCACTGCTGATCGTCGCGGGCTACGGGGCCATGCGCCTGCTGGTGGCCATGGCGCACAGGCGCAACCGGACGCAAGAGTCCCCCACTACCCTGCCCGACCGCCAGTGACCCTCGCACCGGGCGCTGCCGCGCCCGGCCTGCCTACCTGAAGGTTTCCACCCAGTCGGCGAATTCCATGCACTGGCCGAAGCTCAGCACATCGGGGGTATCGGCCAGGCAATCGATGGAAGTGCGGTTCGTTTCGCTGGCCAGGTATTCGCTGACGCACTCGCGCTGATTGCGCTTCAGGCCCTTGTAGAAGTCGTCCATCTTGTACATGGCCTTGTCCAGCTGGTTCTGGGTGATCTTCTGCTTGCGCAGCGCATCGCGACCGAGCTTCTGCGTCTCGTTGATCAGCCCGGGCATCCGCGCGATGGCGGTGGAGCACTGCTGACTGCCCTTCTGATGCAACTGGCCAGCATCGGGCGAGCGCTGCGCGACTTCCGACACAGCGGCGCTGGGCGGCCCGTCCGGCTTCGCCGGCCCTGCATCAGGCCCCTTGACCTGCAGGTGCTGGGTCTCCACCGAGCGGCTCTGGGGCGGCGGTGTATCGGTGAAATGCAGCTTCCCGTCGGCATCGCGCCATTGGTAGACCTGGGCGGCAAGGGGTTGGGCCAGCGATACGGCAAGGGTGGCGAGCACGATACGGTGTAGCATCCATGGCCTCCGAAGTGGCGGAATGCCAGCACAGTACCCAAGCTGTTTCAGCGGTGCAACAGGGGCATGCCGTGTTTTAGCAGCAGGGGCGAATTCATTCGAGCTCGGGAAAACACGTCCTTAGAGCATGGTCATGAGTCACCGGCTCTGCCTGTTGCGGCTCAAGTTGTCTGGCTCGAGCGACTGAGCTGACCTGGTAGGGTGCGCCGCGCGCACCAAGGGTTGAGCGAAGCGCAGGAGCCGATCCCGCAATCGGTGCGCATGGCGCACCCTACGACGGGGGCAAGTGCAGGAGTTTTTCCCCAGGTGAGTAGGTGGCCTCGCCCCCTTGCAGGGGGCAAGAGCGAGTTCAGGTTCTACGGATCTGGATGTCTACTCGCCAGGCGGGCCACAGGCCCGCCCGTCAAAGGTGGCTCAGTGGAAGCGCCGCCCCAGTCCCGCCGGTACGCCGCTGGCATCGGTGGGCAGCCAGGGGCCCTGCGGGCCGTTGGAGTAGCTCCAGCCGCTATCCCAGCGGTAATAGACACGCTCGCGGTAGAAGACATTGTGCTGGCCTTCCAGCACGTAGACACCCAGGCCGGTATCCCAGTAGCAATTGCCCCCCGGCGGCGGGGCGAAGCGCGGGTGGGCCTTCATGCGCGGAGCCTGCTTGGGCGGCTGCGGCTGGGTCGGCGGCATGACGCGTGGCGGCTGCTGCGGAGGAGGCGTCTGAACCGCTGGCGGCTTGCGGGAAGGTTCCCACTCGGGCTCGTCGGGTTCGTGGTAGGGGCCTTGGCCGGCGCAGCCGGCCAGGGTCAGGAGCAGGCAGATCAGGGGCAGGCCGAAGCGGGTGCTCGGCGCTGCCGGGAGTGCGGTACGGGTCGTCATTTCTTGTCCGGGCTGTCGATGGTCAGTCGTTGGGTATCCGACGTACCAGTAGACAGCGGCGAACTGCTTCCTATCCATTCACCCGCGGTCGCATTGCCACTGCGGGAAATCCGGGCGACCAACTGCACCTGGGGGAAGTTGGAGAGCTTGAGCTGCGGCATCATGGCGTCCGCATCGCTCAGGCTGACCTCCACCGGCAGGTCGGCCACGGTCATGCGCTTGACCGCCAGCGGCATGGGCGGGCCGGAGGTGGCGCGGGCGAAGATGAACACGCTGTCGCCGGGCTGCACCTTGTCCTTGAGCGCAGCGGCCAGGTCGACGCGAACCTTGAGCTGGGCGCCGGAGGGCGCCGGAGCGGCAGCCGGTTCTTCGACGACCACGCCGCTTTCCCTGAGCTTCTCGCGAGCCTTGTCGATGCCGCCCTGCAGGGCGCCGCGGGAAGGGTCGTCGGCCGGCAGCTGGGTGATCAGGCGTTCCCAGTAGGTGATCGCGTCCTGGAAGCGCCCCTCCTCGAAGCCGGCAATGCCCAGCAGCCCGAGGCTGGTGATCTCGCTGGGATCGGCCTTCAGCGCTTCCTCGGTCAGCGCCTTGACCTCGGGGGTCAGCTTCTTCTGGCTGGCGAAATACAGCGCCTGGGCCCACTGGCCGAGCAGTTCGGGCTGGCGGCCACCGCGCTTGACCGCCTGCTCGTAGGCGCGTGCGGCATCGGCCGGGCGATCCTGGGCCATGTAGGTACGGCCAAGGAAGTACCAGCCTTCGGCGGACTCCGGCTGGGCTTCCACCACCCGTTCCAGGCGCGAGGTCATCTCTTCGATGCTGCGCGGTTGCTCACGCAGCTCGCGGGCCAGCTCAACCTTGTCGCTGGCCCCCCAGTGCAGGTAGAGACCGAAGCCGAGCGCCGGGACCAGGATGGCCGCCAGCAGCGGCAGCGCCTTGCCCAGACGGGAGGAGCGGCCGTTGTCGGCACCCTCGGTATCGGCCAGCAGTTCACGGGCGGCCTCGGCGCGGCCGTCCTCGTAGTGCTCGGCGGTCAGGGTGCCGGCGGCGCGCTGGGATTCGAGCTCGTCCAGGCGCTCCTGGTACAGGGCGACGTTGAGGGACGTGCGGTCTTCCTCGGTCTGGGCCTTGCGGCCACGCAGCACGGGAAGCAGCAGGAAGGCCAGGGCGACCAGCAGGAGCAGGCCGGCGGCGAGCCAGAAATCGATCATGGGTCTTTCTTGTCCTGGTTCTCGGAGTTCAGCAACGCATCGAGGCGCGCCTGCTCATCAGCGGAAAGCATTACCTGGCCGGGTCTGTTCTCCACCCGGCGGCGGCGCACGACGATGATGCCCAGCACCACCAGGCCGCCCACCAGCAGGCCGGCGGGGCCGTACCAGAGCAGCAGGGTGCGGGCGTTGACCGGCGGCTTGTAGCGCACGAAGTCGCCATAACGGGCCACCAGGAAGTCGACTATCTCCTGGTTGCTCTTGCCCTCTTCCAGCATGCGGTGGATTTCCCGCCGCAGGTCGGTGGCAATCGGCGCGTTGGAGTCGGCGATGTTCTGGTTCTGGCACTTCGGGCAGCGCAGTTCTTCGGTGAGGGTGCGGAAGCGCTCGCGCTCGGCTTCGTCCTTGAATTCGTAGGTGTCGATGGCGGCGCGGGCGATACCGGTGAGGGCCAGGCCCAGAACGGCTGCGGCGATCAGGCGTTTCATTTGCCTTCTCCATCGACCAGCGCCTGGTACAGCGGCGCCAGCTGTTCGCGCCAGACGGTCTCGTCGATCACGCCGACGAACTTGTGGCGGATGATGCCGTCCTTGTCGATCAGGAAGGTTTCCGGCGCGCCGTAGACGCCCAGGTCGACACCGAGGGTGCCCTGCTCGTCGCGGATGTCCAGCTGGTAGGGGTTGTGGAACTCCTTCAGCCATTTCAGCGCGGCGGCGTTGTCATCCTTGTAGTTGACGCCATGGATGGTCACGCCCATCTGCGCCAGCTTGTTCAGCACCGGGTGCTCCACCCGGCAGGACACGCACCAGGTGCCCCAGACGTTGACCAGCGCCGGCTTGCCCTTGAGGTCGGCCTCGGTGAGGCTGCGCTCGCCACTGACATCGGGCAGGGAGAAGGCCGGGAACGGCTTGCCGATCAGGGCCGAGGGCAGCTCGGCCGGATCGAGGAACAGGCCACGATAGAGAAATACCGCGATGGCCAGGAAGCCCAGCAGGGGCAGTACGAGGATCAGACGCTTCATGCTTGGGCTCCGGCCATGCCCAGCGCCTCGCGGACGCGGGTCTTCACTTTCACCCGGTAGCGCCGGTCGAAGGCCGCCAGCAGGCCGCCCAGGCCCATCAGCAGGCCGCCGAGCCAGATCCAGCGGACGAAGGGTTTCACATGCACACGCACCGCCCAGGCACCGTCGCCCAGGGGCTCGCCGAGGGCGACGTAGAGGTCGCGGGTGAAGCCCGCATCGATACCGGCCTCGGTCATCACCGATTGCTGCACGGTGTAGAGGCGCTTCTCCGGGTGCAGCACGGTGATCTGTCGCTCGCCATCGAAAATGGCCATGGTGCCCTTGTCGGAGGTGAAGTTCGGGCCTTCATGGTGCAGCGCACCTTCGAAGAGGAAGCGATAGCCGCCCAGCTCCACCGACTCGCCCGGTGCCAGGCGCAGGTCGCGCTCGGCGCTGTACTGGCTGGAAAGCACCACGCCCAGGGCGCAGACGGCGATACCGGCGTGGGCCAGTTGCATGCCCCAGTAGCTGCGGGTCAGGCCGGCGGCGCCCTTGAGCAGGCCCTTGTGACGGGTCTTGTCGACCAGGTCGCGAACACCGGCCAGCACCACCCAGGCGGCGAGGAAGCCGACGGCCAGCACCGCCCAGTGGAAGTCGCCGTAGAGGAAAGCGGCCAGCACGCCGAGCGCCAGGCTGCCGATCAGCACCGGGCCGAGCATGCCCAGCAGCCACTTCAGCGGGGTGTCCTTCCAGCGCACCAGCACGCCGACGGCGAGGGCCAGCATGAGGATGCCCATCAGCGGCAGGAACAGGGCGTTGAAGTACGGCGGGCCCACCGACAGCTTGGCGCCGGACAGGGCATCCAGCACCAGCGGGTAGAGGGTGCCGAGCAGGATCATCGACGCCGCCACCACCAGCACCAGGTTGTTCGCCAGCAGCAGGGTCTCGCGGGACCAGAGGGCGAAGCCCACCTGGCTCTTGACCACGGGCGCGCGCACCGCGAACAGGGTCAGGGAGCCGCCCACCACCAGTAGCAGGAAGGCGAGGATGAACACGCCGCGCTCCGGGTCGGAGGCGAAGGCATGGACCGAAGTCAGCACGCCGGAGCGGACCAGGAAGGTACCCAGCAGGCTCAGGGAGAAGGCGGCGATGGCCAGCAGCACGGTCCAGCTCTTGAACACGCCACGCTTCTCGGTCACCGCCAGGGAGTGGATCAGCGCGGTGCCCACCAGCCAGGGCATGAAGGAGGCGTTTTCCACCGGGTCCCAGAACCACCAGCCGCCCCAGCCCAGTTCGTAGTAGGCCCACCAGGAGCCGAGCACGATACCGACGCTGAGGAAGGCCCAGGCGATGATGGTCCAGGGCCGCGACCAGCGCGCCCAGGCGGCGTCCAGGCGACCACCGAGCAGCGCGGCGATGGCGAAGGCGAAGGCCACCGAGAAGCCCACGTAGCCCATATAGAGCATCGGCGGGTGCACGATCAGGCCGAAGTCCTGCAACAGCGGGTTGAGGTCGTTGCCGTCGGCCGGCATGTTCGGCAGCAGGCGATTGAAGGGGTTGGAGGTGACGATCAGGAACAGCAGGAAGCCGATGCTGATCATCCCCATCACCGCCAGCACGCGGGCCAGCATCACTTCCGGGAGCTGCCGGGAGAAGATCGACACGGCGAAGGTCCAGCTGCCGAGGATCAGCGCCCAGAGCAGCAGCGAGCCCTCGTGGGCACCCCATACGGCGCTGAACTTGTAGTACCAGGGCAGCGCGCTGTTGGAGTTGCTGGCGACATAGGCGACGGAAAAGTCATCCACCATGAAGGCGTAGGTCAGGCAGCCGAACGCGAAGGCGAGGAAGGCGAACTGCCCCCAGGCCGCCGGCTGGGCCAGGCTCATCCACTGGCGGTCGCCGCGCCAGGCGCCGATCAGCGGCAGGCTCGCCTGCACCACGGCCATGCACAGGGCGAGAATCAGGGCCAGGTGGCCGAGTTCGGGAATCATCGAATCAACCCTCTTTCCTGGGGAGCTGGCCGCTGTCCTTGAGGGCCTTGGTGACTTCCGGCGGCATGTAGTTCTCGTCGTGCTTGGCCAGCACTTCATCGGCCACCAGCACGCCGTCGGCATTCAGCTTGCCGAGTGCGACTATGCCCTGCCCCTCGCGGAACAGGTCGGGGAGGATGCCGTGGTAGCGGATGGTCACGCTCTTGGCGAAGTCGGTGACCACGAACTGCACGTCCAGGGAATCGCCCGAGCGCTGCACCGAGCCCTTCTCCACCATGCCGCCGGCGCGGATGCGGGTGTCCTGCGGCGCTTCGCCGTTGGCGATCTGGGTCGGGGTGTAGAACAGGTTGATGTTCTGTTGCAGCGCGGACAGCGCCAGCGCCACGGCGATCCCCACCCCCGCCAGGATGGCGATGATGATGAACAGGCGCTTCTTGCGAACCGGATTCACTTCGACTCCTCCCGGCGCAAACGACGCGCCTCGTCTTGCAGGTAACGCCGCCGCGCGATCAGCGGCATGGCGACGTTGATGGCCAGTACCACCAGGCTGATGCCGTAGGCGGTCCAGACATAAAGGCCATGGTCACCCATGGCGAGAAATTCGGTGAAGGAAGAAAAACTCATCAGCCCCTACCCACTTGTGCCTGAATCTCGGCCTTGGCCCAACTGGCGCGGGACTCGCGCTTGAGCACTTCCAGGCGCATGCGCATCAGCACCACGGCGCCGAAGAAGCAATAGAAGCCGAGCACCATGACCAGCAGCGGCAGCCACATTTCCGGCGGCATGGCCGGTTTCTCGGTGACCTTGAAGGTGGCCGGCTGGTGCAGGGTGTTCCACCACTCCACCGAGTACTTGATGATCGGAATGTTGATCACCCCGACTATGGCCAGCACCGCGCAGGCCTTGGCGGCACTGTCACGATTGCTGATCGCCTGGCCGAGGGCAATCACACCGAAGTAGAGGAAAAGGAGGATGAGCATCGACGTAAGTCGGGCATCCCACACCCACCAGGCGCCCCAGGTGGGCTTGCCCCAGATGGCGCCGGTGAGCAACGCGATGAAGGTCATCCACGCGCCGATGGGGGCGGCGGCCTGCAGGGCGACGTCGGCCAGCTTCATCTTCCAGACCAGGCCGACCACGCCGCACACCGCCAGCATGATGTAGCAGGATTGGGCGAGGAAGGCCGCCGGCACGTGGATATAGATGATGCGGAAGCTGTTGCCCTGCTGGTAGTCCGGCGGCGCGAAGGCCAGGCCCCAGACCAGGCCGACGGCGATCAGCGCCACGGCGCCCCAGGCGAACCAGGGCAGCCAGCGGCCGCTGATCTCGTAGAACCACTTCGGTGAGCCAAGCTTGTGGAACCAGACCCAGTTCATCGGGACCACCTGCGGGGCGCTTCGGCCAGTCGGGTCATCAACAGCTTTCTCATGGTTCAGGCAACTCTATTTCTTATTCGCCGACGCTGATGGTCAGGCCGGCGGCAATGGCAAAGGGTGTCAGGGTCACCGCCAGGGCGGTGAGGCTGGCCAGCCACAACAGGTGGCCGACCGCCGGCAGTCCTTGCAAGGCCGCCTGCAACGCCCCGCTGCCGAGGATCAGCACCGGGATGTACAGCGGCAGGATCAGCAGCGCCAGCAGCAGGCCGCCGCGCTTGAGCCCCACGGTCAGCGCCGCGCCCACCGCGCCCAGCAGGCTCAGCACCGGGGTGCCGAGCAGCAGCGAGAGCAGCAGCACCGGCAGGCAGCGCGCCGGCAGGCCGAGCATCAGAGCCAGCAGCGGCGCCAGCAGCACCAGGGCCAATCCGGAAAAAAGCCAGTGTGCCAGCACCTTGGCCAGGACCAGAAGCGGCAGGGGGTGCGGCGAAACGACCCACTGTTCCAGCGAGCCATCCTCGAAATCGCTGCGGAAAAGCCCGTCCAGCGAGAGCAGGACGGCCAGCAGGGCCGCTACCCAGACCAACCCGGGAGAAAGGCTTTGCAACAATTGGCTCTCGGGGCCCACCGCCAGCGGGAACAATGCGACCACTATGGCGAAGAACACCAGGGGATTGGCCAATTCCGCCGGACGGCGCACCAGCAGCCGGGCTTCACGGGCGACCAGCAGGGTAAAGACGTTGCTCATGCGCGGCGCTGCCCCAGGTCGAGTTCGCGATAGCCGGCGGGCACCAGGCCCATGCTGTGGTGGGTGGTGAAGACCACCAGGCCGCCCTCTTCGCAATGTCGCGCCAGATGGGCCTCGAGCTGGGCCACGCCCTGCTTGTCGAGGGCGGTGAAGGGTTCGTCGAGTATCCACAGGGGCGGCGCGTCCAGGTACAGGCGTGCCAGGGCGACGCGGCGTTGCTGGCCGGCCGACAGGGTATGGCAGGGCACGTCTTCGAAACCGCGCAGGCCCACCGCCCCCAGGGCCTCCCAGATGGCCTCGCGCTCGGCCGGCTGATGCAGGGCACAGAGCCAGCGCAGGTTCTCTTCAGCGGTCAAGAGGCCCTTGATGCCGGCGGCATGGCCGATCCACAACAGGTTGCGCGCCAGCTCGCTGCGCTGGCTGGCCAGCGGCTTGCCATTCAGGCGCACTTCCCCGGCGGTGGGCTGCATCAGGCCACAGAGCAGGCGCAGCAGGCTGGTCTTGCCGCTGCCGTTGGGGCCGGCGACCTGGAGCATCTCGCCCCGGGCCAGTTGCAGGTCCAGCCGTTCGAACAGCAGGCGCCAGTCCCGCTCGCAGGCGAGGGCCACGGTCTCAAGATACGGACTGGTCACGGCATGGATACCCGGGAAGCATTCAAGTCAGGGAGGTGCCGGCCGCTATACTGGTGAGCGCCAAGGCTCGTGGCCGGCCCGGACGGGGCGGCATTATACATGCCAACCCTGGCCCCCGAAGCGAGCTTTTTCGACAGGTTGTAACCCCTTGATGACCGAAATCGGCGGTACTCGCCCTCTCCCGCCCAGCCAGCCGCTCGCCCTTCCTGCGCAGAACGCCGCGGACCTGGCGCTCCGGCTGCTGCAGCCGCTGGACGGCCTGCTGGCCGCAGGGGAAAGCGCCGAGGCCGAAGTCGTCGCCCTCAAGGAAACCGCCCAGAGCTTCCAGGTGCTGCTGAAGCTCACCCTGGGCAATGGCAGCCAGGCCACCCTGGAGGCCATCAGCCCGCGGCCGCTGGTCGAGGGCAGCCAACTGAACGTCACCGCGCTCTCGGACACCCGCCTGGCCATGGTCCTCAAGGTGGCCGAAGCGGCCCTCGGCAGCCTCGATCTGGACCTGCTGCCGCTGGGCACCCTGGTCCAGGGCAAGGTGGTGGCCAGCGAGCCTGCCGCCCGGGGCAAGGCCGGGGCTGCGCTCTACGAAGTGCTGGTCAAGCTGCTCAATACGCCGCTCGCCGGCCGCCAGCTGAGCATCGAAAGCCCGCGGCCACTGGTGGTCGGCAGCCTGCTCAGCGCCCAGGTCCAGGGCAGCCGCATGCTGCAGTTCCTGCCCCTGGCCACGCAGCTGGACCAGCTCGCGCTCATCCAGCAGCTGGCCGGCCAGCAGAGTCGCCAGGGCTCCCTGGACGGCCTGATCGGCGCGCTCCAGGCGACGAACCGGGAAAACCTGCCGGAAAGCCTGCGGGTTGCCGTGGACAAACTGCTGGGCACCCTGCCCGACATGCGCCAGCTCGGCGACCCCAAGGTGCTGGCCCAGGCCCTGGAGAACAGCGGCACCCTGCTGGAATCGCGCCTGCTGGCCGGCCAGCACGGCGCCCTGCCCCAGGACTTCAAGGCCAACCTGCTGCGCCTGGTGGCCCAGTTGCTGCCAGCCCTGCCAACCCCGGCCAGCCTGCCGGATATCGGCACCGGCAATGCCATGGCCCAGGCCCTGCCGGCCTTCATCCGCAGCGCCCTGGGCGCCCTCGGCCAGGCCAATGCCCGCCAACAGGCGCTGAGTTTCCCGCTGCCCGCGCGCCTGGCCCGGGCGGCCGCTGAAGAAGGCGACCTGGAAGCCCTGCTCAAGCTGGCCGCCGCCGCCGTCTCGCGGTTGCAGACCCATCAGCTCGCCAGCCTGGCCCAGACCCAGGTGACGCCCGAGGGCAACCTCCTGACCACCTGGCAACTGGAAGTGCCCATGCGCAACCAGCAGGACATAGTCCCGCTGCAGATCAGGCTGCAGCAGGAACAGGACGGCCAGCCGGAAAAACAGGAGCGCAAGGAGAGCCTCTGGCGCGTCGAACTGGCCTTCGACCTGGAGCCCCTCGGGCCGCTGCAGGTCCAGGCGCAACTGATGCGGGGCAGCCTGTCCGGCCAGCTCTGGACCGAGCGCGCCGACACCGCGGGATTGATCGACCGCGAACTGCCGTACCTGCGCGACCGCCTGCAGGCCGCAGGCCTCGACGTCGGCGAACTGGCCTGCCGCCAGGGTCGGCCACCCCAGGGGCAACGCACGACACTGGAGCAACGCTGGGTGGACGAGACCGCATGATTCCAACTCCCTTGCATGCGTTCAGCTTTGTCGGCTGCGCTCGCAGCTCCTCGCCGTACCACTCGTACTGTCTCGTCGTTGCTCACTTGCCTTCGCGCTGCACTTTTGCAAGGAAGCCGGAATGAACGACAAGCACCCCCGCCAGGCCATCGCCCTCTCCTATGACGGCGCCAGCGCCCCCAACCTGACCGCCAAGGGCGACGACGAGCTGGCCGAAACCATCCTCGCCATCGCCCGCGAATACGAAGTGCCGATCTACGAGAACGCCGAACTGGTGCGCCTGCTGGCACGGCTGGAACTGGGCGACGCCATCCCCGAGGCGCTGTACCGCACCATCGCCGAGATCATCGCCTTCGCCTGGTACCTCAAGGGCAAATGCCCGGCCGGCTTCGCCCCCGACACCGAGCGCGACGCCACGCAGCCGCTGCCGCGACTCAGCGGACCGGGCGACTGAACACCAGCCGCTCGCCCTTCAGGCCCTTGCCCTGGGGGAAGTCCTGCAGCTGCCAGGCGAAGTAACCCTCGCGGAAATAGAACACCTGCCGATAGCCCCAGCTCACCGCCAGCCGCACGGCTTCCGCGCCATGGGGGCAGACTTCGCTGTCGCAGTAGATGACCAGTGGCACCTGGCGCGGCCAGTGCGACTGGGACAGGTCATTGAAACGGCCGAGCAGGTCGAGATGCAGGGCGCCGTGGATATGACCCCAGGCCCATTCGCGGGTGGGCCGAATATCGATGAAGACCGCACCGCGCTCGTACAGGTAGCGCGCCTGCAGCACGTTCACCGTCATTGCGCCCTTTACTTCCATGGGGGCTTCCTGGGCCTGCAGCAGCGGCACCAGGCAGAAAAGCAGGATCGGAAGTAGACGCATGGCCGGACCTCCCCGGAGAGAAGCCCCGGAATTTCAGCTTAGGCCAGGCAGGCTGCGGCGACTTGGAACTCTTGGCGACGCCCGGCAGCCGCGTAAGAACACGCCGCTCTAAGCCTCCCGCGGATGCCTCTGAAAAAGCTGGAACCCGCGTGCCATGCGGCCTCCAGACGATGAGCGGTGTTTTACAGATGCTGGCGCCGGCCCATACTTTTTGACGTCATGCGATTGTCGCCATGCATGACCCGACCTCAGTGAAGGAAACAATACCAGGGGCGCCGTACCGGATCAGTGCAGTAGCCCGCGCAGACGTTGGATTTCACGGGCAGGGTACGCCCCTTGTTGAATAGGAGTGTTCAACGTGTCCAACCTGCCAGAAACCTTTGGCGTTCCCCCCATGCCCGACCTGATCCTCCCCACCCAGGACGACGGCCCGGCAGCCACCCCCACCGCGCTCAATCCCAACCTGCCGCTGGCCAACCCCGGGCGCATCATCCTGCCGCCGATCCGCAGCGTGCGCGCCGGCTGCTGGCTGCTGAACTACAAGCCCAGCGGCGCCCCCCTGGTGTCCTACGACGGGACCCTGCGGGTGGAGAGCCACAGCGAAGGACGCACCGCCAGCGGCGACCTCTACCAGCGTCCGGTGATCTTCCTGCCCATTCCCATCCCCTCGCCCTTCCCGGTCCTCCAGGGGCAACCGGGCATCACCCCGGACCTCTCGCTCAAGCCGATTCTCCTCGCCGGGCCCAATCCGGCCTCGGGCATCCCGATCCTGGCGCGCTCGCGTTACCGCTACTACATCCGCGTCACCGCGTTACCGGAGTACTTCTACCTGGGCAACAGCTTCGGCCTGACCTTCCAGCTGTACCGCTTCACCGCGCCGAACAGCTGGGCCCTGGAATCCACCCTCAGTGCGCAGATGACGCGGATGACGGCGCCGGCCGGCTATCCCTCGCCGTCGGACTACGCCGAAGGCGATGTGAAGAACGCCGCCAACACCGTGGTCGGGCGACTCACCATGGGCTGGCTGTCCAGCTACTTCCGCCGCTGCAGCATCGAGATCGACACGGTGTCCGGCTCCGAGCAGCCCACCAACAGCGGCGCCGGCCACACCTGGGCCACGGTGATGGATGCCATCGGCTTCCAGGCCGCGGTGAACCTCAGCGACACCAACGTCGCCGAGCCCTCCGGCAACTCCTGGTCCGATGCCGAGATGCACGCCGCGATGCTGGCGCGCCGCGCGGTGGTGAACCTCGACAGCGAGTGGCGCTATCACATCCTGGCGGTGAAGAACATCGACTCCACGCCGCGAGGGATCATGTACGACGCCAGCGGCACCGACTCCAACAACGTGCCCCGCGAAGGCCTCGGCATCTCCTCCCACTGGATCATCGACCCGGGCTGGGGCACGGTCAGCGGCCAGCGCTTCGGCACGGCGGCCGCCCCCTACTTCCGCACCGCGGTGCATGAACTGGGGCACGCCATGGGGCTCTATCACAACTTCGCCGATCACGGCTTCATGTGCACCAGCGATGTGATCGCCGCCGCCGGCACGCCGGCCACGCCTTTCCCCAGCAACATCCAGTGGTCCTTCCACCCGGACAACCTCAAGCAGCTGCGCCACTATCCCGACCCCTTCGTGCGTCCCGGTTCGGTGGCCTTCGGCGGTGCGTCCACCAGCACCCCGGCGATCACCCCGACCGACCTCGAGGCGGAAGTCTTCGGCCTGGCGGTGGAGATCACCCCGCTCCTCGGCGAAGTGCCGCTGGGTGCGCCCGTGCGCGTCGACGTGGCCCTGGTCAACCAGGGTGATCAGCCGGTGCGGGTACCGGCGACCCTGAGCCTGAAGAGCGACTTCGTCAGTGGCAGCGTCACCGACCCGGCCGGCAGCGTGCGCAGCTTCCGCACCGTGGTGCACTGCATCGAGGACCACCCCTTCCGGGTATTGCAGCCCGGCGAGCGCCTGGAAGACTCCATGACCCTGCTGCGGGGTGCCGAAGGTGCGCTCTTCGGGGTTCCCGGCATCCACGTAGTCAGGGTCGAGGTGCACTGGGAAATCGAGGGCATGGTCGCCCGCGCGGCCGGCAGCGCCACGGTGATGGTCACCGCCGCGGTGGACGCGCGCCATGCCGAGGCGGCGCACAAGGTGCTCGCCACCCCCGACCTGCACCTGGTGCTGGCGATCGGCGGCGACCACCTGGGCGAGGGCCTGGATGCACTGCAGGCGGCCCTCGACTCGTCCGTGCTCCGGCCGCACTTCGCCGCCATCGCGGCCAAGCGCCTGGCACGCCGCTTCAGCAAACGCAAACCCGACGTCAAGGCCGCAGTGGCCCTGCTCGAACAGGACGCCGTGATGAGCGACGCGGAACGCAGCAAGCTCGCTGCGCTGATCGACGACGCGGGCGGCGCCGCCTCCAAGGACCTGGCGAAGGCGCTCAAGGGCAAGGCCAAGTCGGCCAACCTGGTGCGCGCCAAGTAACGCGCTGAAGGAAAGCGATGCGCCGGCACTGGCCGGCGCATCGCCCCGATCAATCCGCTGGGAGACTCGAAGATGGCGGAACTGGATCCGCGGCTGGTGGGCAATTGGCGAAGGATCACGGAGAAGGCCAGCGCGAACGGATACGCCGCGCAGCTCTGTTTCGAAGCCAATGGCCTGTACTTCGGCCTGGGCGACCCACCCGGCAGCTTCACCTGGTGGGATGGCGGCACCTGGGCACTCCGGGCTCCCGGTCAACTCGCGCTCGCCACCGCCAACGACGCCGTGGTCACCTACGCCTACCAGCTGGACGTCGACATTCTCACCATCACCGATGCCTCGGGCTGCCGGGTCGCCTACCTGCGCGACGCCTGAGCCCCGGCCTGAACCGTTGCCAGGAGGGCGATATGCCAGGCCCCTACCCCACCACGGTCTTCTTCGACCTGGGCGACACCCTGGTCACCACCGTCGGCGGCGTGCGCCAGCGCTACGCCGACACCCTCGACTGCCTGCAGATCCTCAAGGCCCGCGGCTATCGCCTGGGCCTGCTGAGCAACCAGCCGGCCGGAACCGACATCGCCGCCGTCCAGGCCCAGCTCGAGCAACTGCGCCTGGCCCGCTACATAGAGTCCGGGCTGGTCACCCTGTCCACGGAGATCCCGGGCAACGTCGGCAAACCGGCGCAACCGATCTTCGACCTGGCCCTGGTCAAGGCCGGGCACGATGCGGCCAGCCCGGGGGCGATCTTCGTCAGCGAAACGGCAGCGGACGTGCTCGCCGCGCGGGGCTTCGGCTGGCGCGCGATCCGCAAGCGCAATGGCGGCGCCTGCGTGCCCGGCGACGGCGAGTGCGTCGCCGGCCTCCGGGCACTGCTCGAGCGGCTGCCGGCACTGGCCGATAGCGACGTCGGCAACCTCGACCTGGCGCCACCGCCACGCCTGGTGGACGGTCTCTGGGCGGTTCCGGTGGACATCGCGCAAATCAGCGCGGCCCTGCGTTTCGACGCCGCGACCCAACAGGCCAGCGGCGATGCGACCCTGGAGTTTCGCCTGGGCGCCAACGCCGGATGCCCGATCTTCGACCTGCGCCAGACACCCACGGGCGCCTGGCTGGACGGCGCCCCCATCCCGCTCGCCGAGGTGGCCGCCCACGACTTCGGCGGCGGCGCCCATTCCAGCCTGCGGGTGCTCGCCCGAGTGCTGGAAGCCGGTAGCAGTCACAACCTGCGCCTGACTTACGCGGTCGGCATGCCGCAGGCCTCGACGGCCGGTTCCTATCAGCCGCAGATCACCTGGAGCCCAGGCCCGCGCCTGGTGTTCAACTTCGGTTTCACCGACCTCGGCGCCGGGCGTTACCTGGAAGCCTTCATCCCGGCCAACCTGATCTACGACCAGTTCGAACTGAACCTGGAGCTGCAACTGCTGAACACCGCCATCCCCCACACCCCCATCAGCAACGGCGCGGTCAGCTCGCTGGGCAGCAATCACTGGAGCATCGCCTTTCCAGCACGCAGCACGGCCTTCTCTCCGCTGCTGGAACTGCGCCCGAGCGACAGTCTGCAGAGCGCCACGGCCAACGCCCTGCTACCGGTCTCGGGAAGCAATGTCGCAGTAACGGCCTGGAAGCTCACGAGCAGCGCAGTGGACATAGCCGCCCAGGCCGGCGCCATCGCCGGTTTCCTGGCGAACAACGAGACCAGTTCGGGACGCTACGTCCATGACGGACGCTTCACCGCCTTCATCCACCAGGGCGGCATGGAGTATGACGGCGGCACCACCAGCGCCACCGGCCCGCTGCGCCACGAAACCTTCCACAGCTGGTGGGCGCGCGGCCTGAAACCGGCGAGCCAACCCGACGCCTGGTTCGACGAGGCCTGGACCGTCTACAACGACAACGGCGCGGCCGACGTGCTGCCGTTCAATTTCGCCGCCCCCGCCCAGGCGCTCTGTCCGCGCAACCCCTGGGTACGGATCACCCACATCGACGCCTACAGCGCCGGCGAACGGGTCTGGAAAGGCCTGGCCGCGCTGCTGGGCGCGGCGCCCCTGCGCGAGCAGATGCGCGCGTTCTACCAGGCCCGCCACCCGCGCCCGGTGCGCAGCGAGGACATCGAGTGCCACCTCCTGGCGCGCACCGGCCAACCCGATTGCGTGGACGCCTTCCATCGATTCGTCTATGGCTTCGCCGACCCTTCGCCGTTGCCCGACCTCTGGCTGCGCGACGACACGGGCGACCCCGGCGCCAATCCCTGGTCCGGGCGTTTCTGGGATTCGCCCGATCTCTGGATACGCAACCGGGACGACGATGGCCTGGACCACCAGAACCCGGAATACGGCCAGGACAACTGGATCCATGCGCGGGTGCGCAACCGCAGTGCCACGGCAACGGCACGCCACCTGGTGGTGAGCTTCAACATCAAGCAGTACGCCGGCAGCCAGTTCGTCTACCCCGCCGACTTCCTGCCGGCGGTGACGGCAGCCGCCGCCTTCGACCTCGGCCCCGGCGAAAGCCGTATCCTCAAGGCGCGCTTGCCGCGTTCGGCGATACCGCCCGCCGGCAGCCATCCCTGCCTGCTGGCCAGCCTGTTCACCCGCTTCGACCGCCCGCAGCCCGGGCGCCACGTCTGGGAACAGAACAACCTGGCGCAGAAGAATCTGACCGTGGTCGACCTGGCACCCAATGCCTGGATAGTGCTGCCGTTGCTGGCCATCAACCTGCGTCCGCGGCTGTCGCGCACCGTGGAGCTCGAACTGGTGCGCCCGAAGGGACTGGAGGAAATCGCGGCGAGCCTGCTGCTGGAGAAACCTGCGCTGCCAACCCGGTTGCGGGCAAATGCCCTGGTGCTGCCGACGGCTCCGTTGCGCGGGAACCCCGGTCGGCTGGACTGCTCCTGCGATGAACACCTGAATGCGGAAGATGCCCGGGCAGCGCTGCTCACCAGCCATGTACCGGAACGCCTGGCGGCGGCCTTCCCCGGCGCGCTGGAACTCGCCTTCGGCCGTGGCCAGCGCGCACGGCTGCCGGTACTGCTGCGACCGGCGGAAGCGCTACGCGTCGGCCTGCGGGTCAAGGTGCCGACGAACGCCAGGCGCGGCACGCGCTTCATCCTCGACCTGGTGCAGCGGGAGAACGGCCGGATAGTGGGCGGCGTGGCGCTGGAGGTGCGGGTGAGTCAGGAGGTGAGGCTCGGCAGCGCTGGTGGAAATCCACTTCGTGGATTTTCACCCTACGGGACGGGGGAAGCGGGAGATTCCATGTCAATCGAGACGTAGGGTGGAAATCCCTTTGGGGATTTCCACCATCGGTGCCTTGCATGGCCTCGCTGGTGGATAGAAAAGCGCCCTTGTGGGAGCGAATTCATTCGCGATTGAAATCCCTCCCACCGGCTTGGTACCTCAGCCGCGATCCTTCCGGGACTGGTGCAGCTTGCTCACCAGTTCGGCCTCGGCCTTGGTCAGGCCGCAGGATTGGGTCAGGTCCTCGACACTGGCGCCCAGGCCCACCAGGCGCGCGGCCTGGGTGAAGGACAGGCTGCTGGGGTCGCGCTGCTCGATCTGGTTGAGCTTGTCCGGCAGGGGCGCCACCACCCGGCGCAGCTCGTGGAGTTCCTCCCCCATGCGCACGCTGCCCTCCAGGTAGGCCTCCAGACGGCGGCCCAGCTCCTTGAGCTTCTGGTCGCGCACCGCGTCGCGCTCGGCCTGGGCCTCCACTTCCTGGCGCAGGCGCTGCGCCAGGCGGTAGCAGACGACGCCCAGCACCGTGCAGGCCAGGGCGAGGGCCGCCGCGAGCAGTGCGATCCAGATCAACTCAGATGCTCTCCAGCTCCGACCACTCTTCCTCGCTCATCATCTTGTCCAGCTCGACGAGGATCAGCAGTTCGCCGTTCTTGTTGCAGACGCCCTGGATGAACTTGGCGGACTCATCGTTGCCGACGTTGGGCGCGGTCTCGATCTCCGACTGGCGCAGGTAGACCACCTCGGCCACGCTGTCGACCAGGATGCCCACCACCTGCTTGTCCGCCTCGATGATGACGATGCGGGTGTTGTCGGTCACCGGCGCCGGGCCGAGGCCGAAGCGCTGGCGCGTGTCGATCACGGTCACCACGTTGCCGCGCAGGTTGATGATACCCAGCACATAGCTCGGTGCCCCCGGCACCGGCGCGATCTCGGTATAGCGCAGGACTTCCTGCACCTGCATCACGTTGATGCCGTAGGTCTCGTTGTCCAGGCGGAAGGTCACCCATTGCAGGATGGGATCTTCGGCACCTTGAGCGGACGATTTCTTCATGTTCCCTAGCCTCTCTTGAGCCACCCCGGGGTGGCATTCGCGGGTTATTCCCGCTGTCTTGTCCATCAGGTCCCGCGCGCGACGGAACCTTCCCCTCAATTCAGCGACATGCGCTTCACGGCGCCACTGGCGATCAGTTCGGCCAGGGCCGCGACATCCAGCAAGGCGCACATATGCTCGATCACGGTACCGGCCAGCCAGGGTCTCTGGCTACGCTGGGTGCGCCATTTGATCTCGCCCGGGTCCAGGCGGATGGAACGGCTGACCTGGTGCACCGCCAGCCCCCATTCGTAGCCCTGCACCGAAATCACGTACTGCAGGCCCTCGCGGAAATCGTCGCGGTAGCGCTCGGGCATCACCCAACGCGCGGTATCCAGCACTTTCAGGTTGCCGGCCTGGCACGGCAGTATGCCGAGGAACCAGTCCGGTTGTCCGAACAATGGCGTCAGCTCCTGCCCCGCCAGGGGGTAGATGGAACCAAGGGACACCAGCGGAACCGCCAGGGTCAGGCCGGCGACATCGAACAACAGGCACTCGAAGGGCTCTTCGCCCCAGGCCGGACGACCAGCGGCGATCAGCGCCGGGATGTCCGACTGCGGCGCGCTCGGGGCGCTGAGTTCCACCAGGGGCGCGACCGGCTCCTGCTCCAGCGGCTGCGGGATCGGTGCCAGGCGTTCGGGCTCCAGCACCAGCAGCGGTTCCACGTCCACCACGGCAGCGGGCTCGGGCTCTTCCGGCTGCAGGGTCGCCGGGGGCGCCTCGGCCAGGACGCGGGTCATGCGCGCATCGCGGACCTGCTCTTCCAGCACCGCGGCTTCGAACTCTTCCCGGCTGATGCTTTCGGCCAGCTCGAGCGAAGCCTCGTGCAGCAGCGCATCCAGGTAGGACTGCAGCGCCAGTTGCGGGCGGGTGGCGGTTGCGACGGGACGACTCATGATGGGAATCCGGCGGATTGGTCTTCAGAGCCTATCGGCAGGCGGCACCCTGCACTTGAGCCCCGGCGGTCGGCATCGCTGCGCATCTCAGGCCACCTGGGCAGCCAGCTGCTGGCCGAGCAGGTGCTTGAGCAGCGCCCGGTAGGCGATCACGCCACGGCTGTTGGCATCGTACTGGGATGGCGTGACGCCGGCGCGGCTGGCGTCACGCAGGCGGGTATCCACCGGGATGTAGGCCTGCCAGAGGTTTTCCGGGTAGTTGTTGCGCAGCACCTTGAGGGTGTTGAGCGAGGCCTGGGTCCGCCGGTCGAACAGGGTCGGCACTATGGTGTAGGGCAAGGCCTGCTTGCGCGAGCGATTGATCATGCCAAGGGTACTGACCATGCGCTCCAGGCCCTTCACCGCGAGGAACTCGGTCTGCACCGGGATCACCAGCTGCTGGCTGGCGGCCAGGGCGTTGACCATGAGCACGCCGAGCAGCGGAGGGCTGTCGATGATGGCGTGGTCGAACTGCTGCCAGAGCTGCGCCAGGCTCTTGGCGATCACCAGGCCGAGGCCGTTCTGTCCCGGCGACTGGCGCTCGAGAGTGGCCAGCGCGGTGCTGGACGGCAGCAGCGAAATGCGTTCATGGCTGGTCGGCAGCAGCAACTCGCGCGGCAGGCCGTCGGGCACGCCGCCCTGCTCGAGGAACAGGTCGAAGCAGCTGTGCTCCAGGCTGTCCGGGTCGTGCCCGAAATAGCTGGTCATCGACCCATGGGGGTCGAGGTCCACCACCACCACGCGCTTGCCGGCATCGGCCAGCAGGCCGGCCAGGGCGATGGATGTGGTGGTCTTGCCGACTCCACCTTTTTGGTTGGCTACTGCCCAGACTCTCATCTTCTTTCATCCTCCCGGCTGCGCTGATGCGCCGAGACTATCCACCCGCGACGGGGAATTGACGGCACCCGATCCAGGGGCCGGTGCCGGCACTGCCGGTGCAGGTTGCATGCCAGCCCTTCGCAATGCCGCATCCGGCCGGGCATGGGCGCTGCCCACGCCACTCACGCTGCGGCGCACGTCGAGGTTGCGGGAAACCACCAGCACTACGCGGCGATTGCGTGCCCGCCCTTCGGCGGTGGCGTTGTCCGCCACCGGCTGGAACTCGCCATAGCCCACCGCTGCCAGGCGCCGGGGCGCCACGCCTTCCATGGCGAGCATGCGCACTATGCTCGCCGCACGCGCCGTGGACAGCTCCCAGTTGGACGGGTAGCGCGAGGTGGCGATGGGCTGGTTGTCGGTGAAGCCCTCCACATGCACGGGGTTGTCGTAGGGTGCCAGAATCCCGGCAACCTTCTCGATCAGGTTGAAGGCAGCGTCGTTGGGGACGGCATCGCCGCTGGGGAACAGCAGGCTGGAGTTCATTTCGATCTCGACCCAGAGCTCGTTGCCGCGCACGTTCAACTGCTCCGAGTCGATCAGGTCGCCGAAGGCATCACGCACGCTCCGGGCGATGTCCTGCAGCGGGTCCGCGCCCGGATCGTCGATGGCGGACAGGCTGCGCTCGCTCTCCTGCGCCAGGGAACGGTCCGGCTCGCTGGTGCGCGGTTTCTCTTCGCCCACCGGGATCGGCTCGATCGAGCGGTCCGGCTGGTTGAATACGCCCACCAGGCTTTCCGAGAGGATCTTGTACTTGCCTTCGTTGATCGAGGAGATGGAGTACATCACCACGAAGAAGGCGAACAGCAGGGTGATGAAGTCCGCGTAGGACACCAGCCAGCGTTCGTGATTCTCGTGCTCTTCCTGATGCCGCCTGCGCGCCATGGCCCGCTCCTCAATCCATGAAGCCTTGCAGCTTCAGTTCGATGGAACGCGGGTTCTCGCCCTCGGCGATGGAGAGGATGCCCTCCAGCAGCATCTCGCGGTAGCGGGACTGGCGTATGGCGATGGATTTCAGCTTGTTGCCGATGGGCAGCAGCAGCAGGTTGGCCAAGCCGACGCCGTAGATGGTGGCGACGAAGGCCACGGCGATGCCGCCGCCAAGCTGGCTGGGGTCGGCCAGGTTGCCCATGACGTGGATCAGGCCCATGACGGCGCCGAGGATACCGATGGTGGGCGCGTAGCCGCCCATGCTCTCGAACACCTTGGCGGCTTGCAGGTCACGGCCCTCCTGGGTGAAGAGGTCGACTTCGAGGATGCTGCGGATGGACTCCGGCTCGGCGCCGTCCACCAGCAGTTGCAGGCCCTTGCGGGCGAAGGGGTCGGGCTCGCCGTCGGCCACCGGTTCGAGGCCCAGCAGGCCTTCCTTGCGCGCGGTCATGCTCCAGCTCACCACGCGGTCGATGCCGCCGGGCAGGTCCACCTGGGGCGTGAAGAGGATCCAGCGGATGATGCCCAGGGCGCGCTTGAAGGTGCTCACGGGGGTCTGCAGGAAGACTGCGCCCAGGGTGCCGCCCAGCACGATGAGCGCCGCCGGCCCGTTGAGCAGGGCCGCGGCATGGCCGCCCTCGAGGTAATTGCCGCCGATGATGGCGACGAAGGCCAGGATTACCCCGATGAGGCTCAGTACATCCATTACCTGGTGCTCTCCATCACATGCACGCCTCGACCAGGTGCCGGCCGATATCGTCCAGGCCGTAGACGGCGTCGGCCAGGTTGGCCTTCACCACCGCCATGGGCATGCCGTAGATCACGCAGCTGGCCTCGTCCTGGGCCCAGACCTGGCTGCCGCCCTGCTTGAGCAGGCGCGCACCTTCGCGGCCATCGGCGCCCATGCCGGTGAGCACCACCGCCAGGACCTTGTCATTGTAGGACTTGGCCGCCGAGCCAAAGGTGATGTCGACGCAGGGCTTGTAGTTCAGGCGCTCGTCGCCGGGCAGGATACGCACCACGCCGCGCGGGTCGACCATCATCTGCTTGCCGCCCGGGGCCAGCAGGGCCATGCCGGGGCGCAGCAGGTCGCCATCCTCGGCTTCCTTGACGGAAATCCGGCAGAGCTTGTCCAGGCGCTCGGCGAAGGCCTTGGTGAAGGCCGCCGGCATGTGCTGCACCAGCACCAGCGGCGCCGGAAAATTGGCCGGCAGCTGGGTGAGCACCCGTTGCAGGGCGACCGGCCCACCGGTGGAGGTTCCGATGGCCACCAGCCGGTAGGCCTTACGCTTTGGGGCGGCGGCACTCGCCGGGGCCGCCGCTGCGGCATGGCCCGGCTGCGTCGGCATCGCTGCCGGCCGCGCCGGAAGGCTGGCGGCGGGCGCCGGCTGCGGCGAGGCGCTGAAGCTGCTGTAGCGGCGGTTGCTGCGGGCGATGCTGTGGACTTTCTCGCAGAGCAGCTGCTTGACCTTCTCGGGGGTACGCGAGATGTCCTCGAAGTTCTTCGGCAGGAAATCCACCGCGCCGGCATCCAGGGCGTCCAGGGTCACGCGGGCGCCCTCGTGGGTCAGCGAGGAGAACATCAGGACCGGGGTCGGGCAACGCTGCATGATGTGCCGCACCGAGGTGATGCCGTCCATCATCGGCATCTCGTAGTCCATGGTGATGACGTCCGGCTTGAGCGCCAGCGCCTGGTCGATGGCCTCGCGGCCATTGGTGGCGGTGCCCACCACCTGGATATTGGGGTCGGAAGAAAGGATTTCCGAGACACGGCGGCGGAAGAACCCGGAATCGTCCACCACCAGAACCTTGACTGCCATTTGAATAAAGCTCCTTGCGGGCGGCCATTCCCGGCCGCCCGGATCAGCCACGGCGCGCGTAATGCTTGAGCATGCTCGGCACGTCGAGGATCAACGCGATACGGCCGTCGCCGGTGATGGTGGCGCCGGACATGCCCGGCGTGCCCTGCAGCATCTTGCCCAGGGGCTTGATCACCACTTCCTCCTGGCCCACCAACTGGTCGACCACGAAGCCGATGCGCTGGGTGCCCACGGAGAGGATCACCACGTGCCCCTCGCCCTGCTCCTCCACCGCCGCGTCACGCACCAGCCAGCGCTTGAGGTAGAACAGCGGCAGGGCCTTGTCGCGGACGATCACCACCTCCTGGCCGTCCACCACGTTGGTGCGCGACAGGTCGAGGTGGAAGATCTCGTTGACGTTGACCAGCGGGAAGGCGAAGGCCTGGTTGCCCAGCATCACCATCAGGGTCGGCATGATCGCCAGGGTCAGCGGGACCTTGATGACGATCTTCGAGCCCGCGCCCTTCTGCGAGAACACGTTCACCGTGCCGTTGAGCTGGGAGATCTTGGTCTTCACCACGTCCATGCCGACGCCGCGGCCGGATACGTCGGAAATCTCGGTCTTGGTCGAGAATCCCGGGGCGAAGATCAGGTTGTAGCACTCCAGCTCGGTGAGGCGCTCGGCGGCGTCCTTGTCCAGCAGCCCCTTCTCGACGGCCTTGGCGCGCAGCACCGCCGCGTCCATGCCCTTGCCGTCGTCGGTGATCATCAGCAGGATGTGGTCGCCTTCCTGCTCGGCGGACAGCACCACGCGGCCGGTACGCGGCTTGCCGGCGGCCTCGCGTTCCTCGGGGGACTCGATGCCGTGGTCGACGGCGTTGCGCACCAGGTGCACCAGCGGGTCGGCCAGGGCTTCGACCAGGTTCTTGTCCAGGTCGGTCTCCTCGCCCACCAGCTCGAGGTTGATTTCCTTCTTCAGGTTGCGCGCCAGGTCGCGGACCAGGCGCGGGAAGCGGCCGAAGACCTTCTTGATCGGCTGCATGCGGGTCTTCATCACGGCCGTTTGCAGGTCCGCGGTGACCACGTCCAGGTTGGACACCGCCTTGGCCATGGCCTCGTCGCCACTGTTGGCGCCCAGGCGCACCAGGCGGTTACGCACCAGTACCAGTTCGCCGACCATGTTCATGATCTCGTCCAGGCGTGCGGTATCCACCCGGACCGTGGTTTCCGTCTCGTTGGCCACGGCCGGGCCGGCGGCGCCATTGCCCGAGGCCGGCACGGCGACCTGGCGCGACACGGGCTCGGCCTTGGCAGCGGGCCTGGGCGCGGGTACCGGAGCCGGCCGACTGGCAGCCGGAACGGCTACGGCGACCGGCTCTTCGGTGGCGCCGGTGAATTTGCCCTTGCCGTGCAGCTGGTCGAGGAGCGCTTCGAATTCGTCGTCGGTGATGTTGTCACCGCCGGCCGGCGGCGTGGCGGGTACCGCAGGTGCGGCCGGAGCGACGTTCGCCGCCTCGGCGCCACCGAACTTGCCCTTGCCGTGCAACTGGTCGAGCAAGTCCTCGAACTCGTCGTCGCTGATCTCGTCACCCGCACCGGCAGTCGCCAGGGCAGCGGTCGATGCATGGGCGGCGACCGCGGTTGCCGGCTCCACGGCGCCAGCGAACTTGTCCTTGCCATGCAGCTGGTCGAGGAGCGCTTCGAACTCGTCGTCGGTAATTTCATCGGCCGCCACGGCAATGGGTTCGGCGCTGCCACCGACGTTGTCGCCCAGGGCCTCCAGCAACTGCTCGAACTCGCTGTCGGTAATGTCCGCGCTGGCTTGCTGCGGCGCCGCAGTCGCGCTGGCGGGCGCCACGGCAGGAGCGGCCTCGCTGCCGCCCGGCTCGGCCAGGCGCGACAGCGCGGCCAGCAATGCGGGGGTGGCGGGTGTCGGTTCGCTGCGCTCGCGCACCTCGCTGAACATCTCGTTGACCGTATCCAGGGCCTGCAGCACCACGTCCATCAACTCGGCATCCACGCGGCGTTCGCCCTTGCGCAGGATATCGAAGACGTTCTCGGCGATGTGACAGCACTCCACCAGGGCATTGAGCTGGAGGAAGCCGGCGCCGCCCTTGACGGTATGGAAACCACGGAAAATCGCGTTGAGCAGGTCCATGTCGTCCGGGCGGCTTTCCAGCTCGACCAGCTGCTCGGACAGTTGCTCCAGAATCTCGCCGGCCTCTACCAGGAAGTCCTGGAGGATTTCTTCATCGGCGTCGAAGCTCATATGAGCGCTCCCTAAAACCCAAGGCTGGATAGCAGATCGTCGACGTCGTCCTGGCCGGACACCACGTCTTCCCGTTTATCGGCATGGATCTGCGGACCTTCACCCCTGGAAGGATTTTTTTGTTGTTCCAGCTCGGCGCGCAGCAGGGCGTGGTCGTGCTCGATGCCGGCGTAGCGATCCACCTGGCTGGCCATCAGCACCAGCTTGACCAGGTTGCTCTCCACCTCGGTGACCAGCTGGGTCACGCGCTTGATCACCTGGCCGGTGAGGTCCTGGTAGTCCTGGGCCAGCAGGATGTCGTTGAGCTTGGCGGACAACGCATCGCTGTCCCGCTGGCTGCGCGCCAGGAACTGCTCGATGCGGCGGGCCAGGTCGCGGAAGCCGTCCACGCCGATTTCCCGGCGCATGAAGCGCCCCCACTCCTCGCCCAGCTGCCGGGCTTCGTCGCCCAGCCCGCCCAGCAGCGGCGCGCTCTCCTCCACCAGGTCCATGGTGCGGTTGGCGGCCTTCTCGGTCATCTGCACCACATAGCCCAGGCGGTCGGTCGCGTCGGCGATCTGCGACATTTCCTGGGCGTGGGGCAAGTGCGGGTCGATCTGGAAATTGACGATGGCGTTGTGCAGTTCGCGTGTGAGCTTGCCGACTTCCTGGTAGAGGCCGCGATCACGGACGTGATTGAGTTCGTGGATAAGTTGCACGGCGTCGGTGAAGTTGCCTCTCTCCAGGCTTTCCACCAGCTCCCGCGCACGGACTTTCAGGGTCGACTCGAAGTCTCCCAGCAGGGTTTCGTTCTGCTCCATGGTGCCCTCGCGGCTGGCATCAGCCGTTGACCCGCTCGAAGATCTTCTCGATTTTTTCTTTCAGCACCTGGGCGGTGAAAGGCTTGACCACATAGCCGTTCACACCGGCCTGGGCCGCCTCGATGATCTGGTCGCGCTTGGCTTCGGCGGTCACCATCAGCACCGGCAGGTGCTTCAGGCGCTCGTCGGCACGTACGGCGCGCAGCAGGTCGATGCCGGTCATGCCGGGCATGTTCCAGTCGGTCACGAGGAAGTCGAAATTACCGCTGTGCAGCATCGGCAGCGCCGTGGTGCCGTCATCGGCTTCGGCGGTATTGGTGAAACCCAAGTCGCGCAAGAGGTTCTTGATGATGCGTCTCATCGTCGAGAAATCGTCAACGATGAGGATTTTCATATTCTTGTCCAAGTCGACCTCCGTACAGTCTCAAACGCCCCTCTTGCCGGGTGCGCCGTTCAAATCTGGAAGCGGTGTGCCATTCAGCGTGCGCGCCATTCGCCCAGCCGCGCGCGCAGGCGTGCCGCGCACTGGCTGTGCAACTGGCTGACCCGCGACTCGCTGACCCCCAGCACTTCACCGATTTCCTTCAGGTTCAATTCTTCGTCGTAGTACAGCGCCAGCACCAGGCGCTCGCGCTCCGGCAGGTTCGCGATGGCGTCGGCCAGCGCGGCCTGGAAGCGTTCTTCTTCCAGCTCGTTGGAGGGCGAAAGTTGGGTGACACCGGCGTCCTCGTGCACCCCGCCATGCTCGCCGTCCTGCAACAGGTCGTCGAAGCTGAACAGGCGGCTGCCCAAGGTGTCGCTCAGGATGCCGTAGTAGTCTTCGAGACTCAATTGAAGTTCGGCAGCGACCTCCTGATCTTTAGCGTCGCGGCCGGTACGCGCTTCGATGGCGCGGATCGCATCGCTCACCATGCGGGTGTTGCGGTGCACCGAACGCGGCGCCCAATCGCCCTTGCGCACCTCGTCGAGCATGGCGCCGCGGATGCGGATGCCGGCATAGGTCTCGAAGCTGGCGCCCTTGCTGCCATCGTATTTCTTCGAGGCTTCGAGCAAGCCGATCATCCCGGACTGCATCAGGTCCTCCACCTGCACGCTGGCCGGCAGGCGCGCCAGCAGGTGATAGGCGATGCGCTTGACCAGGGGGGCATAGCGCTCGATCAGCTGATGCTGCGAGTCCCTTGCCTGGGCCTTGCCGTACATGCGCAGTCCGGTTGCGGGTGTCATACGGGGTTTTCCGCGGACGGCTGCTTGACCAGCCGCTCGACGAAGAACTCCAGGTGGCCCCGCGGATTGGCCGGCAGCGGCCAGCTGTCGACCTTTTGCGCGATGGCCTTGAAGGCCAGCGAGCACTTCGAGCGCGGGAAGGCTTCATAGACCGCGCGCTGCTTCTGCACGGCCTTGCGCACGGACTCGTCGTAGGGAACGGCGCCGACGTATTGCAGGGCGACGTCGAGGAAACGGTCGGTGACCTTGGTCAGCTTGGCGAAGAGGTTGCGCCCTTCCTGCGGGCTGTGGGCCATGTTGGCCAGCACGCGGAAACGGCTCATGCCGTAGTCGCGGTTGAGCAGCTTGATCAGCGCGTAGGCGTCGGTGATGGAGGTTGGCTCGTCGCAGACCACCACTATCACTTCCTGGGCCGCGCGGACGAAGCTGACCACCGAATCGCCGATGCCGGCGGCGGTGTCGATCACCAGCACGTCGAGGTTGTCGCTGATATCGCTGAAGGCCTGGATCAGGCCGGCGTGCTGCATGGGCGAAAGCTGCACCATGCTCTGGGTGCCGGAGGCGGCCGGGACGATGCGGATGCCCCCCGGCCCCTGCAACAGCACGTCGCGCAGGTCGCATTCGCCATTGATCACATCGGCCAGGGTGCGCTTGGCGGTGAGGCCGAGCAGGACGTCGACGTTGGCCAGGCCCAGGTCGGCGTCCAGCAACATGACGCGACGACCGAGATCGGCCAGCGCCAGCGAGAGGTTCACCGACACGTTGGTCTTGCCGACGCCACCCTTGCCGCCGGTCACCGCGATCACCTGTACGGGATGCATACTTCCCATTTCAAATACCTTGTCTCAGATCGACTGGGCCACTTGGCTGTCTGGCGCCACCCAATCCAGGGCGGCGCAATGAATGCTTCAACCGGCGCGGCGCGCCGGATTCTGGTAGAGGCCGGCGAACAGCTCGGCCATGGCTTCCTCGCTCGGGTCTTCCGCCGCCTGCAGGCTGACCGCACGGCTTACCAGCTGGTGGCTGCGGGGAACCTGCAGATCATCCGGAATTCGCGGCCCATCGGCCAGATAGGCTACCGGGAGATGCTGGCCGATAGCCAGCCCCAGAACCTCGCCCAGGCTGGCCGCTTCGTCCGCCTTGGTAATGATGCAGCCAGCCAGGCCGCAACGCTTGTAACTGTGGTAGGCCGCCTTGAGCACCTGGCTCTGGCTGGTGGCTGCCATCACCAGATAATTCTTCGCATTGATGGTCCGGCTGGCCAGGGCTTCGAGCTGCATGGCCAGGGCCGGGTCGTTGGCCGGCAGGCCGGCGGTGTCGACCAGCACCACACGCTTGCGCGCCAGCGGCGCCAGGGCCTGGGTCAGGGACTGGCCCGGGTCCACCAGGGTCACCGGCACGTTGAGGATGCGGCCGAGGGTCTTGAGTTGCTCCTGGGCGCCGATGCGGAAGGCATCCATGCTCACCAGGGCGACGCTCTGGGCGCCGTATTTGAGCACGTAGCGCGCGGCCAGCTTGGCCAGGGTGGTGGTCTTGCCCATGCCGGCCGGGCCGACCAGGGCGATCACCCCACCCTCTTCCAGCGGCTCCTGCTGCGGCGTGCGGATGGCGTGGGCCAGATGCGCCAGCAGCATGCGCCAGGCCTGGCGCGGTTCGTTGACGCCGGCCACCTTGTCCAGCAGGGCGCGGCCCAGGTCGGCCGGCAGGCCCATGCGCTGCAGGCGGCGCCAGAGGCTGGCCTGCTGCGGACGGCGGCTCTGCATCTGGCCCCAGGCGATGGAGCCCAGCTGCACTTCGATCAGTTCACGCAGGCCGCTCAGCTCGAAACGCATGGCGTCCAGGGCGGCCTGGTCCAGGTTGGCGGGCTGCGGCGCGCTGACCGGCTCCGCTGGGCGGGCGGCCGGGCGCGGGCGGCTCATGGCGGCGGCCAGGGCCGATTCCGGCAGCTCCGACTCGATGGCGGTCAGCGGCTCGCCGGCGAACAATTGACGGTCCTTGCCGGCGTCGGCCAGGGCGCGGGTGGTCAGCTCGGCCTGGGCCTCGGCGATGCGTGCCTGGGTCTTGCGCAGCTCGGATTCGAGGGCCGGGTTGGGCTTGCTCGGCGCCGGGGCGGGCAGCGGGTAATCCAGTGCGGCGGTCAGCTCGACACCGCCGGCCACCCGGCGAGTGCCGATGATGGCGGCATCCGCGCCCAGTTCATCACGCACCAGCTTCATGGCTTGACGCATATCGGCGGCGAAGAAGCGTTTGACCTGCATGGCCCTTGACCTCGGTTAGTTCTGCCCCACAGTCGCGACTATGGTGACCTGCTTGTTGTCCGGTATTTCCTGGTAGGCCAGTACGTGCATGGTCGGCACGGCGAGCCTTGCGAAGCGCGACATCATCGCCCGGATCGGCCCGGCCACCAGCAGGATCGCCTGCTTGCCGAGCATTTCCTGGCGCTGCGCCGCTTCCACCAGGGAACGTTGCAGCTTCTCGGCCATGCCGGGTTCGAGGAGAACGCCATCTTCCGAACCCTGCCCGGCCTTCTGCAGGCTATTCAGCAATATCTGTTCCAACCTGGGTTCCAGGGTGATCACGGGCAGCTCCGGCTCTAGTCCCACAATGCTTTGCACGATGGCGCGGGCCAGCGCCACGCGAACCGCCGCCACCAGCGCGGCGGGATCTTGACTCTTGGGCGCCAGGTTGGCGATGGCTTCGGCGATGGTGCGGATGTCGCGCACCGGTACCTGCTCCTGCAGCAGCGCCTGGAGCACCTTGAGCAGGGTGGACAGCGAGACCATGCCCGGCACCAGCTCCTCGGCCAGGCGCGGCGAGCTCTTGGCCAGCAGTTGCATGAGCTGCTGGACTTCCTCGTGGCCGAGCAGCTCGTGGGCGTGCTTGTGCAGGACCTGGTTGAGGTGGGTGGCGACCACGGTACTGGCATCCACCACCGTGTAGCCGAGGGACTGCGCCTGGTCGCGCTGGCTGGCGTCTATCCACACCGCTTCCAGGCCGAACGCCGGATCCTTGGCGGCCACGCCGTTGAGGGTGCCGAACACCTGGCCGGGGTTGATCGCCAGTTCGCGATCCGGGTAGACCTCCGCCTCGGCCACGCTGACGCCCATCAGGGTCAGGCGATAGGCGTTGGGCAACAGGTCGAGGTTGTCGCGGATATGCACCGAGGGCATCAGGAAGCCCATCTCCTGGGACAGCTTCTTGCGCACGCCCTTGATCCGCGCCAGCAGCTGGCCACCCTGGTTGCGGTCCACCAGGGGGATCAGCCGGTAACCCACTTCCAGCCCCACCAGGTCCACCGGGGTGACGTCGTCCCAGCCCAGCTCCTTGGTTTCCTGGGCACGCTGGGCGGGCAGCAGCTCCTGTTGGCGCTTCTCTTCCTGCACCGCTTCTTCCTTGGCCTTCTTCTGCTTCTGCCAGATCCACCAGGCGCCGCCGGCGGCGATCAGGCCGAGGCCGACGAAAGACACGTGCGGCATGCCCGGCACCAGGCCCATGGCGATGAGGATGGCGGCGGACACCGCCAGCGCCTTGGGCGAGGCGAACATCTGGCGGTTGACCTGCTGGCCCATGTCCTCGGAGGTGGACACCCGGGTGACCATGATGGCCGCCGCGGTGGACAGCAGCAGCGAGGGGATCTGCGCCACCAGGCCGTCGCCGATGGTCAGCAGGGAGTAGATGCGCCCGGCGTCGCCGAAGCTCATGCCGTGCTGCAGCATGCCGATGGCCATGCCGCCGATCAGGTTGATGAAGAGGATCAGCAGACCGGCGATGGCATCGCCGCGGACGAACTTGCTGGCACCGTCCATGGAGCCGTAGAAATCGGCCTCCTGGGACACCTCGGTACGGCGCTTCTTGGCTTCGGCCTGGTCGATCAGCCCGGCGTTGAGGTCGGCGTCGATGGCCATCTGCTTGCCGGGCATGGCGTCCAGGGTGAAGCGCGCGCTCACCTCGGAAATGCGCCCGGCGCCCTTGGTGACCACCACGAAGTTGATGATCATCAGGATCGCGAAGACCACGATGCCGACCACATAGTTGCCGCCCACCACCACGTCGCCGAAGGCCTGGATCACCTTGCCGGCGGCATCGTGGCCGTCCTGGCCATGGAGCAGCACCACACGGGTGGAGGCCACGTTCAGCGCCAGGCGCAGCAGGGTCGCCACCAGCAGGATGGTGGGGAACACGGCGAAGTCCAGCGGGCGCATGGCGTAGACGCAGACCAGCAGCACGACGATGGACAGGGCGATGTTGAAGGTGAAGAACACGTCCAACAGGAAGGGCGGCACCGGCAGCGTCATCATGCCCAGCATGACCAGCACCAGCAGCGGCACCCCGAGGTTGCCACGGCCCATGCCCATCAGGTTGTCGCGGACATTGCCGATCAGTTGCGTACGATCCACTGTTGCTCCCCTACCCCTTCGCGGAACTCCGCTCCGCATCCAATCTTTTGACGCCTGAACATGACATCAGCCCGCTTGTGCAAGAAGCCTTCCAACTTGGCCAATGGGTTGAGTCATGGGAGTGGGGAGCTTTTTCCTGTGGGGGCGAATTCATTCGCTAAGGGCAGCGAAGCTGCCCCATCGGACTCTGCAGGGCAGGCCTTCGGCCTGCTTAGCGAATGAATTCGCCCCCACAAAAGCGTCCACCCGGGATGACCATCACTCATCCCGGCGCAACTCCGCCGGAATCGGCAGGTCGTGGAGCGGCGCCGGGCGTTTGCCGCGGCCGGCACGGAACTGCTTGAGCTGGTAGACGTAGGCCAGCACCTGGGCCACCGCCAGGTAGAGGCCGGCAGGGATTTCCTGGTCCAGTTCGGTGGAGTAGTAGACCGCCCGCGCCAGGGCCGGGGACTCCAGTACCGTCACCTGGCTCTCCTGGGCGATCTCGCGGATCTTCAGCGCGGTGAAGTCGCTGCCCTTGGCCAGCAACAGCGGCGCGCCGCCCTTGTCGGCGTCGTACTTCAGCGCCACGGCGAAGTGGGTCGGGTTGGTGATGACCACGTCGGCCTCGGGCACGGCGGCCATCATGCGGCGCTCGGCCATTTCCCGCTGCAGGCGGCGGATGCGCGACTTCACCTCGGGCTTGCCCTCGGTGTCCTTGTACTCGTCGCGCACCTCCTGCTTGGTCATCATCAGCTTCTGCTTGTTGTCCCAGAGCTGGAAAGGCACGTCGACGGCGGCGATCAGGATCAGGCCGCAAGCCAGCCAGACCGCGCTCCAGCCCACCACCTGGGCGCTGTGCAGGATGGCCATGTCCAGCGGCTCGTGGGCGATGGCCAGGAGGTCGTCACGGTCGGAGGCGAGCACCGCCAGGGCCACCAGCAGGATCACCGCGAACTTGGCCAGGGCCTTGAGCAGTTCGGCCAGGGCATGCATCGAGAACATCCGCTTGAGCCCGGAGAGCGGATTCATCCGGCTGAACTTGGGCGTCAGCGTTTCGCTGGAAAACAGCCAGCCGCCCAGGGAGACCGGTCCGGCGATGGACACCACCAGCAAGGTGACCAGTAGCGGCAGCAAGGCTTCCAGGGCCATCTTGCCCGAGGCCAGCAGCCAGATACCCATGCTGCGCTCGTCCATCAGCACGGCCCGCGACAGCTCGAAGTTGGCCTGCATCATCCGCATCAGCATGTCCGCCACGCCACCACCGCTGGCCAGCACGCCGCCGGCGCCGGCCAGGGTCACGGCCAGGGTGTTGAGCTCGCGGGAACGGGCGACCTGCCCTTTCTCGCGGGCCTCCTGCAGCCGTTTGCTTGTGGGCTCCTCACTCTTGTCCGCCCCGCTCTCACTCTCCGCCATGGAAAACTACCTGCGTTGCCAATACTGCGTTGAGACCGGCCTCAAAATGCTCATTTACAGTCGTAAACTCCGCTTTTTCGGCCGTTCTCGCCTTGTCTTGGCTGCCTCGCCTACGTTTTCCAGCAGCACAAGCGCCATAAGAGGAAGTGGTCATCGCGCCCTCGCCAGCTCGCGCAGCAGCTGCAGGGCATCGCTGGCCAGGACCTGGTACTGGGCAAGGACGTCGGCCATGCCGATCCAGACGATCACCAGGCCCAGGGCCAGGGTCAGCGGGAAACCGATGGAGAAGATGTTCAGCTGCGGCGCCGCGCGGGTCATCACGCCGAAGGCCAGGTTGACCACCAGCAGCGCGGTGATCGCCGGCAGCGACAGCAGCAGCCCGGCGCCCATCACCCAGCCGAGCTTGCCGGCCACTTCCCAGTACTGCGCCGTCAGCAGTCCGCCACCCACCGGCAGGGTGACGAAGCTTTCGGCGAGTACCTCGAACACCACCAGGTGGCCATTCATGGCGAGGAACAGCAGGGTCACCAGCATCAGGTAGAACTGCCCGAGCACCGGCACCGAGACGCCGTTGGCGGGGTCGACCATGGACGCGAAACCCAGGCCCATCTGCATGGAGATCATCTGCCCGGCCACCACGAAGGCGTGGAAGAACAGCTGCAGCACGAAGCCGAGCAAGGCCCCCACCAGCACCTGCTCGCCCACCAGCAGGAGGCTGCGCAGGTTGATCGCGTCCACCTGGGGCATGGGCGGCAGGGTCGGCACCAGCACTATGGCGATGGCCAGCGCCAGGTACAGGCGGACCCGCACCGGCACCAGCTGGGTGCCGATCACCGGCATGGTCATCAACAGCGCGGCGATGCGGAACAGCGGCAGCAGGAAGCTGCCGACCCAGCCACCGATCTGCGCATCGCTGAGTTCGAGCATGGTCAGCCGATCAACAGCGGGATGTTCTGATAGAGCGTCTGGATGTACTCCATCAGTTGGCGGGTGAGCCAGGGTCCGGCCCAGATCAGGGTGAGCAGCATCACGATGAGACGCGGCAGGAAGCTCAGGGTCTGCTCGTTGATCTGGGTGGCGGCCTGGAACATGGCGACGATCAGGCCCACCACCAGGCTCGGCACCACCAGGATGCCGACGATCAGGCAGGTCAGCCAGAGCGCTTCACGGAACAGGTCGACGGCAATCTCGGGTGTCATCGCTAGACGCCTCCGAAGCTTCCGGCCAGGGTGCCGATGATCAGTGCCCAGCCGTCCACCAGGACGAAAAGCATGATCTTGAACGGCAGGGAAATGATCAGTGGCGAGAGCATCATCATGCCCATCGCCATGAGCACGCTGGCCACCACCAGGTCGATGATCAGGAAGGGGATGAAGATCATGAAGCCGATCTGGAAGGCGGTCTTCAGCTCGGAGGTGACGAAGGCCGGCACCAGGATGGTCAGGGGCGCGGCATCCGGGCTGGGGATGTCGGTGCGCTTGGACAGGCGCATGAAGAGTTCCAGGTCGCTGGAACGGGTCTGCGCCAGCATGAAGCCCTTGATCGGCACCTCGGCCCTGGCCAGCGCGTCCTGGGCCGACATCTGCTCGTTGAGGTAGGGCTGCAGGGCGTCGCGGTTCACCCGGTCGAACACCGGCGCCATGATGAACATCGTCAGGAACAGCGCCAGGCCGATGAGGATCTGGTTCGACGGCGTCTGCTGCAGGCCCAGCGCCTGCCGCAGGATGGAGAAGACGATGATGATCCGGGTGAAGCTGGTCATCAGCATGACGAACGCCGGGATGAAGCTCAGCGCCGTCATGATCAGCAGGATCTGCAGGCTTACCGAGTATTCCTGCTGGCCTTCGGGGTTGGTGGAGAGAGTGATGGCCGGCACCGACAGGGGATTGTCGGCGCCGAGGGCCAGCGGCGCCGCCAGCACCAGCAGCAGCGCGATGAAGAGGCGTTGCATCAATGCTTGTCCTTGCCGAGCAGTTCCATGAGGCGTTGGGCGAATTCCGGGCTGGCGGCTTGCGCGCCGGCCGGTTGCACCGGGTCCTTCAGCACGTGCAGCGGCGTGATGCGCCCGGCGCTGATGCCCAGCAGTATCTGTTCCCCGCCCACCTGCACCAGCACCAGCCGGTCGCGCGGGCCCAGCGCCTGGGTGGCCACCAGCTGGATCACCTGGCCGCCGCGCGGCCCGAGCTGCTGCACCCGGCGCAGCAGCCAGGCGAGCAGGAAGATGAGGCCGACCACCAGCAACAGGCCGACGGCGAGCTGCCCCAGTTGCGCGGCCATGCCGCTGCCGGCCTGGGTGGCGACGCTCGGAGCCGGGGCGTTGGTGACGGCTTCGGCGGCAACGCCGCCGAGGGGCAGCAGGAGCAGCCCCGCAGTGAAAGGACGGAGCATGGTTTCAGCGCAGCTTCTTGATGCGTTCGCTCGGACTGATCACATCGGTCAGCCGGATGCCGAACTTCTCGTTGACCACCACCACTTCGCCATGGGCGATCAGGGTGCCGTTGACCAGCACATCCAGCGGCTCGCCGGCCAGGCGGTCGAGCTCGATCACCGAGCCCTGGTTGAGCTGCAGCAGGTTGCGGATGGTGATGTCGGTGTTGCCCACTTCCATGGAAATGGACACCGGGATGTCGAGGATCACATCCAGGTTAGGGCCGTCCAGGCTCACCAGGCCGCTGCTGGGCCTGGGCGAACTGCCGAATTCCTCCATGGGCGCGCGCGGCGAGCCGGGCGCGGCGGCACCCTGGTTCATCAGGGCATCGATGTCGTCCTGGCTGGCGTCGCCGGCCTCGGCCAGGGCAGCCGCCCATTCATCGGCCAGGGCCTGCTCTTCGGGAGTGGGGGTGTCCATGTCGTTTGCCATCGGTTGACCTCGGCTGGCTCAGGATTCGTGGAGGGGGCGCAATCAGCGCTGGCGCTCGATCGGCTCGAGGATCTGCAGGGACAGGTTGCCCTTGTGCGATCCCAGTTTGACCTTGAAGGCCGGCACGCCGTTGGCGCGCATGATCATGTGCTCGGGCATTTCCACCGGGATCACGTCGCCGGGCTGCATGTGCAGGATGTCCCGCAGCTTGAGCTGGCGGCGCACCACGGTGGCGGCCAGCGGCACGCTGACGTCGAGGATGTCCTCGCGCAGGGCCTTGATCCAGCGTTCGTCCTGGTCGTCGACATCGGACTGGAAACCGGCGTCGAGCATCTCGCGGATCGGCTCGATCATCGAATAGGGCATGGTGATGTGCAGGTCGCCGCCGCCACCATCCAGTTCGATGTGGAAGGTGGACACCACCACCACCTCGCTGGGGCTGACGATATTGGCCAGGGCCGGGTTCACCTCCGAGTTGATGTACTCGAAGTTCACATCCAGCACCGCGCTCCAGGCTTCGGCCAGGTCGACGAACGCCTGGTCCAGCACCATGCGCACCACGCGCAGCTCGGTGGGGGTGAACTCGCGGCCCTCGATCTTGGCGTGGCGGCCGTCGCCACCGAAGAAGTTGTCCACCAGCTTGAACACCAGCTTGGCGTCGAGGATGAACAGCGAAGTGCCGCGCAGCGGCTTCATCTTCACCAGGTTGAGGCTGGTGGGCACGTAGAGCGAATGCACGTACTCGCCGAATTTCATCACCTGCACGCCGCCCACCGCCACGTCGGCCGAGCGGCGCAGCAGGTTGAACATGCTGATGCGGGTGTAACGGGCGAAGCGCTCGTTGATCATTTCCAGGGTCGGCATACGCCCGCGGACGATGCGGTCCTGGCTGGTCAGGTCATAGCTCTTGATGCTGCCGGGCTCGGCATCAGCTTCGGTTTCCACAAGGCCATCGTCGACACCGTGGAGCAGCGCGTCGATTTCGTCCTGGGACAGCAGGTCTTGAACAGCCATGGTCGTACCTTGCCTACTGCAAAACGAAGTTGGTGAAGAGCACTTGCTCGATGGCCACCGCGCCGGTCTCCTGCTTGGAGAGTTCCTGCACGGTAGCGGTGGCCTGCTGGCGCAGCATTTCCTTGCCCACCGGGGTGACCAGTGTGTCGAAGTTCTGGCTGGAGAAGAGCATGACCAGCTTGTTGCGCAGCATCGGCATGTGCACCTTGAGGGCCTCAAGCTGGGCCTCGTCGCGAGCCATCAGCGAAAGGCTGACCTGCATGTAGCGCTGGCGTCCGTTCTGGTTGAAGTTGACCACGAAGGCCGGTGCCAGGTCCTCGTAGACCGCCGGCTGCCTGGCGGGCGCGGCTGCGGCCTCTTCCTGGGCGGGCTCGGCCGACTTCTCGCCACGGCTGAGAAAGAACCAGGTGGCCCCCACCGACAGGGAAATGGCCAGCAGCAGGGCGGCCACCGCCAGTACGATGAGCTTCAGCTTGCCCTTGCCGGCAGCCAGCGCTCCGCCCTCCGCCGGGGCCTTCGCTTCTTTCTTCGCCATGCCAAAAATCCGTCGTTTCGCGGGAAACCGCCCGCGTTTCCATGGGTAGGAGCAAGTGTTATGCCAGCTTGTCGGCTAACCGGCGAGCGGTGGGCAACTGCTTCCGGGCTGCGGATATACCAGTGTCGAGGGGCGGCTGTCACGGGTCTTCGGGATATCGCCGTGTCGACTGCACCCTCACCCCCGGC
>NZ_JBHSOU010000028.1:178942-238865 GCF_042656385.1 Pseudomonas sp. GCM10022186
ACCCTGCCCTTGCCAACCGTGGCTCAGGGACTGGTCGGAGACGTTCACATCCAGCTGGTTCATGCCCTGCTGGGCGAACAGTTCGCGCAGGCGGTGCATCTGCCCTTCCAGGGCATCGCGGACGTTGGCGTGGGGACTGGCGAAGGTCACCTGGGCCTGGTCCTGGGTCAGGTGCACACGCACCTCCAGGCGCCCCAGTTCCTGCGGGTCGAGCTGGATTTCCGCGGACTTGAGGTTCTGGCTCGACAGCCACATCACCCGGTCCACCACCGCTTCGCTCCAGCCGCCCTGGTTCATCGCCAGCGGCTGGCCAGGAACCAGGGCCGGTGCACGCTGGGCCTGGGCGGCCTGCTGGCCGATGGCCTGGCTCAGGGCACTGAGTCGGCTGGCCAGCAGTTCGTTGCGTACTTCACCCTTGTTTTCGCCAAGGCCAGCAGACACTTCCACCGCGAGCTCGGTGGATGACAGGGCCTTGTCCAGTCCGCCTTCCTCGGCCTCCAGCGGCTTGTCCGCGAAAGCCGCCAGGGCTGCGGAGAATTCCTGATCGAGGGTGGGCGCAGCCTGCGCCGAGGTCGCATCCTGTACCTGCCGGGTAGCAGCCTGGGCGGTTTGACCAACCTGGACGCCCGGGTCCAGGGCCGCCGTCACCGCCGACACACCGCTGGACTGGCTCGGCTCAGGGGCGAAAGCGGCCTCGCCCAAGGCGATCTGGGCCGCGTTGGCCGCCTGCGGCGCGATGGGGGCAGCCGGCAACGCATCGCCAGCCCCGTCGGGTTCGGTCACGGCGCTTTCGGCCGCCGTGGTACCGGTCAGGGCCGCATCGGCCGGAGCCTGGTCGATCGGCAGTTGTCCGGCCATCGCCATGACCAGCAGCGGGTCCATGGCAGGCTCGTCGGAGGCGACACAGGCCTCCCCCTCCTCGGCCGGCAAGGGCTTGCCGCTATCGGCAACGGCGGGCTGGCTGACGGCAGGATCGGCCGCCGGCGTGTCCGGGCTCGCTGCCTCGTCCGATCCGGTCCTGGACTGCCTGGCAGCCGCGTCATTGTGCTCGACGGCCTTGGCCTGGCGTTCCTTCGCGTACATCCGGGCGAAGCTGGCAGCCTCGTCCCTGCTGGATTCCACCGGTTTTTCCGGGGCTTTTGCGGCCGGTGCTTTCGGCTTCACTGCAGGCCTGGCCTGGAGAAGCAGATCTGGGGCAACGGGCATGGGCACTCTCCGCTCGGGTTGCTTCGTTGCCCCTGGGGTAGCAAGGGGCGGGCCAACATCCGGTCGGCAGGAAGGCGACGGCGATCAGCGATTCCGGCCCTGGTGTTCTTCCTGCAGCAGGCTGCGGACGACGAGGAATTCCTCCTCTATCTGCCCGATGAGCGCGGGCGCATCGGCGAGCTGTTCGTGCCGGGCGATGTCTTCCAGCCGCTTGCACAAGCCGGACAGCACGGGCGCGCCCATATTGCTGCAACTGCCCTTGAAGCTGTGGGCGGCCAGGCGCAGGGCCTGGCTGTCGGACGAGGCCAGCGCCTGCTGGATCTGCCGCAGGCGCTCCACGGAATCCGCCAGAAAGGTATCCAGCAAGACAGGAAACTCGTCCTCCATGACATCCCGCAGGGCAGACAGCACAGAATGGTCGAGATGGATATCAGACAAATCCGTCACTCCCTGTACTGAACATCTGAAAATTATGCCTTATTGGGCCAGCGGAATTCGACGTGAATGCCCGTACCGCCCTTGGTCGGCTCGCAGCACGCGGTGAGCTGCCTGACCAGGGTCAGGCCCCTTCCGCAGAGGCTTTCCACGCTCGGCCGGCGGACCAGCGCCTCCCTCAGGTCGAAGCCCTTGCCGCTGTCCTCCACATCGAGCAACAGGCGCCCTCCCCGCCCTTCGGGAATGAGCTGGAAGTGAAAGCGCACATAGCCGTCCTCCAGCCCCGCCAGGCGCTCGCTGCGTTCGCGGTAGTAGCGGGCGAAGCCCTCGGCGTTGCCCTTGAGGGAAGAGTCCAGCCCCAGCACGCCGTGTTCCAGAGCGTTGGAATAGAGTTCGGCGAGCACCGTGTAGAGTGCGCCTCCCTGGTCGCGCAGGCCCTGGACCTCGAGCAACAGCTGGAGCAGGAAGGGCAAGGGATTGAAGCGCTTCAGGGTCTGCGCGCGGAACTCGAAGGTGGCCGACCAGTCCAGCGGGCTGGACTGGCCGCTGTCGGTGAAGGCCAGCTTGGCGCGCTCGGTGACCTCGTCGAGCATGCGCACCTCGATCATGCTCACGTCATCCTGGGCCTGGCCGCGGAAGGCGCTCAGGGCCAGCTGGATATCGTCGAACAGCCGATTGCGGTCGGTGTTGGCATCGAACACGGCGCGCAGGCGCTGGTCGCCGAAGAGTTCGTCGCTGTCGTTGCGGGTCTCCAGCACACCATCGGAGACCAGCAGGATGCGATCGCCGGTCTCCACCGGATAGGACTCGAAATGGGGATTGAAACTGCCCTGGTCGAGCACCCCCAGCGGCAGGTGGCGCGACACCAGGCGCACCAGCTCGCCGCTCTCGGCGCGACGCAGATAACCGTCGGGCAGGCCGCCGTTCCATACCTCGAGCATGCGCCGCTGGAAGCTCAGGTTGAGGAAGGTGGCGCAGCAGAACACCCCGATGGGGAGGATGCGCTTCAGCTTGGCATTCATTTCCCGGAGGATGTCGGCCATGGCATAACCCTTGGCGGTCATGCCGTAGAACACCTCGGCCAGGGGCATGGCGCCGATGGCCGCCGGCAGGCCGTGGCCGGTGAAGTCGCCCAGCAGCACATGCATGCCGCCGGAGGGCTTGTAGGCGGCCAGCAACAGATCGCCGTTGAACAGGGCGTAGGGCGATTGCAGGTAGCGGATGTTCGGCGCGCTCAGGCAACCGGAATGCGCGACCTTGTCGAATACCGCCTTGGCCACGCGCTGCTCGGTGAGCAGGTGCTCGTTGTGCCGGGCGATCAGGTCGCGCTGCTGCAGCACGGTGTCCTGCAGGCGGCGCAGGCGGTCCAGGGCCTTGATCTTGGCCTCCAGGATGACCCGGTTGTAGGGCTTGGCGAGAAAGTCGTCGCCCCCCGCCTCCAGGCAACGCACCAGCGCCTCGTTCTCGGTGAGCGAGGTGAGGAAGATGATCGGCACCAGGGCTTCGCCCGCCAGTTGCTTGATCCGGCGGGCGGCCTCGAAGCCGTCCATCACCGGCATCAGGGCATCCATCAGCACCAGTTGCGGCTGCTCCTGCTGGAACAGGGCCACCGCCTCGCGGCCATTGGCGGCAGTCAGCGCACGGTGCCCCTGGCGGCTGACGATGGTGGACAACAGCAGCCTGTCCGCTGCGTTGTCCTCGGCAATCAGGATCGTCAGCGGCGACGGCATGGCAGCGGGCCTCAGGCGATCTGGAACAATTGTTCGAAATTGGAGATGGCGAGGATCTTGCGAACGTCGGGGTTGCAATTGGCGAGGCGGATCTGCGCTCGTTCGCCACCGGCGTGGTCACGCAGCAGGAGAAGCATGCCGAGGGCGGAGCTGTCCAGGTAAGTGGTGCCCTTGAGGTCCACGACGTAGCGCTTGGGGGTGATGTTGACGCGCTCGTAGGCGTCGCGGAATTCCTGGTGGGCCCCGAAATCGAATCGTCCCTGGATGTAGATGGTCAGCTCCTGCCCATCGTCGGAGGGCATCGAGGTGATGGCCATGCAAAACTCCTTGTTCAAGTGCGGAATACGCGTGGAGAAGATTTAGCACCCCCCTCAAGGCAGGGCAACAGGAAAGCCGCGGCGCGGGAGAATTTATGGTTCTGAGATGACGCCCTGAAGAATGCCTGGAAGCGGAACGCCCGGCTGGCACCGCCCTCTCCCCCAGCCCCTCTCCCAGAGGGAGAGGGGTGACTCGCGCCTGGCAGGGCGCGGCAATCCTGATGCCTGGCCAGTGCCTGAACATATGCAGTTACGTAGGATGGGTGGAGCGGAGCGATACCCATGCGGACAGGGCTGATGGGTATCGCAAGCTCGCGGAATGCCGCCCGCCGCAAGCGACGAACTGGCGCCCCTTGGCAGGCCTGCGGCCTGCTTGGCGAATGAATTCGCCCCTACAGGTTCTCCCTTACTCTTCGCTTTTCGCCGGCAGGCGCTGCACCAGTTCGTCCAGCAGCTTCTGTTCGCGCTTGTCCTCCGCCGCGCGGGCTTCGTCGAGGTAGCGCTGCACCAGCTTGCGCAAGCCCTCCAGGCGCGCGTAGCGCTGCTGCCAGGCGGCGCGGGCCTTGTCCAGGTTGTCGCGATGCCATTTGACGCTCTGCATCTGCTGGCCGATGGCCGATTCCAGCTGCGACAGGAAGCGCTGGTAGTTCATCAGCCACTGGCCGGAGACGCCGCGCCGCCCCTCCTCGAGCCACTGCTGCTGGTAATCGGCGCGGTAGCGCTCCAGTTCGCCGAGCTTCATCTCCGCCTGGGACAGTTGGCCCTGGCAACGGCCGAGCATGCGCGCCGCTTCACGTTCGTCGCGCTCGGCCATTTCCACCACCGGCGCCAGACGCGCCGCGCGACTGCGGGACATGCGCTTATCAGCCCTGGATGCCGAGGCTGGCGGCCAGGCGCTGACTGCTCTGGGCCAGGCCCTCGCTCTCGTCCAGGGCCTGGCGCAGGAACGCGGCCATGGCCGGCTGGCGGGCAATGGCCAGGTCGGTGTCGGGGTCGCCACCGGCGACATAGGCGCCGACGCTGATCAGGTCGCGGCTCTGCTGGTAGCGCGACCAGAGCTGCTTGAAGCGCTGGGCCCGCTTCATGTGTTCGGGGCTCACCACCTGCGGCATCACCCGGCTGATGGAGGCCTCGATGTCGATGGCCGGGTAGTGCCCTTCCTCGGCCAGGCGGCGCGACAGCACGAAGTGGCCGTCGAGCACACCGCGCGCGGAGTCGGCGATGGGGTCCTGCTGGTCGTCGCCTTCGGAAAGCACGGTGTAGAAGGCGGTGATGGAACCGCCGCCCTGCTCGGCGTTGCCGGCGCGTTCCACCAGTTTCGGCAACTTGGCGAAGACCGAGGGCGGATAACCCTTGGTGGCCGGCGGCTCGCCGATGGCCAGGGCGATCTCGCGCTGGGCCTGGGCGAAACGGGTCAGGGAATCCATCAGCAGGAGGACGTTCTTGCCCTTGTCGCGGAAGTATTCGGCGATGCGGGTGCAATACATGGCGGCGCGCAGGCGCATCAGCGGGGCCTCGTCCGCCGGCGATGCCACCACCACCGAACGCTTGAGGCCTTCTTCGCCGAGGGTGTGCTCGATGAACTCCTTCACCTCGCGGCCCCGCTCGCCGATCAGCCCGACGACTATGATCTCCGCCTCGGTGAAGCGGGTCATCATGCCCAGCAGCACGCTCTTGCCCACGCCCGTACCGGCGAACAGGCCGAGGCGCTGGCCGCGGCCCACGGTGAGCAGCGCGTTGATCGAGCGGATGCCCACGTCCAGCGGCTCGTCGATGGGGTGGCGCTTGAGCGGGTTGATGGTGGGGCCATCCATCGGCACCCAGTCCTCGGCGCGCATCCCGCCCTTGCCGTCGAGGGCGCGGCCGGCGCCGTCGAGCACCCGGCCGAGCATGGACATGCCCATGGGCAGGCGGCCGGTATCCGGCAGCGGCACCACGCGGGCGCCGGGAGCGATCCCGGACAGGCTGCCCACCGGCATCAGGTAGATCTTGCTGCCGGAAAACCCCATCACCTCGGCCTCCACCTGCACCGGGTGGTAGCTGTCGTCGTTGATCACCAGGCAGCGGCTGCCCACCGGCGCGCGCAGCCCCTCGGCTTCCAGGGTGAGGCCCACCATACGCAGCAGGCGGCCTTCGACCACGGGTTGCGCGGGCAGGTCGACGACGTCCCTGTAGCCCGCCAGGCGCTTGGCGAAGCTGGCCCGCTCAATACGCATGGTCGAGGCTGTCCGGGGCGCCCAGGTCCATGACCAGGTCGGCCGACGGCGGATGGACCTTCTGTTCGCGCTGCTGTTCGAAGAGCTGCTTCATGGCCTGGCTCAGGCGCGTCTCGATGCTGGCGTCGATGCGCGAGTGCTCGGTTTCGACCCGGCAGCCACCGGGCAGCAGGGATTCGTCTTCGAGGATGCGCCAGCTTTCTTCGTGACGTTCGCGCAGTGCCTTGACCTGCTCGAAGTCCTGCGGGTTGACGTGGATGCGCAGGTTGTTCGCGCCCATGGGCAACAGCTTCAGGGCTTCGCGAAGCACATGGCGGATCTGGCTGGAATCCACTCGCAGCTCACGCTGGATCACCTGGCGGGTGATCAGGCTGGTGAGCTGCACCAGGGACTCTTCGATCTGCCGGTCCTGCTCGGCGATGGGTTCGAGCAACTGGCCCATCAGCCTCTCCAGCTGGGCCAGGCGGGCGCCCAGGGCGACTTCCGCCTCCTGTCGGGCCTTCAGCTGGCCGGCGTGGAAACCGTCGCGCTCGCCGGTGGCGAAACCTTCGTTGTAGGCGTCCTGGCGGATGGCCTCGAGTTCGTCCAGCGTCAGCGGCTTGACGGCCTCGACCGGCACTTCCTCGATCTGCGGCTCCCCTTCGGCTTCAGCCTCGAGCAGCACCTCTTCCGGCTCGGGCGCCGGGGGCTCCGGGACCTCCGGGTCAAAGCTGGGCAGCGACCAGCGGTCGAAGACGCTGACGTCCCTGGCGCGGATCAGCTCGCTTTCCGGTTCCTTGCTGGACATGGACGCCGCCTCAGATCATTTCTTCGCCGCCCTTGCCGCCGAGGACGATTTCCCCGGCTTCGGCCATGCGGCGGGCGATAGTGAGGATTTCCTTCTGCGCCGACTCCACGTCGCTGACGCGTACCGGGCCCTTGGCCTCCAGGTCGTCGCGCAGCAGTTCGGCGGCGCGCTTGGACATGTTCTTGAAGACCTTGTCCTTGATGGCGTCGTCCGCCCCCTTGAGGGCCAGCACCAGCACGTCGGACGAGACTTCCCGCAGCAGCGCCTGGATGCCGCGGTCGTCGACGTCGGCGAGGTTGTCGAAGACGAACATCAGGTCTTCGATCTGCATCGAGAGGTCCTCGTCCACCTCGCGGATGGAGTCCATCAACTGGCCTTCGACCGAGCTCTCGAGGAAGTTCATGATGTCCGCCGCGCGCTTCACGCCGCCCATGGTGGTGCGGGTGGTGCTGGCGTTGCCGGCGAACTGCTTCTCGAGGATCAGGTTGAGTTCCTTGAGCGCGGAAGGTTGCACGGTGTTGAGCGAGGACACCCGCAGGACGATGTCCAGGCGCACCTTGTGGTCGAAATGGCTGAGCACTTCGGCGGCCTGGTCCGGATCGAGGTAGGCGACCACTATCGCCTGGATCTGCGGGTGCTCGTAGCGGATCACGTCGGCCACGGCGCGCGGCTCCATCCACTTGAGGCTGTCCAGGCCACTGGTGCTGCCGCCCAGCAGGATGCGGTCGATCAGGTTGTTGGCCTTGTCCTCGCCGAGCGCCTGGGTGAGCATCTTGCGGATGTAGCCATCGGCGCCGACGCCCAGGCTGGTCTGGTCGCCGACTATCTCGACGAACTCGCTCATCACCTGTTCCACCTGTTCGCGATGGACATTGCGCATCTGCGCCATGGCCACGCCGACCCGCTGCACTTCCTTCGGCCCCATGTGGCGGAGCACCTGGGCGGCGTCGGTCTCACCCAGGGACAACAGCAGGATGGCGGCCTTGTCGACCTTGGCCAGCTTGGCGGGAGCGCGGTTCTCACTCATCGGCGTTGATCCATTCCTTGACTACCAGGGCCACACGGCCAGGATCTTCGGCCACCAGGTTCTTGATGGCGTTGAGCTGCGCATCATACCCGTCGCTCGGGCTGGGCAGCAGGATGCTTTGCGGGCCACCCAGGCTGACGCGGTCATCCGACAGCTCGCCGGACAGCCCCATCTCGCCCAGTTCGGCGTCGCCCTCGCGACCGCCCGCCAGTTCCTTGCCCTTGCCGGCACCGGTGATGTTGTTCAGCACCGGGCGCAGCACACCGAATACCAGCACCAGGATGAACAGCACGCCGAGCACCTGCTTCACCACATCCCAGAACCAGGGCTGGGTGTAGAAGGGAATCTCGATCACCTCTTCGCTGTTGTCGGCGACGAAGGGCGTGTTGATCACGCTGACGCTGTCGCCGCGGCTGGCATCAAAGCCTACCGAGTCCTGCACCAGGCGGGTGAAGCGGGCGATCTCGTCGGCGCTCCAGGGCACCCGGGTGGTCTCGCCGCCCTGCGGGTCCAGCCTGACCTGATCATCCAGCACCACCGCGACGGAAAGCCGGCGCAGGCGCCCTTGCTGTTGCCTGGTGTGGCTGATGGAACGGTCCAGCTCGTAGTTGCGGGTGGTCTGGTCGCGCTTGTCGGTGGGGTACGGTGCCAGCATCGGCTTGCCGGTGGCCGGGTCGATGATCTGCTGGCCGTTATCATCCAGCAGCGGCTGCCCCGGCGCCACGCCGGCAGGCGCAGCGGCGGTGGCCTGTTGCGGCGCGGCGCCGGGCGCCGGCGGCTGGTTCGACAGCGCACCGGGCACGCCCTGCGGGCCGCTGCTGTTCTGGCGTTCCTCCGCCAGGCTCTGCTCGCTGCGCAGGGCCGGCTGGTCCGGGTTGTACATTTCCGAGGTGGATTCGACGGCGCTGAAGTCCACGTCCGCCGAGACTTCCGCCTTGTAGCGGCCGTTGCCCAGCACCGGCTGCAGGATGCTGTGCACGCGCTGGGTGTAGAGGGTTTCCATGCGCCGGGTGTAGTCGAACTGCTTGCCGGCCATGGTCAGCTCGGACAGCTCCTGCTGGTCGGACAGCAGGTTGCCCTTCTGGTCGACCACCGTGACCTGGGACTTGTCCAGCTCCGGCACGCTGGTGGCCACCAGGTTGACGATGGCCATGACCTGGCTCGGCTCCAGGGTGCGACCCGGGTAGAGCTCCACCAGCACCGAAGCGCTGGGCTTGCGCTCGTCGCGCACGAATACCGAGCTCTTCGGGATGGCCAGGTGCACGCGGGCGCCCTTGACGTTGTTCAGGCTGGAAATGGTGCGCGCCAGTTCGCCTTCCAGGCCGCGGCGGTAGCGGGTGGCTTCCATGAACTGGCTGGTGCCCAGGCCCTGCTCCTTGTCGAGGATCTCGAAGCCGACAGTGTTGTCGCCGGGGGCCACGCCGGCTGCGGCGACCTTCATGCGCGCACGGGCGAGGTCTTCGGACTTCACCAGCAGGGCGCCGGAGTTGGGTTCGATCTTGTAGCCGATATCGGCGGCGCCCAGGGCTTCCACCACCTGGTTGGCGTCCATTCCCGAGAGGCTGCCGTACAGCGGGCGGTAATCCGGCTGCTGGGACCAGAGCACCACGGCGAAGCCAATGGCGACGCTGGCGGCCAGGCCCACCAGCAGGCCGACCTGGCGCAGCACCGTCATCTGCGAGAGGTTATCCAGGAAAGACAGGCCGAGCAGCGGTTTCTTCCCGTCCGCCTCACCCGATGCGCCTGCCTTGGCGAGGACCTTTGCAACAGCGGCTTCAGCCATTTCTCAATCCGTCCTCAAACCGGCATCTGCATGATGTCCTGGTACGCCTGGACCAGCTTGTTGCGCACCTGGGTCATGGCCTCGAAGGAGACGCTGGCTTTCTGCGACGCGATCATCACATCCGTGAGGTCCACGCCCTTCTGGCCCACCTCGAATGCGCTGGCCATTTCGCTGGCGGCCTTCTGGGTGTCGGCGACCTTGTCGACCGCCTGCCCGAGCATGTCCGCGAAGCTCGGCGCGCCGGCCTCCGGGGTAGCCGCGGGAGCAGGCTTGCGGGCCATGGCATCCATCTGCATGGCGCGCATTTCCAACATCAGGCGATTGAACTCGACACCCTGGCTCATCACATTCCTCCAACTGCCGCGATTTTTTGACGCTGCGCGGTCCGATGCGGGGTATGTGCAACAAGGGTGCCAGTTAAGAGCAGCTGGAAGCGGGAAGCCTGAAGCTGGAAGAAGAAAGCCCGGAGAGAACTCCGGGCTTCCAGATGGCAAAGCGCCCCGTAGGATGGGTGGAGCCTGCGATACCCATCAGCCTTGATCGATGGGTATGCGGGACGCCGCCCGCCACATCCTACGGCGCCACCCAGCCTCCAGCCTCCAGCTTCCAGCTTCCAGCTTCCAGCTTCCAGCTTCTAGCTACTAGCTACTAGCTAGCGTACAGATACGCCTCGACATCCATCCCCGCATCGCGCATCTGCGCCAGCTTGTAGCGCAGGGTGCGCGGGCTGATGCCCAGGCGTTCGGCGGCTTCCTTGCGGCGGCCGCGCTCGGAGCGCAGGGTGTCGATGATCATCTGGAACTCGTGGCGGCGCAGGTCGTCGCCCAGGGCGCTGGGCGCCTCAGTGGGCACGGGGGCCATCGGCAGTACCGGCGCGGCGACTGGAACAGCCGGCGCCAGGGCCATGCCGATGGGCGCGGTCAGGCAGAGGTCCTGGGGCTGGATCACCCCGCCCTGCTGCAGGATCAGCGCGCGCTGCACGGCGTTGTCCAGTTCGCGGACGTTGCCCGGCCAGGCGTGGGCCACGAGGGCCGCCTGGGCCTCGACGGAGAAGCGCACGGGGGCGTGGTTCATTTTTTTGACGTGCTTGCCCAGCAGGCGCTCGGCCAGGGGCAGGATGTCCGCCGGGCGCTCGCGCAGCGGCCGCCAGGCCAGCGGGAAGACCGAGAGACGGTAGTAGAGGTCCTCGCGGAAACGCCCCGCCGCCACCTCGCCGGCCAGGTCGCGGTTGGTGGTGGCGAGCACGCGGATATCCAGGCTGATGGGCCGGCGCGCGCCCACCCGCTCCACTTCACGCTCCTGCAGCACACGCAGCAGCTTGGCCTGCAGGCCCAGGGGCATTTCGGAGATCTCGTCGAGCAGGATGGTGCCGCCGTCGGCCAGCTCGAACTTGCCCGGGGCGCTGGCGATGGCGCCGGTGAAGGCACCCTTCTCATGGCCGAACAGGGTGGCTTCGAGCATGTTGTCCGGGATGGCTGCGCAGTTGATGGCGATGAAGGGCCCGTTGGCGCGGTTCGACTGCTGGTGAATGTACTGCGCCAGGACCTCCTTGCCGGTGCCGGACTCGCCGGAAATCAGCACGGTGGAATCACTGCGTGCCACCCGCGCGGCCAGTTCCAGCAACTGGCGGCTGGCCGGCTCCAGGGCCACGGGGCCATCGCTGGCGGCCGGGGCGACGCGGCCCAGGGCATGGCGCGCCACCAGCTCCAGCAGGGTGTTGGGCTCGAAGGGTTTCACCAGGTAATCGGCGGCGCCCTGGCGCATGGCTTCCACCGCGCGCTCCACGGCGCCATAGGCGGTCATCAGCAGCACCGGCAGTTGCGGATGGCGCTGGCGGACCACGGCCAGCAACTGATGGCCGTCCATGCCGGGCATGTTGACGTCGCTGACCATCAAGCCGAAGGGCTCCTCCCCCAGGGCCACCAGGGCGGCTTCGGCGCAGTCCACCGCGCGGAAGTCGTAGCCGCCGATCAGCAGGGTGTCCGCCAGGGCTTCACGCAGGGCGCGATCATCCTCGACCAGCAGAATTTTGGCAGTCATCGTCCTTTACTCCTGAGTAACCGATTGCGCCGCGGGAATCAGCGGCAGGACCAGGGTGGCGCAGGTGCCGCGGCCGGGCCGCGAACGCAGCCGCAGCTCGCCCTGGTGGGCGCGCGCCACCGCCTTGACCACCGCCAGCCCGAGGCCGGTGCCGGTGGTCCTGGTGGTGAAGAAGGGCTCGCCCAGGCGCGCCAGGGTGGCGGCATCGATGCCCGGGCCGTTGTCACTGATGGAGAGAAGCAGGTCGCCGCCGCGGCGATAGAGGTGCACCTTCAGCCGCAGGTCGCGGCCGGCGGCCTGGTTGGCGTTCTCGATGAGGTTGAGCATGGCGCCCACCAGGGTGTCGCGGTTGCACAGCAGCTCGCCTTCGGCGAGGTCGCACTGCCAGCGCACCTGACGGCCTTCCACATGGGACTCGGCGGAGGCACGCAAGGCGGCGAACAGCGCAGATGGCGCCAGGCGATCCGGCAACGGCAGCTCGCCGCGGGCGAACACCAGCATGTCGCGAACCTGGTGTTCCAGTTCGTGCAGGCGCTCCTTGAGGCGGCCGGCGAAACGCTGCTGCTGCTCCACCGGCAGCACCTGCTGATTGAGATGGCCGGCGTAGAGCAAGGCCGCGGACAGCGGCGTGCGGATCTGGTGGGCCAGGGAGGCGACCATGCGCCCGAGGGCGGAAAGGCGTTCGTGGCGGGCCAACTGGTCCTGCAGGCGACGGGTTTCCGTCAGATCGGTGAGCAGCACCAGCTGGCCGGGTTCGGCATTCAGGGAACGGGTGGCGATGGAAAGGCGGCGGCCATCCTTGAGGGAGATTTCATGGCCATCGTCTTCGCGGGGGGCGAAACTGCGGGCGATCACCTCACGCCAGAGCATGCCTGCCAGGGGCTGGCCCAGCAGATTGCGGGCCACGGGATTGGCCTCGCGCACCACGCCCTGGCCGTCGATCACTATGACCCCGCCGGGCAGCAGGTCCAGCAGGCTCTGCAGGCGGTTGGCCAGGCGCTCTTTCTCCGCCAGTTCCTGCATCCGCTGGGCGCTGACCAGGGCCAGCTGCCCCTTCAGCTCGGTGACCCGCGCCTCCAGCATGCTGTAAGACTCGCTGAGCTGGGCCGACATCTGGTTGAACAGCGCGAAGGCCTGTTCAAGGCCTGCACGGCTTGCCTGTTCGGCCGGGGATGCTTGCGGATTCTGCGCGGGGATGACGGCTGGGTTCATGCTCTTCTCTCGCTCCATCGACCGTCAGCAGACGGTCGGTCGAGCGAGACAAAGCAATACCCATGCCTAAAATGTTTTCCTTATAAAACAGGCACTTGGAAAAAGCGGAATTATTCTTCCGCCAATTCCTCGTCGCGACGGCTCATGCCGTACTTGCGCATCTTCTCCACCAGGGTGGTACGCCGGATGCGCAGGCGCTCGGCGGCGCGGGCCACTACGCCGGAGGCATCGTCCAGCGCCTGCTGGATCAGGCCCTGCTCCAGGTTGCCGAGGTAGTCCTTGAGGTCCAGGCCCTCCGGCGGCAGCAGTGCCGGGGCACTGACGCCCGGCAGGCCGGCGCCGATGGCCGAACGCTCTTCGATCTCCTCGCGCAGACTGGCCTTGAGCTGCTCGTCCTCGTCGTCGACGTGGCGGAATTTCTTCGGCAGCTCGCTGACACCGATGACACCGTAGGGATGCATGATCGCCATGCGCTCCACCAGGTTGGCCAGCTCGCGAACGTTGCCCGGCCAGTCGTGGTTGCACAGGGACATGATGGCGGCGGAGTTAAAGCGTATGGAGCCGCGCTTCTCGTGCTCCATGCGGGCGATGAGCTCGTTGATCAGCAGCGGGATGTCTTCCACCCGCTCGCGCAGCGGTGCCATCTCGATGGGGAAGACATTGAGGCGGTAGTAGAGGTCTTCGCGGAAGCTGCCGGCCTCGATCATCTGTTCGAGGTTCTTGTGGGTGGCGGCGATGATGCGCACGTCCACGTTCTGCGTCTTGTTGCTGCCGACCCGCTCGAAGGTGCGCTCCTGCAGCACCCGCAGCAGCTTGACCTGCATCGGCAGCGGCATGTCGCCGATCTCGTCGAGGAACAGGGTGCCGCCGTTGGCCAGCTCGAAGCGCCCCGCCCGGCTGGTGATGGCGCCGGTGAAGGCGCCCTTCTCATGGCCGAACAATTCGCTTTCCAGCAACTCCGCCGGGATGGCGCCGCAGTTGACCGGCACGAAGGGCGCTTCGCGACGCTTGGAATGGTAGTGGAGGTTGCGCGCCACCACTTCCTTGCCGGTGCCGGACTCGCCGAGGATCAGCACGCTGGCGTCGGTGTCGGCCACCTGCTGCATCATCTGCCGCACCTGCTGGATGGCACGGCTGGTGCCCACCAGGCTGCGGAACAGGTTCGGCTCGCGCTGGCGGCCGCGCTCGCGGGCCTGGTCGTACATTTCGCGATACACCTGGGCGCGGTGCAGGGAATCGAGCAGCTTGTTGTAACTCGGCGGCATCTCCAGGCTGACCAGGAGACGGCGGCGCAGGTCTTCCGGCCAATCCGCCTGGACCTGATCGCCGAGCAGCAACACCGGGAGGAATTCGTCCCAGGCCAGCACCTGCTTGATCAGCTCGAGCACGCCACCCTTGGCGCTCACTTCGCCCAGCATCACGCAGAGGACATCGCGACTGGAGGCCAGGGAACCCGTCATGTCCCGCCAGTCGTTGCTGGCACAGGCCAGGTACTCTTCACCGAGGAAATTCAGGATCACCGCGAAGTCGCGGCGGCGATCGCCATTGTCGTCGATCAGCAGGATTTTGGTTTCACGCCACATTGTCGGGTTCTTGCTTTTTCTGGGCTGGACGCCGTATTCCACGGCGCATGGGGAGACGGTGCTTCCCGGGTGCGGGATCGACCGGCAATTGGCCACTAGTAAAGTGAAAAACCCCTGCCGAGTCAAATTTATGGCGTGCTTTTTTTGATCCAGCCGACGGAACGGCTAAGCAGTTGTCAGTACAGTGTCGATTTAATGGCAGAAGAACATCGCACAGCTATCAGCCGAACAGCTGGTAGACCTTGGCGCCCTGTTTGGCCTGGTTTAGCTGGATCAGCTCGCCGGCCAGGCGCTGCTGCTCGGCCTGGCACAGGGTGACCAGCTCGCGGTAGAGGGCCAGCAACTCTTCCATGCGCGCCTGCAGGACCTCGGTGTCGGACACCGCATCGACCATGGCGTCGTCGACGGCCTGCCGGCACTGCTGGTCGAGCTCGCCGATGGCCGCCCAATCCTGGTTGGCCAGGGCGGCGCGCAGGGCGCTGCCGGTGCTTTCGAGACGCTGAACGGATGAATTCATGGTGTCGTCCTCTACTGCCGCTCAGGGTGCGATGGCATCCCAGGCGGACTTGATTTCTCGCAACAATCCGGCCACTTCGTCGACCAGAGCGGCATCGTTCTCCAGGTTGGCCTGCAGCAGGCGGCCTTCCATGTACTCGTACAGGCCGTCCAAGTTCGCGGCGATCTCGCCGCCCTTCTGCCGGTCGAGGCCATCGCGCAGGCCGCCGATGATGGCGATGGCCTTGCCCAGCAGTTCGCCCTTGAGGGCAACCTGGCCGCGCTCCATGGCGCCGCGGGCCTGGGCCAGCCGGCCGAGGCCACCTTCCATCAGCATCTGGATCAGGCGGTGCGGCGTGGTATCGAAGACCTGGGCCTGGACATTGACCGACTGGTACTGCTTGAGGGCTGTGGCTGCGTACATGGTGACTCCGGCTGCGCTGTCTGGCTGATACCCCAGGTATCGGCCGACCAACGGCAAGCTTTAGCCCGATCCAATGCAAATTTTGCGGTAGCGCACAGGACCTGTAGGAGCGAGCTTGCTCGCGAATTCTCCCGAGTGGCTCACGATCCCTCAATAGCAGCCACCAGCTCAACCGGCGGAAGCACCCACCTCGGGACCTATGCCATTCCAGGCTTCCTTGATCTGCAACAGCAGGGCCTCCACCTCATCCAGCCGGCGCGGCGTGGAGTCCAGCGCCACGCCCGCGAGGCGGCGGGTCATGTAGTCGTAGAGGGCATCGAGGTTGGCGGCGATCTCGCCACCCAGTTGCGGGTCCAGCCCCGCCTGCAAGGCACCGAGGATATCCAGGGTGGAACCCAGGGCATTGCCACGCATTTCGGGGTTGCCCTGCTGCATGGCGAAACGGGCCAGGGAGATGCGCTCCAGCGCGCCTTGCAGCAGCAGGCGCACCGCCTCGTAGGGCGAGACCTCGGGGCTGGCGACCACCTGTTTGTAGGTTTCGATGGGATTCGGCATGGCGATCAATCCTTGCTGACCACGCCCGGCAGGCTGGCCAGCGCCTGGGTCAGGCGGTCGCTGGTCTGGGTGAGCTGGCTGACCATGGAGTCCATGGCATTGAACTGCTTGTAGAGGCGCTCCTGAACCTGGGCGACTCGGACCTCCAGGGCCTCCTTCTGTTTGTCCACCGATTTGAGGGTGCTCTGCAGGCCATCCATGCGCTGCTGCAGTATGCCGCCGGTCTGCACGAAGCTGTCGACGCGCTTGTCCAAGCGGCTCATCAGTCCAGTGTCGCCGGTGAAAAAGCTCGCCACCTGGTCGAAATTGTCCTTCAGGGCCTTGTCCAGCTTGGTGTCGTCGATCTTCAGGGTACCGTCCTTCTGGGTGGAGATACCCAGATCGGCGAGGACGCGGATACCCTCCTGATCCGCCGGTTCCGCCGGTTCCGCCAGGGTATTGCGAATCCCGCCGAGCAGGTTCCTTACCGTGGCATCCCCCACCAGGCCTCCGGTGATCGGAGCATCGCCGCTGCTGGAAGGCGTTACCGAAGTCAGCTTATTGGTGATGGTGACCACCTTGTTGTACGCATCGACGAACTTGCCGATCTGAGATTTCACCCCATCCTTGTCCTGGTCGATGGTCAGGGTGATGGTCTTTTCGGTGCTGGCCGCCTTGAGGTCGACGGTGACTTCGGGAATGGCCCCAGTCACGCTATTGCTGGCGCTTTCCAGCTCAAGGCCGTCGATGCTGAACTTGGCATTGCGCGCGGCTTCGATAATGCCGCTGCTGGCGGGATCGGCGCTGCTCAGGGTTCCGCTGCCGATGGTCAGCGAGGCCAGGTCCGGGTCGCTGCTGGTGATCTGCACATCGTTGCCGGCACCGCTCTTGCTGGAGCTGAGCACCAGACGGGTGGTGCCATCGCTGGGGTTACTCACAAGGTTCGCGGTAACGCCCTTTTCCTTGAGCTGAATATTGATCGCATCGCGCACTTCGGTGAGGGTGGCGCCTTCGGCGATCTCGACTTCGGTGCCGGTATCGCTGGCCCCGACCTTGACCGTCAGCTTGCCGGCGATGCCATTGGCATCGGCGTTGGTGGGCACCTTGTAGTCACTGGCCAGGGCCGCCGTGCCCACCTTGCTGCCGGTGGCCAACTGGCTGACCTTGATGCTGTAGGTGCCGGCCAGGGCCGACTTGGCGGCAGTAGCGGTGAGTAGGCTGGTATCGGACGAGGTCGCGGAACGATTCTCGAACAGGGACGACTTGTTCAGGTCCTTGAGGGCAGTATGGAATTCGCTCAACACGCTCTTTAGCTGACCTAATGCGGTGAACTTCGTGTTCGTAGTTTTTTCCAGTCGCGCCAGTTGCAAATCTTTAGGCGCACGATCCGCCTTTACCAGGGCAGACACGATGCTGTCGATGTCAAGCCCCGAACCCAGTCCCGTAATCCCTGCCATTTCTCCCCCTCGTCAAGCTTCTGGCACCACAGTACCTGGTGCCCCATTGCTACAAATCCCATGCCAACCCTGAATCAAGCCTCGGCCTGGAACAGCAGACTGCGGGCCTCGGACAGGCTTTCCGCCAGCCTCAACACTTCTTCTGAGGGTATCTGCCGGATCAGCTCGCCGGACTCGGCATCGGTGACCTTCACCACCACCCGCCCGCTGGACTCGTCTAGGGCAAAGCTCAGGTTGCGCTGAATGTGCTGCACGAAGTCCTGGATATTGGATAACGCAGCCTCGACCGGTTTCTCCTCGGCCTTGGCCGCTTCCCTTTCCGCTGGCTTTCCAGCCGAGCCGACCGCCAGGTCGTTGCCCACCTGGGACTGACGGGTAACGGCTAGCCCCTGCGGCTGGGCCTGAATTTTCGTAACGTCCATCGCCTCACCTCACATGGCAAGACGGGGAGAAGCGCCAGGCACTTCCCCCCGTGGTGGTTACGCGGACTCGCTGCCGGTATCAGCGGAGCAGGCTGAGCACCGCCTGCGGCAGCTGGTTGGCCTGGGCCAGGATCGCGGTGCCGGCCTGTTGCAGCACCTGGTTCTTGGTCATATTGGCGGTTTCAGCGGCGAAGTCGGTGTCCTTGATACGGCCACGGGATGCCGATTGGTTCTCGGCGATGTTTTGCAGGTTGGAAATTGTGCTGCCGAGGCGATTCTGTACCGCACCAAGGTTTGCACGAGAGGTATCAACCTCCTTGATAGCCGCATCGATGGCAGTCACAGCAGTTTCGGTGGTCGCCTGATCGGTAATTGTTGTTGCGTCGAGCGTATTAACTCCCAAATTGGTCGAACTGAATCCCTCTCCTGCAGTGCCAGATTCAATGGTGATTTTCACCCCACCTGCCGCCGCAGCGTTGGCATCTACCAGGAAATCCTTGTCGTAAGAACCGTCCAGAAGAGCTACCCCACCAAAGGTGGTGGTGGATGCGATTCGATCAAGTTCGTCTTTAAGGGCGGTCAGCTCTGTATTGATAGCGGTGCGATCATCAGCATTGTTGCTACCGTTACCAGCTTGCAGCGTAAGGTCGCGCATCCGGAACAGGATGTTCGTGGTCTCCTGCAATGCTCCTTCCGCTGTTTGCGCAACGGAAATCCCGTCATTCGCATTGCGAGCTGCCACATTCAATCCATTGATCTGAGCAGTCAGACGATTGGAAATCTGCAGGCCGGCGGCGTCGTCCTTGGCGCTGTTGATGCGCGAACCGGTGGAAAGGCGCTGCAGGGAGGTGCTCAGCGCATTGGAGGACGCCCCCAGGTTGCGCTGGGCGTTGAGGGAAGAGGTGTTGGTATTGACGGTCAAGGCCATGGTGGACTCTCCAAAGGGACCTGGTGGTTACCTGAGTGAGCGACCCGCGGGCCTCCATGCTCAGGCGCCAGTGAGTTCGCATTCGTCCTTTGTATCGGCCCTGCCCTTGGGACCTTTAGGGCTTGCTGGAAGATTTTTTCGTTTTTTTATTTTTGCTGTCTTGACAAGGACTTAGGAGTGGAGGGCGCGGCTATGGGGAGGGTCCGGCGCAGGTGCCGCCTGTATGACCCTGTAGGGGCGAATTCATTCGCCATGGAGGCCGAAGGTCTCCCCTTCGGATTCCTTGTGGCCCCCGGATGCCCTCCCCTCTCCCCAGCCCTCTCCCTGAAGGGAGAGGGGGATATCCGTGCCTTGGATGGGCACTGAAGCAGCCCGTAGGATGGGTAGAGCTTGCGAAACCCATCGATCCTGGCTCTCTCACGCTACTGGAGGGAGGGGTTGATCGACGCACTCGGGGCAAAACACCTGCACTTGCTCCACCGTAAGGTGCGCCACGCGCACCCTACCTGGTCAGCTCCGTCGCTCTAGCCGGACAACTTGAGCTGTAACAGGCAGAGCCGATTGCTCATGACACCCGAAGGACATCCCAAGTTGAAATGAAAGGACGCGGCCTTGGAGATGGTCCGGCGCGACAGTGAGCCTCGATGGGCAGAGGATGCCATCCAACCTTTGCACGGGTCCGGTCACCCTCTCCCCCCGCCCTCTCCCTGAAGGGAGAGGGGGCTGTCCGTGCAATGGCCAGGCTTCGAAGCAGGATCGAAGCCTCGCAGGGCAAACAGCTGGGGTCAGCGCAACTGGTTGAACAGGTTCAGCCCGCTGATCTTCACGTAACTCTGCTGCGCCGCCTCGAGGATGATCGACTGCATGGACAGCCTGGAAATGGCCTCGGCGTAATCCAGGTCGCGCAGTTCGGCCTGGACACTCTTGTTCACCAGGCCCACTTCCTCGTGGGAGGTCTGGGTGGACTCGACTATGTTCAGCCGCGCGCCGATCTGGCCGCGCACGGTGTCGAGGGTGGTCATGCCGTTGTCCAGGTTGGTCAGGGCCAGTGCCACCGCGTCGCGGACTTCGCGGCTGCCCTGGGGAGTGTCGACGCCGGACTCCAGGGATTTGCGCAGGCTGGCGATGGTGTCCAGCAGACCTACCTTGTTCGCCGGCGCGGTGGCGGGGTCATCGTCGGGCGGGGCGATGGTGACGCTGGCGCCATTGGGTGGCGTGCCGTTGATGTGGAAGGTGACGCCGCCATAGCTGACCTTGGTGTCCTTGCCCGCCGTCAGGCTGCCATTGACCACCGGCCCCGCCGCGGGCTGCGGCAGGGGCGTGAGGCTGTATTTGAGCGGATCGGCCGGGTCGTTGAAGTCCAGCTGGATGCCGCCCGCCGGGAAGTTGGCGAAGCTCACCTCGTCGTCCACCAGGGCGCCGCTGACATAGGGAGCGGCCGGTGCCGCCGGGTTGCCGGCGACCGCGAGGCGCGCAGCGTTGATGGAGTTCTCGAACAGGGCCCGGCCGTTGTCGCTGATGGGTACCTGCAGGGAGCTGGCGACCTGCAGCTGGCGCTGGCCTTCGTCGCCCTGGTAGCTGTAGCTGCCGTCCGGATTGCGCACGAAGGGCTGGGTCTTGCCCTGGTAGCCGGCGAAGAGGTATTCGCCGCGGGCGTTGCGGGTGTTCATCAGGCCGAGGAGCTCGTCCTCGCGCTCGGCCAGTTCGGTGGCGATGGCCTTGCGGTCGGCCTGGCTCAAGGCGCCATTGCCCGCCGACCCCGCCAGTTCGCGCACGCGCTGCAGCAGGTTGTTCACCGAGTTCAGCGTGGCCTCTTCCTGGCTCAGGCTGTTCTGCGCCGCGGCGAGGTTGCCCTGGTACTGCTCGAGCACGGCCTGCTGCTGGTCCAGCTGCAGCAGGCGCACCGAGGCCACCGGGTCGTCGGCCGGGGTGAGGATGCGCTTGCCGGTGCTGATCTGCTCCTGGGTGCGGGCGACGTCGGAGAAGTTGCGCTGCAGGCCGTTCACACCGTTGTTGAAGGCTTGGAGAGTGGAAATTCGCATGGCGATGGCCCGTTAGCGGAAGCTGCTGATCAGGGTATCGAACAAGGAGCGCGCAACTTGAATGATCTGGGCCGAGGCGTTGTAGTACTGCTCGAACTTGATCAGGTTGGCGGCTTCTTCGTCGAGGTTGACCCCTGACAAGGAGTCACGGTTGTCGCTGGCCTGCTTGAGGATGGCGCCGGAGGCCTCGCTGTCCTGGCGGGCCTGGGCGGTCAGGGTGCCGACCCGTTCCACCAGTTGGCCGTAGCCGTCGGAAAAGCTGACGCCGGAGCCCTTGCTGCCGAGGGTGGAATCGACACCCACGGTGGCCTTGTTCTGCAGGTCCACCAGCTTCTGGGCGTTGCGGTTGTCGGAGACGCCACCCTTGTTGAAGCCCAGGGTGAAGATATCGCCGTTCTGCGGCTGGCCGCTGAAGGTCTGCTGGATGCTGTAGCTCTGGGTCACCCCGCCCACGGTGACTTCCACCGCGAAGGACAGGCTGTTGGACTGCCCCGGAGTGACAGCGAGGCCGCTGATGTCGCTCGGCGCGGGCGCCGGCGGTAGCTGCGGCACCGTGGTGATGCGCACGCCCGGCGGCAGCGGCGAGGGGAACTGCAGCTGGCCGCTGGCGGAATCGTAGGTCAGGGTCAGGCTGGGAAAGCCGCCGATCACGCCCTGCTGCAGCGGGTCGGAGCGCAGCGCCTGCATGCCGGCCAGGTTGGCCGGGTCGATCACCTGGGTGATTTCCGGCGCGCCGATCACCGCGTTGCCGCGATTCTGCAGGTTGGCCTCGCTGCGCAGGGGCGCGGCGAAGGCCAGCTGGTCGGCCTGGTCCAGTTCCACCGAGATGGACGAGGCTCCAGTGCGGGTCGGTTCGAGCATGAAGCGGTCGCCAGCGGCCGGCGTGCCGGTGAGGGTCACGCTGAAGCCCTGGTCGCGCCCCGAGGCGTCCTTCAGGGTCAGCTTCAGGGGGTTGGCCGGGTCGACGGTGACGGTCATGGGCGCCCCGTCGCTCAGGCGCCGCGCCTGGTAGGAGGTGCCGTCGAATTCCAGGCGATAGTCGCTGGTGCCGAGCAGGCTGGTGTCGTCGATGGTCAGCGAGGCATCCACGCCCGAGGCGTTGTCGGCGAAGGCACGGGCACGCAGGTCCGCCAGTTCGGGGGTGTTGTAGTCGCCGAACAGCATCGAGCCGACGCGCCCCTTGAGGTCGAGCCCCTGGCCCAGCTGGCCGTTGACCTGCTCGGTCACCGCCATCGCCAGGCGGCCCAGGGCATTGAGCGAGGAGTCGAGCACTTCGTTGCGGTAGCGGATCAGGCCGCCCAGTTGGCCGCCGCTGACCTGGCTGGTGACGTTCTGCCGGGTGCCGCCATTGACCAGTTCCACCTCGAAGCGGGTCGGGTCGCCGGTGCCGTTGACGATATCCAGGCGGCTGACCGTGCCACCGACCACCAGCGGCTGGCCGGTGCCGATGAAGAGGTTGAGGCTGTTGTCGTCCTGCTTCACCACCGACACGCCGATGAAGCTCGACAGCTGGCGCACCGCCTCGTCGCGGGCATCCAGCAGGTCGTTGGGCGAGTGGCCGTTGGCCGAAGCCTCGGCAATGGCGTTGTTCAGGCTGCCGATGGAACTCGCCAGGCGATTGACCTGTTCGCTGATGCTCTGCATCTGGCTGTTGATAAAGCCGTTCTGCTCGCTGAGGCGGTCGTGCAGGTTGTTGAAGCGCCGCGCCAGGCCCTCGGCGTCGGCCAGCACCAGTTCCCGCGCCGGGGTGTTGGCCGGGTCCTCCGCGGCGGCCTGGAGCGAGGCGAAGAACTTCTGCAGCGATGGGCTGATGCCCGTGGTGGTGCCGGCCAGCAGCGAGTCCAGCTGGTCGATCTGGCTCTTGTAGGCGGCCACATCGCTGTTCAGCGCGGTGGAGTTGCGCAGCTGCGCGGTGAGGAATTCGCTGTAGGTCCGCCGCACCTCGGTCAGCGCTGCACCGGAGCCGATGTAGCCCGCGCCGCTGAACTGGGAGAGCCGCGCGGCCTGGGAGGCGTCCTGGCGGCTGAATCCCGGCGTGTTGACGTTGGTGATGTTGTGGCCGGTGATGGACAGCTGGGTCTTGCTCACGGCAAGCCCGGACAGTCCGATGTTCAACAAGTCAGCCATGACTCAAGCCTCAGGTCCTGGTGGTCGTGCCGTCGACGGCGGCAACGGCCTGGTAGATCTGCATGCCGCGGGCGATCCGGGAAATCTTGCGGGCGTACTGCGGGTCGGTGGCGTAGCCCGCCTCCTGCAGTTCGCGGACGAAGCGCTCGGGGTTGTCGGTGGAGTCCAGCGCTTCCTGGTAGCGGTCGTTGTTCTGCAGGAAGCTCACGTAGTCGTGGAAGCTCTGCTCGAAGGAGTTGTAGGCGCGGAACGACGCCGACTCCTTCACCGCCTTGCCGCCCTTGTATTCGGTGGTCAGCACCCGCGCCGACTCGCCATCCCAGCTCTGGTGGGCCTTGATGCCGAACAGGTTGTGGCTGCTGCCGCCATCGGCCTGGCGGATGATCGACTTGCCCCAGCCGGTTTCCAGGGCGGCCTGGGCCACCAGGTAGCGGGGGTCGACGCCGATGCGCTCGGCGGCCTTCTCGGCCATGGGCAGCAGGGTCTCGATGAATTCATCGCGCGAGGCGAACACGCGCTTGCCGACGCCCGTGGCGTTGCCGGCGGCTTCGACGCCCACCGACTCGCGCTCGGGTGCCGCATAGACCCGGGCCGGGGTCCAGTCGCTGCCCGCCAGCGGCTTGCCGCCCAGCTGTTCCAGCGACGACACCATGCCGGCTACCTGGCGGTCGCTGAGCCTGCTCGGCAGGGCCAGGCGGCGCTGGTTGAGCAGCTTCGAATCGTCACGCGCCGGGGCCGTGGCGTCGGCCGCCTTGGCCACCTGCGCCGAACCGCTGGCCTGGACCTGGGCGAAGGGATTGGGCCGCTCGGCGTGGCGGGTCTTCGACAGCTGGCGGGTCAGCACATCGGCCAGGCCGACGCCGCCCTGCCTGGACAGGGTCACGGCCAGCTGCTGGTCGTGCATGTCCTGGTAGGCCTTGGTCTCGTTGCTGTTCAGGTAGTTGCCTTCGGCGAAGGCTTCGCCGGCCTGACGCATGGACTTCATCATCTCGTTGAGGAACAGCGACTCGAACTCCTGGGCCACCTTGCGGATGTTGCCCTCGCTGTCGCGATCCTTGCCGGCCTTGAGCTGGCTGAGCCGGTTCAGGTCGGTGTAGGCGCCGCTGTCCGGCCTGGAGCCGGTGGCGACGCCTGTGGAGAGTCTGGAGTTCATCGTCCTTTCCTTAAATCACGATCAGGTCGGCCTGCAGGGCACCGGCCTGCTTCAGCGCTTCGAGGATGGCCATCAGGTCGGACGGGGCCGCACCCACCTGGTTCACCGCACGGACGATCTCGTCGAGGGTGGTGCCGGGGCCGAACTTGAACATCGGCTTGGCCTCTTCGTCGGCGCTGACCTTGGAGCGCGGCACCACGGCGGTCTGGCCGCCGGAGAAGGCTTCGGGCTGGCTGACGATGGGGTCTTCGGTGATGGTCACGGTGAGGCTGCCGTGGGTCACGGCAGCGGGCTGCACCCGCACGTTCTGGCCGATGACGATGGTGCCGGTGCGGGAGTTGATGATGACCTTGGCCACCGCTTGGCCCGCCTCGATTTCCAGGTTCTCGATCACCGACAGGTAGTCCACCCGCTGGCTCGGGTCCAGCGGCGCGCTGACCCGCACCGAGCCGCCGTCGATGGCCTGGGCCACGCCCGGGCCGAGGAGTTCGTTGAGCTTGTCGACGATGTTCTTCGCCGTGGTGAAGTCCGGGCGGTTGAGGTTCAGGGTGAGGAAGTTGCCCTGCTCGAAACCGCTCGGCACCGGGCGCTCCACGGTGGCGCCGGAAGGAATGCGGCCGGACGACGGGACGTTGACGGTGATCCGCGAACCATCGCTGCCCTCGGCGTCGAAGCCGCCCACCACCAGGTTGCCCTGGGCGATGGCGTAGACGTTGCCGTCGATGCCCTTGAGCGGCGCCATCAGCAGGCTGCCGCCGCGCAGGCTCTTGGCGTTGCCGATGGAGGAGATGGTGACGTCGATGGTCTGGCCCGGCTTGGCGAAGGGCGGCAGGTCGGCGTGGATGGACACCGCCGCGACGTTCTTCAGCTGCACGTTGCCGACGTTGGCCGGCACCTTGATGCCGAACTGCGCCAGCATGTTGTTGAAGGTCTGCAGGGTGAAGGGCGTCTGGGTGGTCTGGTCGCCGGTGCCGTTCAGGCCCACCACCAGGCCGTAGCCGATCAGCTGGTTGGTGCGCACGCCCTGGATGCTCGCCAGGTCCTTCAGGCGTTCGGCCTGGGCTGCGCCTGCGGCGAGCAGCAGGCAGAGGACGGTGATCAGTCGCTTCATGGTCGGCCTCATCAGAACGGGAACAGCGGGCTCATGAAGAACCGGTCGAACCAGCCCGGCTGGCTGGCGTCGGCGAAGGCGCCGGTGCCGGAATAGGTGATGCGCGCATCGGCCACGCGGGTGGAAGGCACCGTGTTGTCGGTGCCGATGTCGTCGGCGCGGATCAGGCCGGCGATGCGCACCAGCTCGTCGCCGGTGTTCAGGGTCAGCCACTTCTCGCCGCGCACGGCGAGGACGCCGTTGGGCAGCACTTCGGACACGGTCACGGTGATGGAGCCGGACAGGCTGTTGCTCTGCCCCGCCTTGGAGTCGCCCTTGGTATCGCGGGTGGCGTTGTACTCGGCATCCAGGGACAGGCGCGCGGCATCCAGCGGGTTGAGGCCGCCGTTGGGGTTGTTCACCGAGACGCCGCCGCCGAACAGCGAGGTCAGGCCGATGTTGGCGTTGCTGTCCTTCTGGATCTGCGAGTTGGCGTTCTTGCTGGCCTGGGTGCGCTCGTTGAGGGTGATGGTGATGATGTCGCCGACGCGATAGGCCTTGCGGTCGTCGTAGAGGTTGGTCTCGAAACCGGCCTGGTAGATGGCGCCGTTGCTCTGCGCGGCCGGCAGCGGGGTGCGCGGCAGCACGGGCGCGTAGTACGGGTCGTTGGGTCGCGGAGCCGGCTGCACACAGCCCTGGACAAGGGTGATGCCGAGCAGCGGGAGAAGAATGATCAGCCGGTTCATGGCGACTACCTCGGGGCGTTACAGGTTCTGCGTGACGAAAGCGAGCATCTGGTCGGCGGTGGAGATGACCTTGGAGTTCATCTCGTAGGCGCGCTGGGTGGTGATCATGTTCACCAGCTCCTCGACCACGCTGACGTTGGAGTTTTCCAGGGTGTTCTGCTGCACGACGCCAAGGCCGGTGAGGCCCGGGGTGCCGACCTGCGGCGCACCGCTGGAGGCGGTCTCGAGGAACAGGTTGTTGCCGATGGCCTGCAGGCCGGCCGGGTTGACGAAGTCGGCGGTCTGGATGTTGCCGATCACCTGGGCGGCGGGGTTGCCGACCGTGGTCACGGAGACGGTGCCGTCCTCGCCCACGGTGAAGGTCTGCACCTCGGCGGGCAGTACGATGGCCGGCTCCAGGGCGAAACCCTGGGAGGTGACCAGCTGGCCGTCGGAGCTCAGGTGGAAGCTGCCGTCGCGGGTGTAGGAGACGGTGCCGTCGGGCAGCAGCACCTGGAAGAAGCCGCGGCCGTTGATGGCCATGTCCAGCGGCTGCTCGGTGGTCTGCAGGCTGCCCTGGGTGAAGATCTTCTGGGTGCCGGTGATGCGCACGCCGGTACCCAGCTGCAGGCCGGTGGGCAGCTCGCTGTCCTGGCTGCTCTGGCCACCCGGCTGGCGGCGAACCTGGTACAGCAGGTCCTCGAACTCGGCGCGGTCGCGCTTGAAGCCGGTGGTGGAGACGTTCGCCAGGTTGTTGGAAATGGTGGTCAGGTTCATGTCCTGGGCGGACAGGCCGGTCTTGCTGACCCAGAGTGCCGGAAGCATCTATTTCTCCTCGGGCGCCGGAATCATGGCGCCGCGTGCTGGTGATTAGCTGAACTGCAAGACCCGCGCCATTGCCGAGGCGTTGTCCTCGGCGGTACGCATCATCTTCACGGAAAGCTCGAACTGGCGGGACAGCGAGAGGATCGCGGTCATCTCTTCCACGGCATTGACGTTGCTGGCTTCGAGGAAGCCCGAGGTCAGGCGCACGTTGGCGTCGGCCTGCACCGCCTGCTGCGGGTCCTTGATGCGGATCAGGCCATCGCTGCCCTTCTCCAGCTGCTTCGGATCGGGGTTGACCAGTTTGATGCGGTCCACCTCGGCCACCACGTTGGGGTTCTCGCCCAGGGCGCGGATGCTGATGGTGCCGTCCTGGCCAATCTCCACCTTCTGCTCCGGCGGGATGGCGATGGGACCGGCATTGCCCATGACCGGCAAACCGTTGCCGGTGCGCAGCTGGCCAAGGGCGTCGATCTGCAGGCTGGCGGTGCGCACATAGGCTTCGCTGCCATCGGCTGCCTGCACGGCGACCCAGCCCTCCCCTTCGACGGCCACATCCAGGTCGCGGCCGGTCTCCTGCAGGGCGCCGGGGGTGAAGTCGGTGCCGGGGCGCTCGGTCATGGCATAGACCCGCGACGGGAAGCTGTCGCCGAACACCGGCATGGAACGCGCCTGCTCGAAGTCGCGGCGGAACCCGGTGGTGGAGATGTTCGCCAGGTTATTGGCGTGGGCGCGCTGGGCCAGGCTGTTCTGGCTGGCCCCGCTCATCGCGACGTAAAGCATCTTGTCCATGAATCTCTCCGAGTGGGCATTGCCGCCCTTGGCGCTATGCATGCCATTCAGCAAGCCTCGTGCCAAACCGGAAAAACAATCACAAGACATTGAAATAAAAGGAGTTTATTGAAAACAAACAGGCCTCTTGCGAGGCCTGGTCAATACACTGGCGGCCAGCGGCTGCCGCCAGCGGCAAGGGGATTTGCCGCCCGGAACGCTTCCCGGCTACGGAGTGTGGCGGGGCCTTTGTTGTGGGGGCGAATTCATTCGCCAAGGGCTGCGCAGCAGCCCCAATCTGATTCCCAGGCCGAACCTGCGGTCCGGTTTGCGAATGAATTCGCCCCCCACAGAAAAGCGGCAAGCGCGTACAAGGGTCGATGTCGCTTTTCACATCCACCGGAGGTGTCGTCCCAAACCCCGGATGGTGGACCGGTGAAGCGTGGTCCACCCTACTTTCTCGCTCCTACAAGGTCCGGCTCATCAACGCAGGTTGATGATCGTCTGGGTAACCGCGCTCTCCGTCTCGATGGTCTTGGCGTTGGCCTGGTAGTTGCGCTGGGCGACGATCAGGTTCACCAGTTGATCCGACAGGTCGACGTTGGAATCCTCGAGGGCGCCGGACTGGATGGCACCCAGGGTCCCGGAACGCGGCGGGTTGCGCACCGGCTCGCCGGAGTCCGAGGACTGGATCCACTGGGTCTTGCCCACCGGCGCCAGGCCCTGGACGTTGGCGAAGTTCGCCAGGATGACCTGGCCCTGGACCCGCGACTGGCCATTGGTATAACGGGCGAAGATTTCGCCGGTGTCGCTGATCTCCACCCCCGCCAGCTCGCCGGTGGTGTAGCCGTCCTGGGCAACGCTGTTGACCGCGAAGGCACTGGCGAACTGAGTGGCCTGGCGGAAGTCCAGGTTCACGCCAGTGGCATTGGCCGTCGCCCCGTTGGCGAGGAACACCGGGTCCTGCTGGCCATTGGAGGTGGAGGGAATCCAGCTCCTGATCTTGAGGGTGCCGTCGGCATTCAGCTCCCATATATCAGTGGGCTGCGGCGCCGGCATGGCGGGAACGGCGTTCGGATCATAGGCGGCGGGGTTGGTGGAGGTTACCGGCTGCACCAACTTGCCCACCGAGTCGAACTCCAGCTCCGCGCTCACCGGCGTCTTGCCCGCTGCGGCAATGGCCGCGACCACACTCTCGACCGTCGCCCCCGCCGCCGCGGCGGCATTGGTGGCGGCCGTCACCTGGGCCGGCAGCACATTGGAACCGGGGCCGGCCAGCGCCGCCACCGCCGCAGCCACGCTGGCGGGTGTCGCTCCGGCGGCGCCGGCCGCGGAGTTGGCTTCCAGGTTGGCCACGCCCGCCAGCGGGTGGTTGCCGTCGATCAGCACGTTCATCTGCCAGGCGTTCGGCCCGGTCTTGACGAAGTACTGGGTCATCACATGGGCATTGCCCTGGCTATCGAAGATGTTGGTCGAGGTCGAGGAGTTGTAGCTGGTCGGGTCCGTGGGATTGAAGGCGTTGGTCGGCACGGCATTGGTCGAGTTCAGGTTGAAGCCCTGCACCACATTGCCGGTGGCCTTCGGGTCCTGGCTGTTGGTCTGGATTCTCAGGTTGCCGACCGAGCCGGTCTGCAGGACGCCGTTGGCGTCGGTGGTATAGCCCTGCAGGTTGTAGCCGTAGTTGTCGACGATGAAGCCGTTGCGATCGGTGCCGAAATACCCCGCGCGGGTGTAGCTCAGCGCGCCGTTGTTGCTGACCTGGAAAAAGCCGTTGCCGTTGATGGCCAGGTCCAGGGCGTTCTGCGTGTAGTTGATGTTGCCCTGGTTGAACTGCTGGGAAACGCTCGACAGCAGCACCCCGCTGCCCTGCGAGTTCTTGCCGCTGCCCAGCACCGAGGATGCGTAAACGTCGGCGAACTCGGCGCGGGATTGCTTGAACCCGGTGGTCCCGGCGTTGGCGATGTTGTTGCCGGTGACGTTGAGGTCCTTGTTGGCGGCGCGCAGGCCACTCAGCCCGATGTTGAAACTCATGCGATTACTCCTTGCCGAATTTGCCGGCCGCTACTGACCGATGACCTGAACCTTGGAGAGGCCGACACTGCCGATGCCGGCGAGATTGAGCATCAGCTCGCCGCCGTTCTGCCCCAGGGTGACGCTGTCGACGTTGGCCGGCAGCATGGTGTAGAGCCCCTTGGTCTCGTTGCCGTACTGGGCCTGCGCCTCGAACTTGTAGGTGCCGGGCGGCATGAGATTGCCGTTGGCATCCTTGCCGTCCCACATGAAGCTGACGCTGCCGGCGGACTGCTGGCCCAGATTGACGCGGTTCACCAGCGCGCCGTTGGCGTCATAGACGTTGACCCAGACGTTGCTGCTGGACACCGGCAGCGTGGCGCTGGCCTTGAAGGTTTCGCTGGTGTCCACCACCGCCTTGTCGGCCGGGACTATCACCTTGCGGCCCACCAGGGACGAGGCCTGCAGGGCCTGGGACGACTGGTAGCCGGAAAGCAGCGAGCCCATGCTGGAGTTCAGCTTCTCGATGCCTTCCACCTGGCTGAACTGCGCCAGCTGGGCGATGAACTCGCCGTTCTCCTGGGGCGCCAGGGGGTCCTGGTTGTTCAGCTGGGCGACCAGCAGTTCGAGGAATTCGTTCTTGCCCAGCTCGTTGCTTTTCCTGGTTTCGGTGGTACGGCTGTACTGGTCGAGCACCGACTGGGCGGTGTTGCTCGTGGATGCGCTGCTGACACTCATGCTGTTCCCTCGCTCCCTATCACTGACCCAGGGTCAGCACCTTCTGCATCATCTGCTTGGCGGTGTTCATCATTTCCACGTTGGTCTGGAAGGAACGGCTGGCGGAGATCATGTCCGCCATTTCCTCGACCACGTTGACGTTGGGGTAGTAGACATAACCCTCCGCATTGGCGGCCGGATGGTTGGGCTCGTAGCGCGGAACCAGGGTGCCCTGGTCCTCGATCACCCCGAGCACCTGCACACCGGCGCCGGACTGGTCGTCCTCGGCGAACAGCGAGCCACGGTCGCCATTGCCCAGGCTGTCCTGGAACATAGTGGCGAACACCGGGTGACGCGCGCGGTAGGTCGCATCGAGACTGGAGGACACCGTCTCGGCGTTGGCGATGTTGCTGGAGATGGTGTTCAGCCGAGTGTTCTGCGCACTCATGCCGGTGCCGGCGATGTTGAAGATGCTGGACAGGGACATGGCTTGGCTCTCCGTCATTCGCCGCGCAGGGCGCTGATCAGCCCTTTGAACTTGCTGTTGAGGAAGGTGAAGCTGGCCTGGAACTGCATGGAGTTCTCGGTGTAGTTCGACTGCTCCAGCTGGGCGTCCACGGTGTTCTGGTCGATGGCGGCCTGGAAGGGGATGCGGTACTTCAGCGTGCCCTCGCCCATCGCGAAGCCGTCGGCGGCGATATGGCGTTCGCTGGTGCGGGTCGCCTGGAAGCTGCCGTGGGCGGCCTTCTCGGCCTGCTGGGCCAGCACGCTGGCGAAGTCCAGGTCACGAGCCTTGTAGTTCGGCGTGTCGGCATTGGCGATGTTGTTGGCCAGCACCTCACCGCGCTGGGCGCGGAAGCTGAGGGCTTGCTGATGGATGCCGAGGGCCTTTTCGAAACTGATGCTCATGTCCGGAACCTTTGCCAGTGGCAATCTGGTTTGCTTGCCAGGCATTCAGCAAAGGCCGTGCCAAAATTATTTCCCCTTTATTTTCAAAGGCTTGAAAAATTCATGAGCGGCAATAAGCGGCAACGGAGGTTTTGCCGGGCGGCAAAGCGGCAAGGCTGTTTGCCGCTGCTTGCCGCCAGCCGGCCCTGCGCGGAATAGCCGGGCGTAGGGTGGACCACGCTTCACCGGTCCACCAACGGAACTGGCCTGGACCACGGATGGCGGATAGAAGAGCGCTATCCATACAACAAAGAAGGCCGCCCGGAGGCGGCCTTTGGCATTCAACGCGCCAGTGGGTACAACCTGTCGTCGAACTGGTCCAGGCGCGGGAACTGGAGCGGCGCGTCCTGCTCCAGGTTCTGCAGGCGCGCCTGGTAGTCCCGCAGGAAATCCTGCCGCGCCTCGTTGCTGATATAGGGCACGTGCCAGGCCACGAAGGGCGGCAGCACCTCCAGGCCGACATAGGCCAGGGTGCCGCGCAGCAGCGGGCGCAGCATGTCTTCCAGCGGTCCGTGGATGGCGCCTTCGCCGAACATGTGCTCGCGGCCGCCCAGGGTCAGGCTCACCAGGGCCTTCTTGCCGGCCAGCCCTCCCTGGTCGTAGAAGCGCTTGCCGCCGTAGCAGACGCCGGACACCAGCACGCGGTCGATCCAGCCCTTGAGCATGGCCGGCACCGAGAACCAGTAGAGCGGGAAGTTGAAAATCACGAGATCGGCCCAGAGCAGCTTGTCCAGCTCGGCCTGGATGTCCGCGGCGATATTGCCGGCCTTGACCCCCTCGCGTTGTTCAAGGGCATAGACCAGGTAGTCCGGGTTGGCCCGCTCGGAAAAGTCGGAAGCCGACGCCACGGGATTCCAGTTCATCGCGTAGAGGTCGGAAACCTGCACCTGGTGCCCCTGCCCTTGCAGCGTCTCCACCGCCAAATCGCGCAGGGCGCTGGTGAAGGATTGCGGTTCGGGGTGGGCGTGGACGATCAGAATCTTCATGGATGTTCCTTATGGGGAGGTCCGCAGGTTGGCGCAGAGCGAAGCCCAACGATCAGGGATTCGGTTCATGGAGCCAATCATCATTCATGCAGTTTTGCGTTCATCAATCAGCTCGGAGGCACAGTCGGCGATGCGCCGGCAGGCTTCCTGCAATGGCGCGCTGCCCAGCACCAGGCCGAGGCGGATATGCCCGGCGGCGCTGGGGCCGAAGGCTTCGCCGGCCAGCACCGAGACGCCATGGCGATCCAGCAGGCGGTCGGCGAAGTCCTGGGCGGACAGCCCTGTTTCGCGGATATCCACCATCACGAACATGCCGCCGTCCGGCTTCAGCGCCCGCAGGCCGGGGCAGCCGGCCAGTTCCGCGCACACCAGGTCGCGACGCTGGCGGTAAGCCTCGCGCATCGCTTCCAGCTCCGGCAGGCGCGCTTCCAGGGCGACGCAGGCGGCGTCCTGGACGAAGTCAGGCGAGCCATAGAGCATGCACAAGGCCAGGTTCTCCAGGTGCCCGGTGAGCGCCTCGGAGCCCACCACCCAGCCCACGCGCCAGCCGGTCATGGCGTGGGATTTGGACAGGCTGTTGATGGTCGCGGTGCGCTCGGCCATGCCCGGCAGGCTGGCCGGGCTGATGTGTTCGCCCTCGAACAGCAGCTCGCTGTAGACCTCATCGGAAATCATCCACAGGTCATGGGCGATGCAGAGTTCCGCCAGGGCCTCCCAGGTGGAGCACGGCAGGCTGGCGCCGGAGGGGTTGTGCGGGCTGTTCAGGGCCAGGGCGCGGGTGCGCGGGGTGATGGCGGCGGCCACGTCCTCGGCCTGGATGCGGAAGCCGTTCTCCGAACGCACCGGCACCGGGATGACCTTGGCGCCACAGGCGCCGAACACCGCCTCGTAGGTGACGTACATGGGTTCGGCCACTATCACCTCATCCCCCGGATTGAGCAGGCACTGCACCACGCAGTACAGCGCGCACTGGGCACCGGCCAGCACCACCACCTGGTCGGCGCCGACCGCCTGGCCGCTGCGCTGCTTGTGCCAGGCGGCGATGCGCTGGCGCAGGGTGAACTTGCCGCGCACGTCGGAGTAGTGGGTATTGCCGTTGAGCAGGCTGTCGATGGCGGCCTGGACTATGGGTTGCGGGGTGTCGAAATCGGGGTCGCCCACCGACAGCAGCAGGATGTCGTCGCCCCGCGCCTGGCGCTCCAGGGCGCGGTAGTGGATGTTCCAGGCCGCCGCGCCGTCGCCGGCGATGCGTTGGGTGAGATCGGAAAAGCGCATGGGGAACTCCTTGCCCCGCGCGAAGCCTGCACGGGGCATGTTTCATCGATGTAGGGTGGAAATCGCGAAGCGATTTCCACCAGCGGCGTCACTTGCCGCGGGGCAGGGTCAGCGCGCGCAGGCGTGTTTCAGTTCGATCAGGGTGACGCCGGGGTGACCGAAGCCGGCGCGCAGGTCGCGCTCCAGTTCGTCGAGGCTCTGCGGCTGCTTCACACTGCAGCCGAAGGCGCGGGCCAGGCCGGCGAAGTCCGGATTGCGCGGCAACACGCCGACCGGCTCGATATCCAGGGCGAGCATGTCGTCACGGATCTGGCCCAGGGCGTCGTTGTTCCAAAGCAGCACCACCAGCGGACTGTCCAGCTCCTCCGTGGCGGTCGCCAGCTCTTGGGCGGTGTAGAGGAAGCCGCCATCGCCCACCAGCACCAGACCAGGCCGCTCCGGCGCGCCGAACTTGGCGCCGATGCCGGCGGGCAGGCCGTAGCCGAGGGTGCCGTAGCCGGTGGGGTGCAGCCAGCTGCGCGGCGCCCGGCTGGCGAAGGCGTAGTTGCCGGTGTAGGCCAGCTGGGTCATGTCGGTGCTGATGAAGGCATCGGCCGGCAGCGCGGCGGCGATGCGGTCGAGGATCGCCTGGTGGATACCCTGCAGCGGCGCGTGGCCGGTGCGAATGGCCTCGCGCAGCAGCGCCACGCGGGCGGCGGCCGCGTCTCCCGCCCTGCCCTGTTGCGGCAGACGCGCCAGCAGCGCGTCCAGGGTCTGCCGGGCATCGCCCTTCAGGGCCAGGGCGCAGGGATAGAAGTCGTTGAACTTGCGCGGGTCGATATCGATGCGGATCAGCTCGCCGGACAACGGCAGGCGCTCGCGCCAGAAGTCGGTGTCGGCCATCTCGGTGCCTACGGCCAGCACCAGATCGGCCTCGGCGATCATCTCCCAGCCCGGCGCCACGCAGAGGCTGGCGCCGGCGTTCAGCGGCGCCTCCGGCGGCAGCAGGCCCTTGCCGGCAACGCTGGTGAACACCGGTGCGGCCAGGCGTTCGCTGAGGGCACGCACAGCAGCGGCGGCTTCCAGCGCACCGCCACCGGCGATGATCATCGGCCGCCTGGCCGCGGCCAGCTTGTCCGCCGCGGCTTTGAGGGCATCACTGTCCGGCAGGCCGCGGCCGGGGCGGCGCACCACCTCGAGGGTCCAGTCCCGCGCCACGGGGGCGGCCAGTACATCCAGCGGCACCGAGATATGCACAGGGCGCGGCCGCTCGCCGTCGAACACGGCGAAGGCACGGGCCACCAGTTCGGGCAGGTCCTCGGGGGTCAGCGCCACCGCCGAGAAGGCGGTGATGGGCGCGGTGATGGCGCGCTGGTCCTGGGTCTCGTGCAGGCAGCCCCAGCCTTTGCCGAGGCTCGCCGTGTGGTTGACGCTGGAGATCACCAGCATCGGGATGGAATCGGCATAGGCCTGGCCGATGGGCGTGGCGGCATTGGTCACGCCCGGGCCGGTGATGATGAAGCAGACGCCCGGCTTGCCGCTGACTCGCGCATAACCGTCGGCCATGAAGCCGGCGCCCTGCTCGTGGCGGGTCAGCACATGGCGGATGCCGCTGCCGGGCAGCCCCCGGTACAGCTCCAGGGTGTGCACGCCGGGAATGCCGAACACGGTGTCGACGCCGTAGTTGGCCAGCAGCCGGACCAGGGCCTGGCCGCCGGTGAGGGTTTTCTGGTCTTGCATGAGGTTTCTCCTCTGAAGATTCAGCTCCCTCTCCCTTCAGGGAGAGGGCTGGGGAGAGGGTGCAACGGCAAAGAGCCCCTCTCCCCCCGCCCCTCTCCCGCAAGCGGGAGAGGGGAGTTCACGTGCCACGCCCGAGTTAATTCGCACTACCCAGCCGAATCAGCGCATCCACCGCCACCGCGCCTTCGGCGTCCACCAGCAGCGGGTTCACATCCAGCTCCAGCAATTGGTCGGCGTGTTCGCAGGCGTAGTCGGCCACTGCACGGATCGCGTCCACCAGCGCCTCCATGTGCACCGCCGGGCGGCCACGGAAGCCGGTGAGCAGGGGCGCGCTGCGCAGGCTCAGCAGGGCTTCGCGTATCGCCGCGTCGGTGGTCGGCAGCAGCAGGCTGCGGCTGTCCCTGAGCAGCTCGACGAGGATGCCGCCAGCGCCTATCACCAGGGCTAGGCCGAAACCTTCCTCGCGTTTGATGCCGACGATCAGCTCGGCCAGCCGCGCGCTGGCCATGCGCTCCAGCAGCACCTGCTCGAAGGCCAGCTGCGGCGCATGCCGGGCGAGGCTCTCGCGCATGTCGAACAGCGCCGCTTCCAGTGCCGCCTCGTTGCGCAGGTTGAGGGCCACGCCTCCGGCTTCGGTCTTGTGCGGCAGCTCGGCGCTGACCGCCTTGAGCACCAGGGGGAAGCCGAGGTCGGCGGCCGCCTCGCGTGCCTGGCCGGGCGTGCTCAGCACGGCCTTGGGCAGGGGGACGCCGAAGGGCTTCAGCGCCTGCTTGGATTGCCACTCATCGAGGAGCCGGCCCTGGCCTTCCAGGGGTAGCGGGCAGATCGGCACCAGCGCCGCCTCGCCGCGAGCCAGCAATGCGTCGCGGCGTTGGCGGTAGTGGGCGATGCGACCCCAGGCGGCCAGGCCGTCCTCCACGCCTTGCAGCGCGGCGACGCCCTGGGCGTGCAACAGCTCGCGGGCGTGGGCCGGCAGCAGCTCGGGGAAGGCCGAGGCGATGAAGCCGACCTTGCCGTGACGCTTCAGCGCGGCGCAGTAGAGCTCCAGCAGCAGGTCGCACTGCGGCCGCTCGCCGGTCTCCTCGCCCGGGTAGTCGAGCACCAGCAGGGCGGCGTCGGCCGGGGTGCGCAGGGCGCTGTCGAGCATCTTCTCCAGGGCCGGGCCGTCGCCCCAGATGGCGGTGGTGAAGTCCAGCGGGTTGGCGATATTGGCGTAGTCGGGCAACACCAGGCCCAGCTCATCGCGCTGGGCACCGTCCAGTTTGGGCAGCGCCAGGCCGTTGCGTTCGGCATAGTCGGCGATCAGCCCGGCATCGCCGCCGGAGCAGGCCAGCGCGAGCAGCGAGGGACCGGCCGGCAGGTTGCCGCAGGCGGCGGCCTTGAGGGTTTCCATGAAGCTCACCGGGCCGCTGACGCGGATCACCCCGAGGCGCTCGAACAGGCTGTCGTAGAGCACGTCGGAGCCGGCCAGGGAACTGGTGTGGCTGAGGGCGAGTTCGGCACCGATCTCGGAGACGCCGGTCTTCAGGGCGATCACCGGCACGCCCTTCTGCAAGGCCTTGTAGGCCGCGCGGGCGAAGCCGGGGACGTTCTTCAGGCCTTCCAGGTGCAGGCCGATGGCGGTGACGCGCGGCTCGTCCAGCAGCACATCCATCAGCTCGGCCACGCCCAGTTGCGCCTGGTTGCCCACCGAGGCCATATAGGCCACCGGCAGCGAGCGGTCGCTCATGGACAGGTTGTAGGCGAAGTTGCCGCTCTGGGTAAGCACCGCCACGCCCTTCTCCACCAGGTGCCCGCCATGGGCCACCGGCCACAGGGCGGCGCCGTGCAGATAGTCGAGCAGGCCGTAGCAATTGGGCCCCAGCAGGGCCATCTCGCCAGCGGCGGCGAGCAGCTGGCGTTGCAGGGCCTGGCCTTCTTCGCCCGTCTCGGCGAAGCCGGAGGCGTAGCAGATGGCGCCGCCCGCGTCCTTGGCGGCAAGCGCGGCGACCACGTCCAGGGTCAACTCGCGGTTGGTAGCGATGAACACCGCATCGGGCCCGCACGGCAGGTCGGCGACGCTGGTCACGCAGGGCACGCCTTCCAGCTCTGCATGCTGCGGGTTGACCAGCCACATCTGGCCGGTGAAGCCGCCTTCGGCGCAGCGCTTGAGGGCGCGCGCCATGCTGCGGCCACCGATGAAGGCGAGGTGCTTGGGCGCCAGCAGGCGCTTGAGGTTGTCGCGTTGACTCATGGTGGGCCTACCCTCAACGCAGCAGCGGCCGCAGCAGTTCGCGGGAAATGATGTGGCGCTGGATTTCCGAGGTGCCTTCCCAGATCCGCTCGATCCGCGCGTTGCGCCAGATGCGTTCCACCGGACCTTCGTCCATCAGGCCCATGCCGCCGAAGATCTGCACCGTCTCGTCGGCCACCTTGCCCAGCACTTCGCTGGCGAACAGCTTGGCCATGCCGGCTTCGCCGTCGGTCATGCTGCCCTGGTCCATCTTCCAGGCGGTGTGCAGGGTCATCAGCTCGGCGGCGCGGATCTGCGTGGCCATGTCGGCGAGCTTGAAGGAGATGCCCTGGTAGCTGCCGATGGGCTGGCCGAACTGCTTGCGGTCGGCCGCCCATTGCAGCGACAGGTCGAGGGCGCGCTGGGCCTGGCCGACGCAGTTGGCGGCAACCATCACGCGGCCGGCGGTGAGCCAGGCGTTGGCCACTTCCCAGCCCTTGTCCACTTCGCCGAGGACCTTGGAGGCCGGCACCCGGCAGTCGTCGAAGAAGATCTCGTAGGTGTGGTAGCCCTTGTTGCTGACGCATCTTGGCCCCCGGCGCACGGTCATGCCCGGGGTGCCCTTGTCCACCAGGAAGGCGGTCACGGCATTGCGCTTCCTGCCGTTGTGTTCATAGGTGTCGGTGACGGCGAAGACGATGGCGAAGTCGGCATGGCCGGCGTGGCTGATGAAGTGCTTGGCGCCGTTCAGCACGAAGTCGTCGCCGTCGCGCACGGCGCGGGTCTTGATCGAGTTGGCGTCGGAGCCGGCGCCCGGCTCGGTGAGGGCGAAGCAGTCGATCTTCTCGCCCTGCACGCAGGGCAGCAGGTATTGCTCGATCTGCTCGCCCTTGCAGGCCATGAGGATCTTCGAGGGCCGCGCGACGAACACGTGCAGCGCCCAGGACACCTTGGACAGCTCGCGCTCGATCAGCGCCTGGGACAGATAGTCGAGACCACCGCCTCCGACCTCCTCCGGCATGTTGAAGGCATAGAAGCCGGCGGCGATGGCCTTGCCGCGAATCTGCGCGGCCAGTTCCGGGGACACGGCATCGGCGCGGTCCACTTCTTCTTCAAAGGGCAGCAGTTCCTTCTCGACAAAGCTCTTCACCGCCTCGACGAGCATTTCCTGTTCCTGGGTCAGTTTGAAATCCATGGCTTCACCTACCCGCTCTCAGCGGCCTTTGAATTTGGGGGAACGTTTTTCGGCAACGGCGCGCAGCGCCTCGGCGGCATCCTCGCTGCGGCCGCAGAGCAGGCCGGCGGCCTGTTCGGCTTCCAGCTGCTGGGCCAGGCTGCGGGACGCGCCATCGCGGATCAGCGCCTTGGTCTGGGCGAAAGCGAAGGTGGGGCCGGCGGCCAGGCGCGCGGCCAATTCACCGGCGACCTCCTGCAACTGCTCGTCGGCACAGACTTCGCCCACCAGGCCGACCGCCAAGGCGCGTTCGGCGCCCCAGAGTTCGTCGAGGAACAGCAGGCGCTTGGCCTGCTCGGCGCCGATCAGGCGCGGCAGGTGCCAGCTGGCGCCGGCATCCGGCGAATAGGCCATGCCGGTGTAACCGGCCTTGAAGCGCGCCGAGGCGGCGGCGATGCGGAAGTCGCAGCACAGCGCCAGGTCCATCCCCGCGCCGACGGCGGTGCCATTGATGGCGGCAATGGTGGGCTTGGCCAGGCCGTGGAGGCGGCTCATCAGGGCGTGGGCGGTTTCGGTCCAACCGTAGGTTTCCAATTCGCCACGGGCTTCGGCCTCGGCCCATTCGGCGAGATCGGCACCGGCGCAGAAGCTGCGACCCTCCCCGCTCAGCACAACCACGCGCACGGCCGGATCGGCCTCATGGGCGTCCAGCAGCTCGAGCAGGGCCTTCAGGGTGGGGATATCCAGCGCGTTGCGCTGCTGGGGGCGGTTCAGGGTGATGCGGGCGATGCCGGCATCGACCTGGCTGAGCAGTGTGGTCATGGAGCCCTCGTCTTGTTGTCTTTGATGATGAGGAAGTTGAAGCGATCCTAAACGACTGTTCAACAAGACGGCAATCCTGCCCGAATGGGGTATGTAACAGCCCGGATATTTACGTATGCATTTGTTTTTATTGGATTTTTTATTTCTCAAAGGGGAAGACCCGCGGGAGTTGTTACATCTTTGAACAACTCGGAGCTGGAGGCAGGGCTGGCTGGGGCAGGTAGCCCTCTCCCCCGGCCCCTCTCCCGGAGGGAGAGGGGTGACGCATGCCGGTGGCTCCGCGCGAACCCTGTAGGGGCGAATTCATTCGCCAAGCAGGCCGCAGGCCTGCCCTGGACCGCGCAGGCCCAACAAAAAAGCGCGGCAGATCGCTCTGCCGCGCTTTTTTCCGGGTATCGCCGGGGATCAGGCCGCCGGAATCGGCACAGGGCTGCGCTGACGCTTGAACTGCAGGAAGTAGTAGGCCCCATAGCAGAGGGCGATGAAGCCGAAACCCCAGTACAGCGACGGACGCTGGGTCGGGTCCATGGCCAGGGACACGAACAGCGAGGTGCACAGCAGGATGCACGCCATCGGGATCAGCGGGAACAGCGGCGCTGCGTACTTGAGGTCCTGCACGGTGCCGCCGGCCTTGTAGTGTTCGCGGCGGAAGCGGTACTGGGCCAGGGCGATGACGATCCAGGTCACGGTGCCGGCCAGGCCGCTGATGGCGGTCAGGACCACGAACAGGGTGTCCGCGGCGACGAAGCTGGTCAGCAAGGACAGCAGCGCGAAGCAAAGGGTGATGGACAGGGCGTAGACCGGCACGCCACGCTTGTTGAGCTTTTGCAGCCCGCGCGGCGCCATGCCGGACTTGGACATGGCCCAGAGGATGCGCGTGCAGGCATAGAGGCCGGAGTTGCCCACCGAGAGGATGGCGGTGAGGATCACGAAGTTCATCAGGTCGGCGGCGAAGGGAATGCCGACCATGTCGAACACCTGGACGAAGGGGCTCTCCATCAGGCCCGCCTGCTGCCAGGGCACGATGGCCGAGAGCACGATAATGGCCAGCACGTAGAAGATCAGCACGCGGAACACCACGTTGCGTACCGCGCGGGGAATGCTCTTCTCCGGCTGGTCGGTCTCGCCGGCGGCGACGCCCATGATCTCGCAGCCCTGGAAGGCGTAGACCACCGTCATCATCACGGCGAGCACCGCGGAAATGCCATTGGGGAACAGGGTATCGCCGATCAGGTTGGAGAACTTCGGCGCCGGCTCGCCATTGGCCAGCGGCAGGCCGCCGAAGATGGCCAGGATGCCGACGACGATGAAGATCAGGATGGCCGCCACCTTGACGCCCGAGAACCAGTACTCGGCCTCGCCGAAGGCGCGGGTGCTGAGGGAATTGATACCGAACAGCAGCGCCACGAACAGCGCCGACCAATACGCGACGGGCACATCGGGGAACCAGCGGTCCATCAGCATGCCGGCGGCGGTGAACTCCAGGCCGACGGTGGTGGCCCAGCTCAGCCAGTAGACCCAGCCCACCATGAACCCCGTGGCGGGGCCGATGTAGCGGGTGGCGTGGGCCTGGAAGGAGCCGGAAACCGGCATCTGTACCGAGAGTTCACCCAGGCAGACCATAACCAGGTACATCAGCAGGCCGGCGACCAGGTAGGCCAGCACGGCACCCGCGGGACCGCCCTGGTTGATGGTGAAGCCAGAGCCCATGAACAGGCCGGTGCCGATGACGCCGCCCAGGGACAGCATGAAGATATGGCGGCTCTTCAGCGCGCGGGTGAGCTGGATGCGTTCTTCAGACATGGCGCACCTCCAAGGCGAGGTGGCGACGCAGGCGGGCTTTGCGGGTCATTATTCTTGTCTCCAATAGGCCACTGGGACCGCGTTCGAGCGCGGTTCGAGCCGATTATTGGAAGGACTTGTAAGACGCCGTTGTAAGCCGGGATCGAAGTTGTAAAAAGTCGTAAGGAAATTGTTCGATTTTCACGGGACCGGTTGCAGCAAGCCATCGAGCACCGCGGCGGAGTCCGCCAGGAGCGCTTCCAGGCGCGGCTTCAGGGCCAGCAAGGCGGTGGTATCGCCGGCCTGGGCCGCCGACTCCAGCTCCCGCAGGCAGGCGGCCAGGGCACGCAGGCCGAGGGACTCGCCGCTGCCGGCCAGGCGATGGGAAAGGCTACCGACCTCGGCGCAATCCTGTGCCGCCAGGGCTTCCAGCAGTCCGGCGCGGTGCTCGTCGAGCATGCGCCGCAGCAGGCCCAGCAGTCCCTGGAGCTTCTGCTCGCCGAGCAGGCCACGGTGGGTGTCCAGCAACTGCAGGTCGAGCAATTCGGCATCCCCGGCGAGCGGCTGGGACCGAACCTGACCGGCCAGGGCACGGCGCAGGTCGTCCAGCTTCAGCGGCTTGGCCAGGGCGCCCTGCATCCCGGCATCCAGGCAACTGCGCACCAGGGCGGGTTGCAGGCTGGCGGTGAAGGCGAGGATGCGGCTGTCGCGGTTGGCGCCCAGCTCGTCGGTGCGGATCAATCGGCACAACTCGGTGCCGGCCATGCCCGGCAGGTGCAAGTCGAGAAGGATCAGGTCGAAGCGCCGCTGCCGGCACAAGGCCAGGGCCGGCTCGGCGTCCTCGGCCAGGGTGACTCGGTGGCCGTCGCGTTCCAGCAGCCCCGCCACCACTTCGCGGTTGAGGGCGACATCCTCCACCACCAGCACCTCCAGCGTCCCCAGCGCAGGCACGGCGGCCGGCTGCGCAACCTCGTTGCGCGCGGCGCCCAGGGCCACCTCGAACCAGAAACAGCTGCCCTCGCCCTCCACGCTTTCCACACCAATGCGTCCGCCCATCAGTTCCACCAGCCGCTTGCTGATGGCCAGGCCCAGGCCGGTGCCGCCATAGCGCTGGGCCACGGCCTCGCTGGCCTGGGTGAAGCGTTCGAAGATCTTCGCCTGCATGTCGGGGGCGATGCCGATGCCATCGTCGGTGACGCTGATGCGCAGGCGCTGGCCGTCGGCCAGTTCCTCGAGCAGTTGCACCTCCACCAGGATTTCGCCCTCCTCGGTGAACTTCACCGCGTTGGCCAGCAGGTTGCTCAGCACCTGGCGGAGGAACTGCTCGGCGCCATGGCAGCGGCCCTGCACCCGCGGGTCGAGGCGCGAACGCAGGATGGTGCCGTTGGCGCTGGCCCTGGGTTCGAGCAAGGTCAGCACCTGATCGAGGAGCGCCGGCAGGGAGAAGTCCAGCTGCTCCGGGCGGCTCTGCCCTTCTTCCAGGCGGGCGAAATAGAGCACTTCATTGAGGATCGCCAGCAAGCCTTCGGCAGCCTTGTGGAGGGCCTCCAGGCGCTGGCGGTCACGTTCACCCGGGATCGCGCCGCGCAGCAGTTCGGCCATGCCGAGGATGCCGTTGAGCGGGGTGCGGATTTCATGGCTCATGGTGGCGAGGAAGCGCGACTTGGCCAGGTTGGCTGCTTCGGCTTCTTCCTTGGCCCGCTGCAGGCTGGCGGTACGCCGCTCCACCAGGCCCTGCAGGGCGGCGCGATCGTCTTCGCGGCGCCGCATGTCGTCGAGGATGGCCCGGCGCATGTCGTCCAGGGCCTGGGCCACCGTGTCGATCTCGTCGGCGCTGCGCCCGGTGCGGCGGTGCAGAAGCAGGGCCTCGTGCCAGTCGCCGGAGGCGATGCGCCGGGCGAAGTCGGCCATCACCCGCAAGTGACGGGTGACCAGGCGGTGGAACAGCCAGGACAAGGCCACCGCCAGGCCGCAGAGGAACACGCCCATCCACAGCAGGCTGGTCAGGCCGGTGGCGTAGAGGCGCTTGTACACCGCGCCCAGGTCGATGGCGATTTCCAGCTCGCCCAGATGGCGTTCTTCGCCACCCGGTGGCTGGTAGGCCAGGGGGAAGCGCTCGCGGCGCAGCGGGCCGGCCGGGTCGCGGGCGCCCTCCTGCAGGTCGAAGTCGGCGCTGGTCAGGTGCACCAGGGCGATGTCCGGGAAGTCCGCCAACCCGCGCACCTGCATCTTCAGCTGTTCCTGGTTGAGGTCCCACAGGCTGCGCTCGAAGCTGGCCAGGTAGCCGGTGCGGATCAGCTCCAGGCGCGCCTCGATCTCGCGCATCTCGCGGCGGTACTCCAGGTGCAGCTGCACGGCGCTGGCCACCAGGGTGAAGCACAGGCTGAACAGCAGGATGAACAGCAGCAGCCTGCGCAGCAGGCCGCTGGCGGGTTTCAGCCGGGTCATGGCTGTGGCTCCGGTTGCACGACCATGTCGCGGTAGATGGCTTCGCTCTGGTTCAGCCAGCGTTCGATCTGGCCCGAGTCGGTCAGCCGTTGCAGCTCGCGGTCGATCTCGTCCATGCGCGCGGCCAGGGGTGAGTGGCGGGAGACCGCCAGCCGCAGGTAGTCCACCGCCACGGTGTTCGGCAAGGTGCCGATGTCGCCGCCGCCCTGCAGGTGCTCGATGAACAGTTGGCCGGTTCGGCGCTCGTGGGGGATGAAGTCGATGCGGCCACGGATCAGCTTGCCGAAATTCTGCCGGCTGTCGGAGACCCATTCGATATTGCCGGCACGGGCCACCGTCTGGTCGAAGGCCTCGCCGTAGCTCTCGCCGAACAGCAGGCCACCGCGATAGCGGGTCAGGTCCTCCAGGCGCTCCACCTTAAGTGGATGCTGGCGGTTATAGAAGATGGCCACTTCCTCACGCAGCACCGGCACGGAGGCGAACTGCAGGAAGCCTTCACGCGGCTGGGTGCGATAGGCCAGCACCACGTCGACCCGCCCCTCGGCGGCGTCGAGCAGGCAGCGCTTCCAGTTTCCCAGCACCACCAGCTCGACGTCGAAGCCCAGCTTGGCCATTACCTCGTGCACCATCTGCGGGGCGAGGCCGCGCATCTGCCTGCCGTCGCTCCAGGAGATCGGTGGATAGACCGGATGGTCGCAGTAACGCACCGGTTGCGCGGCCTGCGCCGCGCCACTCAGCAGGAGCGAGAACAGCAGCGCGGCGGCTCTCATTCGTTCAGGCAGCACAGGCGTTGGCAGTGAACAGATAGCCCGCACCGTGGATGGTGATGATCAGCTGGGGCTCGGCGGGATCGTCCCGCAGCTTGCGGCGCAGGCGCCCCACCAGCACATCGATGGAGCGGTCGTTGGGCAGCCATTCGCGATTGCGGATCTGGTCCATCAACTGGTCACGGCTGAGGGTATGGCCGGCGTTGCGCAGGAAGACGCTGAGCAGCTGGAACTCGCCGTGGGTGAGCAGGGTTTCGCTGCCATCCTGGTCGATCAGGCGTCGGCGGTCGCTATCCAGCATCCAGTCGGCGAAGCGCTTGAGCTGGGCAGTGGTGGCCACCGGGGACGGTTGCCGGGCGTGGCGCACCCGACGCACCAGGTTCTTGGCGCGGGACACCAGTTCGCGGGGATTGAGGGGTTTGACCACGTAGTCGTCGGCGCCGCATTCCAGGCCGACGATGCGGTCGACTTCGTCATTGCGGCCGGTGATCAGGATGATGCCCACCTCCGAACGCACACGCAGTTCGCGGGTCAGGGTCAGGCCGTCCTTGCCGGGCAGGCGGATGTCCAGCATCACCAGGTCCACCGGGCTCTCGGCCAGGCAGGCTTCGGCCTGTTCGGCGGTGCTGGCGCAGCGTACCTGGTAACCCTCCTGGGTCAGGTAGGTCTGGAGCAGTTCACGGATCAGCGGATCGTCGTCGACGATCAGCACACTGGCAGACATTGCAATTACCCTCTGCCTCCGCACGTCGGCGGGGCGTTCTTATTGTTCGAAGTGGCAGGAGGTTATCGTCAGCTGAACGACCGATCAACGACTCCCGACGGGTCGCAGGAATCGCTGCACGCCGCCGGCCTGCAGGCCATCCACCCAGGCCTCGCAGATCAGCACGCCCTGCTCCGGGGTGAAGGTCTGCGGGTTCAGGCCGGATTCCAGCCAGAGGCCATCGAGCAAGGCGCTGAGGCTGATGGCCGCGAGTTCCGCGTCGAAGCCCTGCCAACCCTCCTCCGCCGCCAGCTCGGTGAGCACCTTGGCGAGGATGGCGCGGTATTCGCCATAGGACTGGTCGTGGGCCAGGTTGATGGCCTGGGCGGTCTTCACCGCGCCCCAGAACGCCAGCCAGGCATCCAGCAGCTGCGGGTCGAGCAGTTCGGCACAGAAGGAGGCCTGGAAGAACGCCGAGAGCCGCGCCCGCGGCCTGGGCGGGGCGGCGTCGATGGCATCGCGCAGCAGACCCATCACCCGGCCGGTGACGGCCAGGTAGGCCTCGGCCACCAGTTCGTCCTTGCCGGAGTAGTGATGGTTGATCAGCCCCACCGAAACCCCGGCCTCGGCGCAGATCTTGCGGATCGACGCCCCCTGGAAGCCGTGGCGCTTGAGGCAGGCGAGGGTCGCTTCGATCAGGTGGGCCTTGCGCAGCTCGGGGTCCAGACGGGAATAGCGCACATCCTGGGTTGTCATGCCGAGAGTTCCTGTGGCGTTGCGGCGAGTCTGAACGACTGTACAGGAAGATGCGGCTCTCACCTACCCGTTCGGGTTATGGCCGCTGCCCGGCAAGGAGCACAGAGTAGCCCCCAGGTGACCCGATAACGACAAAAGAGGTGGAACCGACATGCGCAAGACCCTGGTTGCAGCACTCGGCGCGACACTCATCCTGCTGCCGGCCCTGAGCCCGGCGGACGACGGCAAGACCCTGCGCCTGTACAACTGGTCGGACTACATCGGCGAACGTACCCTCGCCGAGTTCGAGAAGGCCACCGGCATCCGGGTGGTCTACGACACCTTCGATTCCTACGAGACGGTCCAGGGCAAGCTGCTGCCGGGGCGTTCGGGCTACGACCTGGTGGTGCTGAACGCCGCCCTGGTGCCGCCGCTGCTCAAGGCCGGGGTGTTCCAGCCGCTGGACAAGAGCCGCCTGCCCAGCTGGGGCAACCTGGACCCGCAGGTGCTGGCCAGCCTCGAGCACTACGATCCGGGCGTGGCCTACTCGGCGCCCTATACCTGGGGCAGCAACGGCATCACCTACAACGTGGAGATGATCAAGGCGCGCATGCCCGACGCGCCCATCGGCTCCCTGGCGATGATCTTCGACCCCAAGGTGGTCTCGCGCTTCGCCGACTGCGGCGTGACCCTGATCGACTCGCCCACCGACGTGCTGCCGCTGGCGCTGGCCTACCTCGGCCGCGACCCCAACAGTGCGGAACCCGAGGACCTGAAGGCGGCCGAGCAGCTGCTGTTGTCGGTGCGCCCGTACATCCGCAAGTTCGACTCCATGAGCTACCTCAACGGCCTGGCCAACGGCGACCAGTGCATCGCCATGACCTGGTCCGGCGACTACGCCACCGCCCAGGCGCGCGCCGACGAGGCCGGCGCCAAGGTCAAGCTGGACTACTTCATCCCGAAGGAAGGCTCGCTGATCTGGTTCGATGACTTCTATATCCCCAAGGATGCGCCCCATGTGGAGAACGCCCACAGGTTCATCGAATTCATGCTGCAGCCCAAGGTGATCGCCGAGGTCACCGATTACATCCGCTACGCCAACAGCAACCAGGCCGCCACGCCCCTGGTGGCCGCAGAAGTGCGCAACGACCCGGCGATCTACCCCGACGACGCCACCCGCGCCCGCCTCTTCACCCAGAAAACCCAGCCGCAGAAGGCCATGCGCCTGATCACCCGCACCTGGAATGCGGTCAAGACCGGCAAATGACGTGAACCAGATGGACCCGAGGTAACGACCATGAACACCCCGAACGCCGACTTTTTCGCCCAGTTCGACAACGAGCGCCTGGTGGCCGCCGACAAGGCGCATTACATGCACGGCTACCACATCTTCGACGACCATCGCGAGAATGGCGCGCTGAACATTGCCGCAGGCGAAGGCGCCTATATCTACGACACTGCCGGCAACCGCTACCTGGACGCCGTGGGCGGCATGTGGTGCACCAACATCGGCCTGGGCCGCGAGGAAATGGCCGAGGCCATCGCCGAGCAGGTACGCCGCCTGGCCTACTCCAATCCCTTCTGCGACATGGCCAACGACCGCGCCATCGAACTCTGCGAGAAGCTCGCCGAACTGGCCCCCGGCGATCTCGACCACGTGTTCCTCACCACCGGCGGTTCCACGGCCGTGGATACCGCCTTCCGCCTGGTGCAGTACTACCAGAACTGCCGGGGCAAGCCGGAAAAGAAACACGTCATCACCCGGATCAACGCCTACCACGGCTCCACCTTCCTGACCATGTCCCTGGGCGGCAAGGCGGCGGACCGGCCGGCGGAGTTCGACTTCCTCAAGGACCGCATCCACCACATCTCCTGCCCCAACCCCTACCGCGCGCCGGAAGGCATGGGCGAGGCGGAGTTCCTGGAGTTCCTGGTCAACGAGTTCGAGGACAAGATCCTCACCCTGGGCGCCGACCGCGTGGCGGCCTTCTTCGCCGAGCCGATCATGGGCTCGGGCGGGGTGATCATCCCGCCGGCCGGCTACCACAAGCGCATGTGGGAAGTCTGCCAGCGCCACGATGTGCTCTACGTCTCGGACGAGGTGGTGACCTCCTTCGGCCGCCTCGGCGCCTTCTTCGCCTCGGAGGAGGTGTTCGGCGTGGTCCCGGACATCATCACCACCGCCAAGGGCCTGACCTCCGGCTACCTGCCGCTTGGGGCCTGCATCTTTTCCGAGCGCATCTGGAAGGTGATCGGCGAGCCGGGCAAGGGTCGCTGCTTCAGCCATGGCTTCACCTACAGCGGGCATCCGGTGAGCTGCGTCAGCGCGCTGAAGAACATCGAGATCATCCAGCGGGAAAACCTGCTGGCTCATGTGATCGAGGTGGGCGCCTACCTCGAGGAGCGCCTGCAGAGCCTCGCCGACCTGCCGCTGGTGGGCAGCGTACGCTGCAGGAAGCTGATGGCCTGCGTCGAGTTCGTTGCCGACAAGGCGAGCAAGACGCTGTTCCCCGATGAGCTGAACATCGGCGAGCAGATCCATCTGCGTGCGCAGAAGCGCGGCCTGCTGGTGCGCCCCATCGTGCACCTGAACGTGATGTCGCCACCCTTGACCATCACCCGCGAGCAGGTGGACGAAATCGTCGAGACCCTGCGCGAGGCCATCCTGGAAACCGCGGCGGACCTGCAGCGCAGCGGCGACTATGCCGGCCGCTGATGCCCTCTGGCGACGGCCGGACAGCCCCACTAGACTGCCCGGCATGACCGATACCGCCGCCAGTTCCCCCTCCACCGCCACCCTGCATGCCTGGCATGCGGGGCTGGCGCGGGCCATGGCCAGCGTTGCCGAGCCGGCGTTCTGCGAACGGCTGGTCGAGGCCTTGAGAAGCCTGGTACCCGTCGAGTCGGTGCTGCTCGGCCTCGAGTGCAAGGGGCTGGCGCCGCGCCCGCTCTACCAGTGCGGCATCCCGGCGGAATATCGCGAGGCGTTGATCGAGCGCTACTACGCCCGCGGCTATCTGCTCGACCCGTTCTGCCTGGCCATGGAGAACGGCCTGGCCGAGGGCTTCTACCACCTCTCGGAAATCGCCCCGGACGACTTCTTCAACAGCGAGTACTACCGCACCAACTACCTCAAGTGCGGCGCGGTGGAGGACGCCCACTTCATCGTCGACCTGGGCGGCCAACGCAAGGTTTCCCTGTGCGTCTACCAGGGGCGCAGCGGCGGCCGCTTCAGCCACGCCGAGCTTGACCTGCTGCGGGCCGCGCAACCTGTAGTACGCGAACTGGTGCGCCAGTTCGACGAGCGCGGCGGCCTGGTCGGCTGCCTGGACGGCCGCGGCTCGGCGCCCCCGCGCGGCGGTGCTCCCGCCGGCCTCAACCAGCAGATCCGCGAAGCCTTCATGAACTTCGGCGGCGACCGGCTGACCGAACGTGAACGAGAGATCGCCCACCTGCTGCTGCGCGGCCACTCGGTCAAGTCCAGCGCCAAGGTGCTGGAGATCTCCCCGGAAACCGTGCGCATGCACCGCAAGAACCTCTACACCAAGCTGGAGATCAGCTCCCAGGCGGAGCTCTTCGCCCTGTTCATCGACTGGCTGACGGCCTGACCTTCAGTCAGCCCGGTGGGATGGCGCCGAATCCTTTGACTAGGCTTGAGGGTCTCTTCCCCCAGACCGGAGACCCGCCATGCCCATCGAAAAAGCCCTGTACACCGCCCACGCCGAAGCCTATGGCGGCCGCGAAGGCCGCGCCGTGTCCTCGGACGGCGTGCTGGATGTGAAGCTGACCACGCCCAAGGAACTGGGTGGCCCCGGCGGCGACGGCACCAACCCGGAACAACTCTTCGCGGCGGGCTATTCGGCCTGCTTCCTCGGCGCCATCAAGTTCGTCGCCGGCAAGGAGAAGATCAGCCTGAGCGAAGACACCTATATAGAAGGCGCGGTCGGCATCGGCACCCTGCCGACGGGCTTCGGCATAGAGGTGGAATTGAAGATCTCCCTGCCGGGCCTGGACAAGCAGGTGGCCAGGGACCTGGTGGACAAGGCCCACATTGTCTGCCCGTACTCCAATGCGACGCGCGGCAATATCAACGTGACGCTGACTTTGGTGTGAGGCGACCGTAGGGTGCGCCATGCGCACCGGGGATTCGTGCTTGCAGGCCCTTGGTGCGCACAGCGCACCCTACCGTCCAGCCCAGTAGGATGGGTGGAGCGAAGCGATACCCATCGGTAGCAAGAAGGGAGGCACTCCGGCCTCCCTTCTTCATTTCACCTTGTAGATGATCCCCGGACTGCACTGGACCATCTGGTAGTGGTCCGGCAGGCCGTTGAGCGCCTCGGAGGCGCCGAGGAACAGGTAGCCGCCCGGTTTCAGGGTGGCGTGGATGCGGGTGAGGATGTCCTTCTTCACTTCCGCCGAGAAGTAGATCAGCACGTTCCGGCAGAACACGATGTCGAACTTGCCCAGTGCCGCATAGCTGTCCAGCAGGTTCAGCGGACGGAACTCCACCCGGCTGCGGATGGCCGGCTTCACCGCCCAGCGCCCCGGGGCCTTCTGGTCGAAATAGCGGGCCAGGCGCTCCTGGGACAGGCCGCGGCCGATGGCCAGGCTGTCGTACTCGCCGGCGCGGCAGGCCGCCAACATGGACGGTGACAGGTCGGTGGCGACGATCTGCGCCCCGGCCCGGAGCTGGCCCAGGTTGGTCCGCTCGAACTCGTCGATGGCCATGGAAATGGAAAAAGGCTCCTGGCCCGAGGAGCTGGCCGCCGACCAGATGCGCAGGCGCTGGTTCGGGTTGGCCTTGATCAGCTCGGGCAGCACCCTGCCCTTCAGCACTTCGAAGGGGTAGGTGTCGCGAAACCAGAGGGTCTCGTTGGTGGTCATGGCGTCGATCACCTGCTCGCGCAGGCCGCCATGGGCGAAACCCTGGATGCGCTGGGTCAACTCCCCCAGGGTCTTGATGCCGTTCTGCTCCATCAGCTTGTTCAGCCGGCTGGAGACCAGGTACTGCTTGTTGCTGCCCAGCAGGATGCCGCAGGTCTTTTCCAGGAAAACCCGGAACTGCTCGAAATCCACATTGCCTGAAGACACTAGGGGCGCCTCACCGATCTGTTTCCTTTCAGGGGGCCGAACCATCAACCCCCATCCGTTACCTTGATGCGTTCCACCACGCGTGCCGCCAGGTCGTCCGGCTTGAACTTGGCGAGGAAGTCGTCCGCCCCCACCTTCTTCACCATGGCCTGGTTGAACACGCCGGAAAGCGAAGTATGCAGGAGGATATGCAGCTTCTGCATGCGCGGATCGTTGCGGATTTCCGCGGTCAGGGTGTAGCCGTCCATCTCCGGCATCTCGATGTCGGAGACGATCATCAGCAGCTCCTCTTCGGGCGCCTTGCCCTCCTCTACCATCTCGCGAAGGTAGCTGTAGGCCTGGCGCCCGTCGTTGAGCGCCTTCACTTCCACGCCGACGGTTTCCAGGCAGCGGATCACCTGCCTGCGCGCGACCGAGGAGTCGTCGACGATCAGTACCCGCTTGCTGATGGCCTTGGCCTGGGTCTCGACATCCACCACGCCGGCGGACACGACCTCGGAGGTCGGCGCCACTTCGGCGAGGATCTTCTCGACGTCGATGATCTCCACCAGCCGCCCATCGACCCGGGTGACGGCTGTCAGGTAATGCTCGCGACCGGTGCCCTTGGGTGGCGGATGGATCTCCTCCCAGTTCATGTTGACGATGCGCTCCACGGAGCGCACCAGGAAACCCTGCACCTTGGTGTTGTACTCGGTGATGATGACGAAGCTGTTCTTCAGGTCATCCAGGCCGCCGCGCCCGGTCGCCATGGACAGGTCGAGAATCGGAATGGTGCCCCCACGGATGTTGGCGACCCCGCGCACCACCGGACTGGACTTGGGCATCAGGGTCAGGCGTGGACACTGCAGCACCTCCTTCACCTTGAACACGTTGATCCCGTAGAGCTGCGCTCCGTCGAGACGGAACAGCAGCAGTTCCAGGCGGTTCTGCCCGACCAGTTGGGTACGCTGGTTTACCGAATCCAAAATACCGGCCATGACCAGACTCCTGTGACAAGCTCAGCCAAGCAGACGGCACGAGCCTTGCTTCTATATGGGTATGAACGCTACGACGACGCTTTTCCGACGCCTGATGGCAAAACGCCGCAACTCGCTTGCGGCTGTTTTACCTGCTTTGTGCTGCCTCGGCTACAGCCCGGCGTCGAGTGCGAACCTGACATCGCCTGAGATACTTGTCGGCACGGCGGAAGGCTTTCTTGAGTACGCCGTCGAAGAATATCTGCAACGCGGCAACATCCAGGGACGCAGTGAAATCCAGGTCAATCGTCTCGATCCGCGCCTACGCCTGCCGCAGTGCGACAGGGATTTGACGACGAAGCTGGAGAGTCCGGCCCAGCCACTGGGACGGGTCACCGTGCGCATCCGCTGCGACGGCGGGTCGCCGTGGACGGTGTTCGTCCCGGCCCAGGTGAAGCTCTACCGTGAAGTGGTGGTGGTCGTCCGGCCCCTGCGCCGCGGCGCTCCCATCGCTCCCCTGGACGTGGCGCTGGCCGAGCGTGACGTGGGCTCCCTGAGCCAGGGGTTCCTGACGGAGCCCGGGCAGATAGTCGGGCAGAAGACCACCCGCGCCCTGCTTCCGGACCAGGTGCTGGCCCCACTGCACCTGCAACAGGCCGAAGTGGTGAGCAAGGGCGACCAGGTGGTGATCAGCGCCATGAGCGCGGCAATCAACGTCCGCATGCCGGGAGAGGCCCTGGCCAACGGTGCGCCGGGCCAGCAGATAAGGGTCCGCAACCTGAGCTCCGGCCGCGTGGTGAAGGCGCGCGTCAAGGGACCTGGCCAGGTCCAGGTGGAGATGTAGAGATGATTCCGCTGGCGCCCCGGCGGGCGGGTTTTCTAAACTCGGCCGGTACGAAAGAATTTTCTAAAGTTATCCCGGACAGGGCCGATGAATCGGTAAGCGTCCAAATTGCGTCCGAGGTTCAACACCATGGTTATCGACTTCAACCGGCTCAATAACGGCCCCACGCCCACCAGCACGGGGCGTACCGGCAATACCCAGGCCGGCAGGAACGAAACCGTCACCAGCGGCCAGACTGCTGCGCCCCAAGGCACCGGCGAGCTGACCGACACCGCCAGGAGCGGCGAATCAGTGCAACTGAGCAGTGACGTTCAGGCACTGCAGAAAGCCGGCGAAAAACTGCGCGATCTGCCCGTGGTGGACAAGGAGCGCGTGGAAAAGCTCAAGCAGGCCATTGCCGACGGCTCCTACCAGGTCGACAGCGAGCGCGTGGCCAGCAAACTGCTGAACTTCGAATCCCAGCGCTAGTCCACGGGCGGCGCTGGGGAACTTGGACGCCTGACCCCAGAGCGCGTAATGCAAGACACCAACCTGCTCCAGCTGTTCACTGACGATATCGGCCACGCCCAGCGTCTGCTCGAGCTGATGGACGAAGAATTCCAGGTCCTCGGCGAGCGCGATCTCGCCCGCCTCGAGAGCCTCCTGGCCGAAAAGCAGACCCTCCTCGCCCAGCTCGACCAGCATGGCCGCCAGCGCAGCCAGGTGCTGGCCAACCTCCAGCTCAGTGCAGACCGCGCCGGCCTGCAGCGACTTGCCGAACGCTCCCCCCTGGGCCAGCAACTGCTGGAACGCGGCGACGAACTCGGCCAGCTGCTGGATGCCTGCAAGGCCGCCAACGAACGCAACGGGCGGCTGATCCGTGCCAATCGCACCTCGGTGGGCAGCATGCTCGGGATCCTACGGGGTGGCGAGACTCCGGGCCTCTATGACAGCCGTGGTGCTACCGCTAGAATCGGCCAGCAGCGCCCGCTCAGCCAGGCCTGACAAGACATTACAAGAAGTGCGCAAAGCCATGGAGGCCTGATGCCACTGTGTTCTGCGCAGACCGCTTTGCGTTTGGAGAGACCTGGACCGTGTCCAACCCATTCCACGAAGTGAACGGCCCTCAACCGCCCAAGGTGCTCAAGGCGCCCGTCGAAATCCTGGCCAATCTTCGTTTGCTGCAGCAACACCACGATCCCCTGATCATCACCTTCCACGACCGCAACCAGCGCTTCCAGAGCTACCTGGTGGAAGTGGATCGCGACCGCGGGCTGATCGCCCTGGACGAAATGATCCCCAATGACGGCGAACGCTTCCTGAAGAACGGCGAAACCTTCCGTGTCGAGGGCTTCCACGAGGGCGTGCGGATCGCCTGGGAAAGCCTGCAGGCGGCCACCGTCGGCGAGTTCGAGGGCGACCGCTGCTACTGGTGCGCCCTGCCCGATGAGGTGACCTATCACCAGCGTCGCAACGCCTACCGCGCCGCGCTCAAGCAGACCCAGCTGGTGCCCGTCGAGCTGGACGGCGACAAGCTGTCGGCGCCGATCAAGGGCGTGATGCTGGATATCTCCGCCACCGGCTGCAAGCTGCGCTTCGACGGCGACCAGACAAGCCGTCTGCAGCCGGGCCAGATCTACGAACGCTTCTCCGCCCGGATGCCCATCGGCCCCATCACCACCTCCGTCGAACTGCGCCATGCGCGTTTCGACGAAAAACTCGGCCTGACCTTCGCCGGCATCCGCTTCCACAATATGAGCGGGCTGGTGCAACGCAACGTCGAGCGATTCGTCTATCAGCTGCAACGGGAAGCACGGCGGTTCGAGAAAGACGAGCTGTTCTGACCCTCAGACCACGCCGACCTTGAAACCCAGCCTGGCCAGGCGCGGCAGGTGCTCGGGGTCGTCCATCACCCAGAGCGAAGGCAGCAGGCCGTGCTGCCACTCCAGCTCCCGCAGACGTTCGCAGGTCAGGGCCAGTACCCGGTTGCTGCCCCAGGGCATGGCCTCGAACAGGCGCGGGTCGACACAGCGCAGGCCAAGCAACACATAGCGCCCATCCTCGGTCGGCCCCAGCACTGCCTGGTGCTGGTCCAGCGCCTCACAGGCGGCAGACAGGTAATCGGCATCCAGCATCGGACAATGCTGGCCAATGATCACCACGGCATCATTCTCGGAAAGGCCGAGGGCGGCGATGCGCCGCATACGCTCCCCCAGGTCGCCGACCGGCTGGCCGACCACCATCCAGTCATTATCCTCGGCCAGCGCTTCAAGGGCCTCGTCCGGACCGTCCTCGATCCAGAAGATCCGTTCGCTGAAGCCCAGGGGCGGGAGGTTGAGAACACGGGCGACCAGTTGTCGCTGCAACCGGCTCGCCCCCTCCTCCCCCAGCGCCGGGACCAGCCGGGAGTCGAGCTTGCCGGCCTGCGGGGCGCTGGCCAGCAGATGCAGGGAAATGCTCAACGTCATGACCACATCCTCCTTGAACTCCCGAGATGGGGCTCGGGCGTGAAGCTCAGGTAGTCACACTGGTCGATAATTGGGCAAAAGCATTGTGGCGTTGGGCCACTATTTTTCCGGTTGTGGTTGCTCCGGCATGCCTCCGTCCGGCTCCGCGGGCGGTGGGGCGTCGCCGTTCTGCATCTGGTCGTGCACCGACCGTTCGTCGACGCGCGGGTCCAGGGCCGCCACCAGGGGGGAACTGGTCATGTTGTCCGGCGTGGGCACGTGGTGCAGAGGCGCTTCTTCGACCCGATGCAGACCGGTCACCGCATCCGGCCGCACCCGCAGCACCAGCACCCCGGCACAGAAACAGACGAAGGCATAGAGCATGTTCGGCCCCAACTGCTTCATCAGCGCACCGGTCAGCAGCGGGCCGAGGCTGGCACCCACGCCGAAGGTGATCAGCAGCATGGCGGTGAGCGATACCCGCCGCTCGGCCTCTATATGGTCATTGGAGAATGCCACCGCCAATGGATAGAGGCTGAACTGCAGGAGGCAGACCAGGAAGCCGACCGGGAACAACACCTCCAGGGGCGCCTCGGGCATGATCGCCAGGGGCAGCGCGGACAGCGCGAGCAGGGCCGCCGTGCTGCGGATCAGGACGGCGCGATCGTGGCGATCCGACAGCCAACCCAGGGGCCACTGCACCAGGAGGCCGGCGAGGATGCAGGTGCCCATGAACAAGCCCACCTGCTGCGTCGGCAGGCCCTGGGCCGTCGCATAGAGCGGTGCCAGGCCGTAGAAGGAACCTATCACCAGGCCGGAAACCAGCACCGTGGTCATGGACTGCGGCACCCGCTTGATGAAGAAGCGCGGCTCCAGCGGCGCCGGGTGCAGGGGCGCCGGGTGCAGCTTGCGGGTCAACGCCACCGGCACCAGGCACAGCGCGAAGCACATGGCCACCAGCATCAACAGCTCCGGCCCCAACCCCGGATGCAGCACCAGCACCAGTTGGCCCAGCACCAGGCCCAGGTAGGAGGCCACCATGTAGCCGGCGAAGACCTGGCCGCGCTTGCCCGCGTCGGCCTGCTCGGTGAGCCAGCTCTCGATGACCATGTACTGGCACATCATCCCCAGGCCCACCAGCATCCGCATGAACAGCCAGGCCGGCAGCAGACTGATCAGCCCATGGCCCAGCACCGCCGCGGTGACCACCCCGGCGCAGGCCACGTAGGCACGGATGTGCCCCACCCGGGCGATCAGGCGGTGGCCGAGCTTGCCGCCGAGGATGAGGCCGAAATAGTTGGCCGCCATCAGGGCGCCGACCCAGAGCCCGTCCACCTTGTCCGCGGCCAGGCGAAGGCCGAGATAGGTACTGAGCAGGCCGGAGCCGATCAACATGAGCAGGGTGGCGAAATACAGTGCGCGAAACGACTTCCAGATTCGATGCATCGGCGCTCCAGGCGGCTTCTTGTGCAGGGGGAACCACCCGAGCGGGTGGTCCTTGGGCGATTACACCTGGGAAGCGAGGATCCGTCGTTCCCAGGGCGTGATCTCATCGAGGAAGCTGCGGAGCTCCATCGTCTTTGTAGCAATGTAGCCTTCGATGAACTCCTTGCCGAACAGTTCACGCGCCAGATCGCTGCGTTTCAGACGTTCGATGGCGGCGTGCAGGGTACAGGGCAGCAACAGTTCGTCAGGCGCTTCGAACTCGCCCTGGATAGGCGCGCTCGGTTGCAACCGCTGTTCCATCCCGTAGAGCCCCGCGGCCAGGCTGGCGGCAATGGCCAGGTAGGGATTGGCGTCGGCGCCGGGCAGGCGATTCTCCACCCTTCTGGCGGCCGGGGCACTGGCCGGGATGCGCAGGCCCGCCGCACGATTGTCGTGGGACCAGCAGGCGTTGTTGGGCGAGGCATAGGGGTGGCAGAGCCGCTGGTAGGAGTTCACGTTGGGGGCGAAGAGCGCAGTGAAGTCCGCCATCGCCGCCTGCTGGCCACCGATGAAATGGGCGAAGGCCGCGGTCGGCTCGCCATTGGCGTCGCTGAAGATGTTCTCGCCGCCGCCCTGGGTGACCACGCTCTGGTGGATGTGCATCGAGCTGCCCGGCGTATGTGCCAGCGGCTTGGCCATGCACACCACCTGGATACCGTGCCGGAGCGCGATTTCCTTCAGCAGGTGCTTGAAGAGAAATGTCTGGTCCGCCAGCAGCAGCGGGTCGCCATGGAGGAAATTGATCTCGAACTGGCTGACGCCCATCTCGTGCATGAAGGTATCGCGCGGCATGCCGAAGGCCTCCATGGCGCGATAGACCTCCTCGAAAAACGGCCGCAGGCCATTGCCGGACGACACGCTGAAGGCCGAAAAGCCAGCCTCACGCCGGCCATCGAGGCCGATCGGCGGCTCGAAGGGCAGCTGCGGGTCCGGATTGGGTGCGAAAACGAAGAACTCAAGCTCAGTGGCCACCACCGGCTTCCAGCCGTGCTCGGCATAACGCTCCGCCACCTTGCGCAGCAGACCGCGGGTGGACAATCCGCTGGGCTGGCCGTCCAGTTCCCGCGCATCGCAGATCGCCAGGGCGCGTGGCCGCTCGCTCCACGGCAGCCGGTGGATCTGGTCCGGCTCGGCGACCAGGGCCAGGTCACCGTCGTCGCTGCCGTAGAAACGCGCCGGCGGATAGCCGCCCATGATGCCCTGCAGCAGCACCCCGCGGGCCAACTGCAGGCGGCGTCCGGAGAGAAAGCCCTCCGCCGTCATCACCTTGCCCCGCATCACTCCATTCAGGTCAGGGGTAACGCACTCGATCTCTTCTATGCCGGCCAAACGCTCGGCGAGCGGGCTGCGGACTTTGCTGGTCATGATTGTTGTCCTTGTACACGACGGCCGCTCCATGGTGGGGCCTGTACAAAAATACGCACTGGGCGTTCGGAATATCAAGCAGTGCCCGAGGCGATTTCCACAGGCAGGGAAAAGGGGAAGGGGCGCCATGCTCTCCCTCACCTGTTCAGTATCTTCATACAGGTGCCAGGAGCCGGCTCAGACTGCCGATAAAGTCGAACTGGGTAATGGTGCTGGCATCGGTGCCACCATTGCTGATGAGCAAGTCGTTGCCCGCCTGCTCGCCGGAGAGACAGCGACAATTGGACGATCAGCACCACCGCCCCGGTCTTGAAGAGGCTAACATTACGGGCTCCACGCCTGGCACAGCGGAATCAAGCAGTAACTGCGACACCCATACCGGACCCCGGCCACACACTAGCTAGCCCCTTGCCATCATTACTCCAAAGAGGCAAAATTTTCAAATCTTTAGCCGAGTGTTTCCATGAAAAGAAAAATCATAGGACTTGACGGATTGCGGGGAATAGCTGTGATCCTGGTAATTATGTCTCACGCAGTAATGTGGGACCTGTTTGGAGTAACCAATACTACGATACGCACAATCTTCAGTGCTCATGCAGGCGTGAGCATGTTTTTTGTACTTTCCGGCTTCCTTATTACCCTGCTGCTACTGAATGAACGCAACTCAAATGGACAAATAAGCATAAGAAACTTTATTATCAGAAGAGCAATAAGAATATTTCCACTCTATTACTTATCAATCTTCTTCCTGTATGTAATGCACAGTATCGGGGCAACCGAAATAAAGGACTGCACATTCCTATATGCACTTACATACACCGTAAACCTCGAACACCGCAACTGCTCGTACGCAAGCACCTCACACTTCTGGTCACTTTCTGTTGAAGAGCACTTTTACCTGCTCTGGCCTATTCTTTTCTTCATTGGTCCAAGGATTGCCTTTGCCATCGCTGTAGCTGTGGCCACCGCATGCCTATATTTTGGAACGCAGATTCTGCCATCCTCAGAAAATTACTACCCGGATCGATGGACTTTCCCGGCAATGCTTCCAATACTTATCGGCTGCATTACGGCGTTTATCGCAAACTCCAAATTCATATCAACACTACTCAAAGACAAGACAAACTCCAACCTACTACTTATATCAATCATTACCGGGCTATGCACACCTGCCTTTCTAGGATCGGAAGCAGCCTGGCTAATTTCCGCGGCATCCCTGATACTATATATCTATCATAGACAGGACTCGATGCTTACAAAGGCATTGGAATTTAGGCCCCTGGCATATATAGGACTTATAAGTTACGGCCTTTATGTTTGGCAAGGAATATTCACAGGAAACGGACCTTACAGAATTGGGACCTCATTTCCGCCAGAGCTTTACACTGGTGTTGTATTGACCTTCATTGCTGCGCCGCTTAGCTACATTTTCTTTGAAAAACCTATACTTTCGCTAAAGAACAAGTTCTCCTGGATGGAAAGATCCCCTTCTGAAGTCCGGCAGCGCACAATGAAAGAGTCGTCTCTAGCAGACCTGCCACATCACTCTGCAAATGAGCAAATGCGTCATAGAGTGACTCCACTGCACCCTGAAAAGCAGCATTAGAAAACAACCACCGAATAGACCGTTATCACCAAAAGGGCACCGTCATTTTGACGATGCCCTCCCCACTGACATGATCGCGCTTGCGCCCTGGTACCACTGAGATCTCCCAGTATTTGTGCAGAGGACTTCCTACCGTGCACAAGGTCTCCGATCGCGCGGGCCCCAGGCATCGCCAAGCCCCGTTTTGTCTTCTTCTTCGCTTAACCGTATCGGCGTCCCGAATTCCTGATAACGCCCCATCCGCCCATTCGTCGCCGGCCGCAAGAAATGCCTGTTCAGTGATGTCCCCAAGGGCGCGACCACCAGTGCACAACTCTACAGCCTGATCGAAACCGTCAAAGCTAACGGCCAGGCGTCTGATGCCTGGCTGTGCCACATAGTTTCCAATAGAGGAAGAGATAGGGCTCAGACGTGCCACGATGAAAAGGGGGGTGAAGCGCCTGGCGCTTCCCCCCCTTTTCCGCTACCGCAACCTGCGAGTCCTCAGCTCGCCAGGATGAAGTCCCCGAAGGTCATGCTGTTGGGA
>NZ_JBHSOU010000029.1:0-37411 GCF_042656385.1 Pseudomonas sp. GCM10022186
TGATGACCCTCTCCCTCTGGGAGAGGGTGCCCGAAGGGCGGGAGAGGGTGCTCCCATCCGACTCCGACTTCCCCAGGCCGAAGGCCATCTGATGACCCTCTCCCCCTGGGGAGAGGGTGCCCGAAGGGCGGGAGAGGGTGCTTCCATCCGACTCCGACTTCCCCCGAAGGGCGGGAGAGGGCCGGTCTTTGGCCCCCTCGGACATCGATAGCAAAAGGCGGGAGAAGGCACTCTTCTCCCGCCTTTTTCATTTCGAGCCCCGCCCACCGTGACCCTCGGCCTGCGCTGGCGGCGTTTCTGCAAAGGTGAGTAGGGCGTCGCACTTATCGCCAGATTGACGGACCCCGTGGAGAACGCTTTTCTGCGTGGTGGGTCCATATCGCGGTGTGTGAACGGCGCCGCGGCAAGATTGAAATCAAAGTGCCACTATTGTTGGCGTCCTTGCCGGGCCTGATCCAGTCATCCGATTCATGCGGAGAACCTGATGTACAAGTTGTGTTTCTTGGTTTGTTTCAAAAAAGCCTTATAAATCAATTATTTAAGTTGCGAGCTGGATTGGAATTCTACCCAATTTTTCTACCCAAAAACTCTACCCGTTGAGCTAAGGCAGGCAGGGGACATTTCCAAAACGGGAAATTCCAGTCCCCCCGCTGACAGCCAAATACAAAGGGTGGGGGTGGCTTACGCTGGCTGGAAAAATAATATCCGGGAGCCTTTTTGAAGTTCCCTACGTTCTAGGCGCTCTCTTTAACAGCCCACCCAGCATCAAATGAAAACCTTTCTTAATTTTATAATATCGACAGCCGTTGGCGGCCTTGGAAGGGCTGTAGAAAGCGAGGAACGTTTACCCCACTCAGGGACATTACAAAAGACAAAGCCCGCATCAGCGGGCTTGTGTGGAGCGTATAGCGGGGACTGTCAGTCAGAACACAAAGTCGTGGTAAGTGGCGTCAATCTCAGCTTGTGTCAGGCCGATGTACGCCATCGTGACGGCGGGACTGGAATGGTTCAGCACCTTGCAAATCTTCTCGATGGGTTCGCCACCGCTGTGCATCAGCCAGCCACGGGTTTTACGCATGCTGTGTGTACCAAGCTGAATCCCCACTTCATCGCCAACAGCCTTGAACGCATTCGCAACGGATACGCGGCTTACCGGCTTGCCCTTGGCCCGATTGCTGTCCACTTCGAATAGATACGTGTGATTAGGATGGGCGCTTCTACGGCGCTCTACGATGGCCTTGGCCTTAACGTTGAGGTCGATGGAGCGTACCTTGCCGGTCTTGCCTTCTTTGATAACCAGCTTGTCTCCCTGTACCTGTTCAAAGGTCAGGCTAAGGAGGTCGCTGATACGCAAGGCAGTGTTAACGCCAAACCGCCAGATATCCGCGTACAGGGTGTTGCCCTTGGCGTTCATGGTCAGCTTGCGGGAAATGATTTCGGCTTCACCCAGCGTCTTAACCGCTTCTACGATGTTCATTTCTACTTAACACTCCCTGCGATATCTGCTCGATGTGTTAATTAGACCATAGCCGCTGATGACGAATCAAGCATTTTCAAGGCTTCGCTAACTTACAGAATGCCATTCTGTTAATTAGGGCTGATCCCCTGTCCCCCCGTTCCCTGACTGGCCACTGGCTTTAACAGAAATGGCCGTAGCCAGCGACTGACTGCAACGATAGAGAAAATCCATTAGGGAGGATTCCATAATTACTAATCGGAAATACACCATCCGAATTCGTTTTTCACTTTACGAGTCGAAATTTGAAAACAGCGTGCAAAGATGCGGGTTAGCTGGGCAATCCATTAACCAGTGCCCCGGAAATGCTCAGTTCCCGGCATGCAATGATTAATGTTCCACAAAATCATTAATGTTCCACGACTTGTTAACCGTCCTGCTCATCGCCTGTTAGCTATGCTCAAGCCATTGGACCTCCAATGGAGAGAGACAAATGCTAAAGCAAACTCTGGCATTAGGGGCAATGCTACTGTCCACCTCAATCTTTGCTGAGACTTCGTATATTTGCGTTGCTGATATTGGTGCGGCGCTCTTCTTCGACAAAAAAACCAACACATGGCAGGGCACTGGTATAAGCAATCCAACTAAAAAATATATCATTAGCAAACCTGACAAGAAATTTGGTGATAAATTTCAATGGGTGATAACGGAAGTTGGTGATGATAATCCATTTAATTTCTGCGAAGATGATTTTTACGAGAATGGGCAGTTATATTGTGATGACTTTTATTACGTAATGGTGAATCGAGTGAATGGGCGATTTCTACTAATTTACCCAAGGGGATATTGGTCTGACAATTTAAACGCCAAAGAAGGTGAGATAGGAAGGCAGGGCGATAATACACCCTACATGCTAGCGGGGAAGTGTAGCCCTATATAACTGTTTCCCCTGACTGAATGGGCTGGCCCAACAGGGCTAGTTGTCCAGTAGAGGGAACGTGAAATGATTACATTCAAAAATGCTGGAAGCCCCGAATGGCGTGGCTTGTAGAGCATTTTTCAAGATTTCACTAATTGAATTCTCTACTACATGCTTGCGGGAAAAGAAAAAGCCCGCCATCACGGCGGGCTCTGATTACGTTTGAGGTTTCCTGAATCCGCGTATCACCCATGCAATCAGCCATCCGGCTATGAAGGTTAGGAGACTGCCACCCACCCACAATATGGCGCCTTGGATTATCAACCGCTGTTGCTTGCCGGGAAGCTCTGCCAACGCCTCCTTGTATTCCTTACTTAGACGTTCGTTCCTGATGAACAATTCAGCGGGGGTTAGCTTAACCTCGCGCTCACTGCGGATAGAGTCAAACCGATCTAAAAAATCTGAGCTTTTGGGCTTATCCCGAACAACACGATGAGTTTTCTTTAGTTGAGCCTGATAGGCTGATGTGACTTGCCTTTCTGTTGGCATGTCGGCAACCGCACTTAACACCAACACAATCCCAAACACCAAGGAAGCCAACACCCACAACCGGAACCAACCTTTGCCGCTGTATATGCTAAAGCCCATGAATCCCCCTCCCTATGAAAGGCTCATTGTAGCTTATGGTTGCCCGCAGCTTGAAGAGGAATGGTCGTGGCCACGACCAGTTAATCGAGTAGAACCCATACCACAGAATGTACACATCGCAAAAACACTGGAAGCCTTATGGCAGTAGGCTTGGAGGGCTATTTTTGATAAGTTCTGTGATTGAAGATTCTACTACCCTCTTACTCTTTCCTTAGAGATTCCGAAGGTAAGGCTTGAGTAAGTCCTTCACATAATCCATGTCCATCTGCTGGCCGTGCATCACCTTCCAGCCGAACAGAGCAACTTTATCAATTACCTGTTGAGGGACTTGGCCAGAGCTTACAAAGAATGCAGCGGCTTCAAATTCCTGCAATTGATCAAGCAGCGGAACCAGAGCGGCAATATCATCAGGACGGGAAGGAGCGTGGCGTTGTAATTCGTGGATAAGGACGGACAGTTGAGCAATACCACCAGAAGAAAACTTGAAGGCTTCTTTCCCTGATAACTGAGCTTGAAGCTGGCCTAACTTCACCGTACTGCATTCGTGCAATTCGTCCAGCGTTAGGCCAAGCTCATCAAGGAATAGCTCAAGCTGCGTAATACGTTTAATACGCTGTGTCGGTTGTACCTTGGCTTTCTTAGCAAACTCCGTAACTACGTCCTCGCCAAGATAGCGGACAATCCGGCGAATGATTCCTTTACGGGATTCGTCCTCAGAAACGAAATTGGCGGCGTATGTATCGGCACGATGGATACACTTGCCGTATCCAAAGTATTTATTACCGTGTTGCTTATTCGGATGCTCCGGGCAGACAAACAAGTTATCAGCGTGTAGGAGCCCGATGTAATCACTGTCTTTCGGATTTACTGGATGAACGTGAGCCATTGCATACAGGCGCCCCTCGCCACCAAACCCATTAGCCCGCAAGTAATACTTATAAACTTCGTATAACTCAAGCAAGCTTTCGACTGTATGACCTTTGAGGATATCAAGGGTTCTGGCACGTTGGCCTTCGCCCGCCATCCAATACGCAAAGGCACTTGTCTGGAAGCGTTCCAATCTGGAAGCATCCATGGCCTTGCGCTTATCGAGAGTTTGACGGGTAGACTTGCAATCGGGACTGCAATACTTCTGCCAAGCTGTAGCTGGACGGAATGTCTTGCGGCAGGACTTACACTTAAGAGTTTTGCTTAATAGCTTCTTACGTGGCTTAGGCGTTGTTTGTTTCTGTGCTGGCGTTCCCATACGGGTTACTTCCTTTGTTTAATTCGTTAGCGTGGTGAGATAGTCGGCAGAACTCTTTGCAATAGGCGCGGGTTCGTTTGGCCGTGAATACGTGGCCGCAATGACGGCAGGTACAGGTTTTCATATTTAATCCTTGTGGTTAGTTTGTAGATGGCGTGCAATGGAAGCATCAATTCGGCGCTGTACTTCTTCCAGCAATACACCATCATGAGCAATCAAGCGGCTTTCCATTTGGCTAATGGTGGCCATTCTGTTTTCTTGGCGATTGTCATAATCGTTAATTAGCCGTTCGATGGCGGCGTATGTGGCGTGGGATTGCTCGCTAAAACTCCAGCGAGCTACGCCAATAGTTAGGATGGATTGCAGACTGACAACAGCCAGCAGCAATCCGACAGCTTTTAAATTCATTATTTAATCCATGGAGAAAAGAAGGGGCACATTGCGTGCCCCGGTTATTATTCATCTTCTGCGTTCCAGTTCTTCAAGCCAGAAAAGGCCGTTCTAAACTTCCAATCCAGTTCCGCTCCAACAGCCTGTCTAATTTCTCCGGCAAGTTTTGCAGGATCATCAGCGTTACCGTTTACGGTTACATGCACGCCACCTAAATCAATATTCTGAGTAGCTGGCGTATTAGGCTGAAGCATCAGCGGCGAAGGCTGCTCTACCCTTGTCAGATTGGCTGCTACATTCGGCGGAAGCTGGAAAGACTTCTTCGAAGCTTCAATAAACTGCATGAGTTTATTAGTCCCGTTGGACTGTTCGTCCGTTGGCAGGTCAATACGCAGATAATCAGGAACAGGCGTAGAAGGTCCGACATTGCCCGATTTAATCTTGGCATCAATCAAATCTTGTCGTGCCTTCTGTAAATCACGCTCAGCAATTACACGGGCTGGGTGACTTTCACTAAAACCCTTAACCTTTTCAAATCTGGATTCAGCGTCAGATACACGCTTCTTCAATGTGTCCAATTCTGGCGGATTGAAATAGAAGTTAAGCATCTTGGCCGTACTGGATTGCAGCGCTGTATCCCACTTAACAATGGATTCCCGTAACGGCTTCATTGCTTCATTCAAATCTCTTTCGGCTTGAATACGATCAGTGATGGCTGCTTTCAATTGTGGGCTTTGATCGAGTCCGAATTGTTGGAGAATCTTTTCGTTTTCCAAACGCTGTGCATTGGCTTCAATCGACGTGCTCTGTTTGGTGATGGACGCTTTGTTATCACGAACAAACCGTTCCAAGCCCTTTTCAAAGTCTACAGCCAGAAGGTTGCCTTCCTTCGTGGATTCACGAAATGCCTTGTCCAACTGTTGGGCTGTACCCTTGAACTTGTTACGTTCGGCCCAAGCCCGTTTAATGGGTTCAATCAGTAGCGGGCCAGCTTCTGCGAAGGTTTGCACGTCTTCAGCATCCCCTTTTGTCTTTGCCCGTACTTGTTGAAGCTGTAGCGCCGCACGCTGTTGTTCCTGACGGTTCATACCAGCGCCACGGAAGGCGGCTTGTTGTGTTTCGAACATCTTAATGGCGTCTTGCAAGCCCATCTTGCCGCCTGCTGTCTGAGCCATTACAAAGGTACGGAAGCCCTTTACCGCTTCAAGATCGGCGCTGACGCCATATTTATCAGCAATACGGATGAATTCATCTTTGGCCAGCTTCTGGTTAGCGGGATTACTACCGCCAGCTTGCTCCAGCGTATTAGCGAACTGCTCATTACCCGATACACGTTCTTGAACTGTATTCAGGCGGTTCACTACCGCCGACAGGCCAGCTACAGCGGAGCCAATGGCAGCAGCGGCAATGCCAAAGCGGCCAAGCATTGGGGCCATGTCAAATACGGCGGGAGACGCTTTCTGTTGCTTACGTGCCTGACTGGCTTGCCAAACCTGATGGCGTTGTGTGGCGAACATGTGACGTTCGGCCTGCTGAGCGGCCTTCACTTGTTGCCGTTGTTCACGGGCAGCATGAGCCGCTTGGCGAGCCTGATGGACTTCAATTTGCCGTTGGCCACGTTCCCGAATCTGGTTAAGCACAAGCTCCGCTTTCTGTGTCGCTGTAAGGGCTTTCTGCTGAAGAATGTATGTCCGGCTTTGGGCTTGGCCTAAAAGCTTCTCTAAACGCGCCTGACGCAGCTTGGCGGCCTCTACGCCTTGGGCGTTACGTAGTTGAATACCTTCTGCCTTCAAGCGTTCTTGTGTGGCGCGATGTTCCTTCGCCGCTAATACGGCCATAGCCTGACGATCACGTAATGCCGCACTGGCTAAAGCCGCTTGCTGTTTCTCACCTGCGTACACCAGCTTCTGAGCTTCAAGCTCCGCTTTGAACGTTTCGCGCTTTGCCTGTTGGGCAGCACGTTCTAACTTATATTCCCGGTCAAGGGAATGACGTACACGCTTCTCGCCTTTTTCTTTAACAGAAGCACTACCACGAATGTTAAGTTTTTTCTCTAACAGCTTGGCTTTCTGGCCAACGCTTTCCATCTGTTTCTCAATTCTGGTAAGCAATGCTTGGAACTGACGTAACCCGCCAAGCTCTACACGGAAGGCCAGCGTGCCAAATAACTTGGCAATTTCTTTTGATTCACTCATAAGTTATCTAATCTCAAAATCCAACTCTTAGCCTTCAGAATGTGACCAGTTGGCAAGGTGATATCTGTTAATAGTTGGTAGCTGCTATCCATGTATTTAGGATTGGCTTTATTGAATTCACCGCATGCCTTGAAAATTTCATCCTCTGTGAAATCATCAACTGACATAACAAGCTGAATCTTTGGAGTATCGACTGCTTTAACAACAGGCGCCGCTTTAGGAGCTTCTACCGTTTTAGAAACAATTGAGGCCGCTGGTGCGGCCTCTTCCGTTTTTAATGTTTCCGGGCAGTAACGTTCCCGGAGTAATCTTTCTACCGGGTCCATCAAGCGGCCCCTTTGTATAGGTCAATAATTTCTTGGCGAGCCGCTTCCAATTCTGCCGCTTCTTTCGCAATACGTTCGGCTTCAAGTTCACGCTGGCGACGTTCTACAGTGCGACGGGCTTCCTGTTCTACGTGTGCGTTAAACAGGGATTCCAGTTCTTGCCGGTAGGTGGCTTCAACCTTGGCAGCGATTTCCGCTTTGTCCTTCGTCTGCTGTTTCTCTGGCTTGTACAAATAGAACTGAATCCATGGCAGCGCGCCGGATACGGGATTGTATTGGTAGAGAACGGGCGCCACTTCAGCAGGCATGTATCCCGCCTTACGCTTTTCGTAATACAGTTCAAGGCTGTGAGCGATATTATCCGGCAGGAACAGCTCAAGCGCTGTCAGACGGCCAAACTCTGGCGCGGCAAACTCATAGTCGGAATGAGCGAGAGCAATACGGCTGTCTAATTCTTGTTGGGAAAATTCAAAATTTACAATGGTCATGTTTGTTCCTTAAATTAATCTTGGTTTAAATTCGTCCACCGGAATCCAGTTACCACGGCGACGGTCTAAGAGGACTTCAAATTGGGTGGCTACAGCAACATTCACAAGCACGGCGGTAAATCCAGCTTTCATCACTTTTGGCTCACGGCTAAGCCAAACAATCCCCGTGTAATAAGTGTTCTTGTAGACAACCAAATATGGCTGTAATGTCATTTCACTACCCTTAGCGTTGGCTTGATTTCCACCACGTCGAATAACCCGTTGGGCACATGACCGTTCTCATGTTCACGGGAATGCAAGGCAAAGGCGATTAATGTGTCACGGGTCACTTCAATCACTTCCATTCCAGCGCCGAAGCCGCGTGTGCGTTTATCAACTTCAGCGACGTAATCTTTCAGGGGATGATTACCAGTCCAGCCGTAGATGTATTCGTTTGTCATGCCACAATAGGCAAGAAAATAGTTCATTGTTTGTTTACTCCAAATAGGTCGAGGAATTGCTAAATTCCGGGGATTGAATCCGCGTTATTCGCGGGCTGTAGAAGGGGAAAAGTTGCTGGTAGGGCAAGTGGGTGGGTTGCAACTTTTAATACGCTACAAGCCAATAAATACGCTTAATCGAATTTTCGATACTCTTGGATGTAGGCCCGTGCGGCTGTCATTCCGCAGGCGAATACATCGTTCAATTCATAAGCGTCTTTCGAAGGGTTATCTGCAATCCAAGCTGCGATTATGGCGGCTCGATTTTCGACAGGGGCTTCTGTTTGTTTATCGCGGTAGCTAAGCCGTTGCGGCTTCACTTTAGCTGCCTTACCGTCTACAACCTGATCGTTGATATAATCAGAGCGGGCCATCAGGTCGCCAATGTCCATTAGGGCATCGGGATTGTGGTCAAGCCACTTGTAATAAAGCGTTAAAGCCTTTTCATTGGCTTTTACAAACTTTTTAATTTTGTTGTCTTGCGGGCTGTAGCTTGTCGCTACCACATCGATAATTAGGTTACTGGCCGTATTGACCACGAAATAGTTTGCCATGGTGGGTATTCCTTATAGATTGGCAGTTTTGTTTTCATGTTCTTTCTCCTAAAAGGGGCTAATGTTTACGGGTTATTTTTTCTTAGTGAACGTGCCGGGGATGATGGCATTGATACCAACCGCACCGGATTCGGCTAGCTGCTTGTAATCGTGCAACATAAATTCATCGGCTACGATGAACATTGTGGACGCTGTATCTACAGCTTCAATTGCTGGTACATAAACAACGGTATCGATAATTCCTGTCATTTTAGATACACGGAAGTAAAAACAAATGTGGAAGGGATCGTTCATTCTTGAGTTTCCTTTTGTTGAGTAAATTGGTTTAGTAGTTCGGTTTCCTGTTGCAAGCGTTGCTCGCGTTCTTGTTCGCGGCGATGTTGCATCAGGCAGTTATGGCAGCAGAATTTTTTATCTCTGCGACGGGCCAGCATCCGGGGGGATGGGCAATGTTTATTTTGGCAATATAAAACCATTAGAGCCATTGTGGCCCTCCTGTGAGTGATGGAAAGTTATTTATAAAATCAAGATGCAAAGAAAACCCCCAATTTGGGGGCTCTTTGATCCTCGGATGGCAACAGACTATTAACCCGATCTGTAAGCGGTATGGAGAGTTTGGGCCAGTATCGGGATTACAACTGGCAATGTAATTGAAGGCTTCCCTACTGTTGTGCGACCCCACCGACAGTTAACGGTGTTGAAAGGAAGCTATCCATGGGTCTGCCCATTTACCAACCAACGCACAGGCGAGCGTCTTCGCAGGTTCTATCAAACCTTGGTTGTAATTCATTCTTAGGAAAGTTGCCTGAAGTGGGCGGATACATCTGGAAGGAAGTAAGGAATTTCTCTTACCTTACCTACGTATTATAACATTCAAACTGGTAATTAACAATAGACATACTAACTTATTTGCATGAAACTTTCTTATGCAAGTTACAAGTTAGATGAATAAAGTTAATACTTAGAATAATCCCTGTCAGGAACTAACCAAGACAATTACAGACGGGGAACTAACCAATCAACTCCCCGTCTTCACTACTTGTTTATTGTACCCCTATGACTGAATGACAATGACAAAGCCCCGCATAGCGGGGCTCTGTATTTATGCGACGTTTTAGCTGAAGGCTACTGGCTGCAAGCAGCTTACCGGGACTGGCGGCTGGCCGCTGAATGAATATCTATCCCTACCCCTCGCTAACGCTGGCGGGGAATCCAAGGGTAGCATGAAATGTACCAGCTTGTCTATACATTTCTATAGCTATTCAGCTATGGGGCTAAGGGTAGTAATAGCTTCTGTATAGCGCTGGCCAGCGCCAGTACCGTCCTTGCTGCTTGCAGCCTTACCAATGGGGACGGGGGTTTACTAACCAATTCCCCGTCCAAACCTTTAGAAATGACCGCTAGCGGCTTGCTGTGACTGGCGCTGGCCAGCGCTATTTATGTCTAAGGATTCCAATGATTGGTATCCCCGCAGGGGCGTTGATACAACGTTGATAATTATGCGTCCGTTTAGGAATCGTCATTGGACAGACGCCACGAAGGGACGCCCGTTGGTACGTTGGTAATTATGCGACGTTTTAGCGTATCGGGCTGGGAGGCCCGTGGTAGCTGGGGCTGCCGGAGCGGGTCACAGCGTGAAATTGAACTGAAGTTTTTCAATGGCTTCTCGCTTCTGTTCAAGGCTCGGGCCTTTCCCGTACACGTCGAACGTGATGTGCCCGACAAGGTGCCCAATCACGGCGGGGATGATGATGGGTGACACTCCCGCACGAAGGAGCATCGTCGCGGCGGTGCCCCGGAAGGAGTGGAACACATGCCGGTCCCCGAACTGTTCTGCGCGCTTCAACTTGCTAAACCGCTGTCCCAAGGCACTCAGGCGTAATCCGTGTTTCGTGTCAGAGTTGCCGGGGAACAGGAACCCCTCAACTCCCTGCGGAGAGGCTAGGCGCTTTTGATACAGCGGCAGCAGGGCAGAGTGAATAGGGACTTCCCGGATACCTGCTGGCGTCTTGGAATCGTCCACCTTGAAAGCAATGGGCACACCAGATTCATCGAAGAGCGTTGTTGCTCGCCGGATGCGGCCAAGTTCCTCAATACGGCAGCCGGTGTAAGCCCCGAAGGCGATCAGGTCGGCGAGGTCAGTGTCACCCTTGGCCAGCGCTGCGGTGTGCAACTGCTCGACTTCCTTCTGCGTGTAGTCCTTCCAGTTGCCGCCCGCGTTCTCACCCACTCGGGGATGGGTGTGGTTGTCGAAAGGGTTCTTGGCGTCTGCGTAGATACCCCGGTAATAGGTGTCATACCGGCAGGCCCATTCGTGGTAACGCTGCCACGCGGCGATATAACCGGTGCGTGTCTGGCGATTTTGTGAGGTTTGATCCAAGAATTCCGCAACGGCGTCGAAATTCAATTCCCGTCCGTTCGTGGTCAACCACTTGGAAAGTTTCTGTACCTTGGACACATACACATCACGGGTGCGGACGTTAGCGTTCTGCGTGGCGTAATGCTCTGAAAACCTGTCGATGCTAGCGCTAGAGATAGGTGACTTCGGCCTGTAGCTGGCGGGCTCGCTGGCAAGTGATAGGGCTTCGGACAGCTCTGATCCGTTAAGCCTGTGTCGGGCCTTGGCGCCGTGAGCCAATACCTTCTGTTGCAACTCAGAGGCGAGTTTGACCTTCTCCACTAGGGGGAGGCTTTCATCATCGTAAATCGCTATCCATTCGCTCTGAAGGCCCGACACCCCTAGTTCCTGCTCTAGCTGTTCAAGGTAGGTATCTAGCTCCGCTGCCCTGTCGGCGAGGTGCGTGTCATTCGCCCTAAATTCCTCAAGTGTGCGGGCCGGTTGCCGGGTGGATTTGAGCGTTCCCTTGATAGCCGACAGTAATACCCCGTCTGCCTTCTCGTGGTGCGCCTTCGCGGCAGTGTGAAGTTCTTCACGCCAGCGATCACCAGCACGAATCTTAGCTTCACGGATGGCACGAAACTCGGCTTTCCACTGTCCAACCTGCACGCTGGCCAGCTCTTGGGCGAGGCGCTTGTCACCCGTCTTCAGGCTCTGGCTGAGGATGCGACGATTGCCGAAAGCTGGGCGAAGGTCAGCAGGAATATCGATCCGGCAGTGATAGACGGAACTGCGTAGCAGAAGGTGACTCTTCTGTGATGGCATACTGCTATCCAAAGGGCTGTTTCTACTCACGAACTCTACCCAAAATTTCTACCCAATCCTAGCTGTATCCCCTTGCAGGCCGCGTGTTTGCTGGGTTTGAGGGCAAATCATGTACAAGTTGTGTTTCTACGTTCCGGAAAGCCATCTGGAACCCGTGAAAAAGGCCGTGTTCGCCGCGGGCGGCGGGCGTATCGGCGCCTATGACAGCTGCTGCTGGCAGGCGCTTGGCCAGGGCCAGTTCCGCCCGCTGGAGGGCAGCAAGCCGTTTCTGGGGCAGACCGGGACGGTGGAGCAGGTGGCCGAGTGGAAAGTGGAGATGGTGGTGGCCGACGAGCTGATCCATGACGCGGTCAGGGCCCTGAAGAAGGCCCATCCCTACGAAACGCCGGCGTTCGAGGTCTGGCGTCTCTCCGACATGGTGTTCTGATCAGCGAAAGGCGGCCCTGAAGGCCCCCGGCGTTCCGCCTACCGCTGCACGGAAACGGTTGCTGAAGTGGCTGGCGCTGGCGAAGCCGCAGGCCAGGGCGATGTCCCCCAGGGGCAGCGCGGTATCCCGCAGCAGTTTGCGCGCCCGCGCCAGGCGGCGTGCAAGTACGTACTGGTGCGGCGGCATGCCGAAGCTTTCGCGGAACATTCGCGCGAAGTGATATTCGGAAAGTGCGGCGAAGGCCGCCAGTTCGCCCAGGCTGACGGGTTCGGCCAGGCGGTTCTCGATGTAGTCCACCAGGCGCTTGCGCAGCGCTGGCGCCAATCCCCCCTTCAGACGCAGGCCATCGCGCAGTCCGGCCTGGGTCAGCAGGCTGTGGTGGATCATTTCATGGGCCAGGCTCGAGGCCCGCAGGCGCTCGGCGGGCTCGTTCCAGTCCAGGCGAATCAACTGGTGGAAGTTCCATGCCTGCTGCGGGTCGTCGAGGAAGGTCAGCTCGCGCAACTGCAACTCACGGGGTTCGCGATCCAGCAGGGTCACCGCGGCTTCGGCGAAGTGCTCGGCGCTGAAGTAGAGGTGGACCAGGCGGATCTCGCCGTTGATCACCCAGGACGATTCGTGGCCGGCTGGCAGTACGCACAGCTTGTCCGGCGCGCCCTTGGTGCCCGGCCGCTCGCGGCGGTAGGTGCCGGTACCGCCGGCGAGGTAGCAGGACAGGGTGTGGAACTTCGGCCCATGGTAATCCCGCGCATCGTGGTGATTGCTCCACAGCGCCGCGCCCAGGCCATCGCCCAGCTCCGCACTGTGCTCCAGGCGGGCATTGGGCGAACTGGCGAGGGACTGGAAGACCTGGTTCTGTTCGAGTAGCGACATGGCAGGAGCGGGCCTGTGTGCAAGTGCGGTCCATGCTAGCGCGCGTGCTCAGGCCTGGGCAGTTCTCCGACGAGATAAGCGCAAGTTTGTGCAAGCGTGTCGGCGGGGGCGGGCGGAGACTGGTTCCATCTAAGCCGGAGTCGCCCTGATGAACCTCTCCCTCTACCTGCTCACCGTCCTGATCTGGGGCACCACCTGGATCGCCATCAAGTTGCAGATGGGCAGTGTCGCCATTCCCGCCTCCATCGCCTACCGTTTCGCCCTGGCCGCTGCGGTGCTCTTCGCCTTGCTGCTGGTGAGCCGCCGCCTGCAGAGGCTCGACGGCCGCGCCCAGATGATCTGCCTGGCCCAGGGCCTGTGCCTGTTCTGTGTCAACTTCATGTGCTTCTACACCGCCAGCCAGTGGATTCCCAGCGGGCTGATCGCCGTGGTGTTCTCCACTGCCACCCTGTGGAACGCCCTCAATGCGCGGGTCTTCTTCGGCCAGCGGATCGCCGCCAATGTGCTCGCCGGTGGTGGTCTCGGCCTGCTCGGCCTGGCGCTGCTGTTCTGGCCGGAGCTCTCGCACCACAGCGCCAGCCGCGAAACCCTGGTCGGCCTGGGGCTGGCCTTGTTCGGCACGCTGTGCTTCTCCGCCGGCAACATGCTCTCCAGCCTGCAGCAGAAGGCCGGCCTCAAGCCGCTGACCACCAACGCCTGGGGCATGCTCTATGGCGCCCTGCTGCTCAGCGCCTGGTGCCTGGTCAGCGGCACGCCCTTCGACATGGAGTGGAACGTCCGCTATATCGGCTCGCTGCTGTACCTCGCCATTCCCGGCTCGGTGATCGGCTTCACCGCCTACCTGACCCTGGTGGGACGCATGGGGCCGGAGCGGGCAGCCTACTGCACCGTGCTGTTCCCGGTGGTGGCGCTGAATATCTCGGCCTTCGCCGAGGGCTATCAGTGGACCCTGCCGGCCCTGTTCGGGCTGGTGCTGGTGATGGCCGGCAACCTGCTGGTGTTCCGCAAGCCGAAACTGGCAACCCCGGCCGCCGCCGGGGCGAACTGTTCGCTATCGGCCGGCACGCGCGGGGGGCGGTAGTTCATGGCCGTCAGCGCAACCGCGCGAACACCCGTTCCGAGAGCAACAGCGCGGCCAGCGCCGGGTAGCACAGGTAGTGGAGCAGGAACAGCACGACGCCCATGGGGCTGGGCGTGTCCTGCAACGTCATCATCGCCAGCAACCCCAGGTACAGCAGCCCGAGCAGGCCGCCGTAGCCGAGCACGATGCGCCAGCGCTCGCCTGGCTGCGGTGCGCGGCGCTGGATGAGGCGGAAGGCGAGGGCGAGCAGGGCGGCCGTGGTGGCGGCGATCAGCAGGGTGGCGAAGATGCCGCCGAGCTTCACGAAGCTGCGAAAGACCAGGTTGAGGACGATGGCCAGCGCTACGCCGCCGACGGCGTAGCGCATGGAGAGCGACCGGGGCGTCACAGCTGCACGCCGAGGCCGAAGCGCTTCTTCAATATCCGATCCAGCAAACTCCTCGGCACCCAGCGGGCGAGCAGCGGCAGGGCACGGCTGCCGTTGCCGATGCGCACCAGCGCCGGGCGCGGCTTGCGCTGCACGGCCGCGAGCAGGGCGCGGGCGAAGTCGTCGGCCGGGGTGGGGTTGTCCTGGGAGGCGCGGGCACGGGCGCGGATGCCTTCGCGCAGGGGCCACCAGGGCGAACCTTCGGCGATCAGGGCTTCGGCTTCGCGGCTGGCGTTGGCGCCGAAGCTGGAGGCGATGGCGCCGGGCTGCACTTCCATCAGCTCGATGCCGAAGGGCGCCAGCTCCAGCCTCAGGGCGTCGGAGAGGGCGTGCACCGCGGCCTTGGAGGCGCAGTAGGCGCCGGCGAAGGGGGTGACCAGGATGCCGGACACGCTGCCGATGTTCACCACCAGGCCCCGGCGCTTGCGCAGCAGCGGGAAGCAGGCGCGGGTCAGGTCCACCAGGGCGAAGACGTTGGTTTCGAACTGCTTGCGCAGAGCGTCGGCGCCACCGTCGAGCAGCGGCCCCATGGCGCCATAGCCGGCATTGTTCACCAGCAGGTCGAGGCCGCCGGCTTCGCGCTCCAGGCGCTGGGCCAGGGCGGCGACGCCGGCCTGGTCATTCACCTCCAGTTCGACAGCGGTGAAGCCGGCGGCTGCCAGTTCGGCCAGGTCCCGCGGTTTGCGCGCCGTGGCCCAGACGCTGTAGCCGGCGGCCTTGAAGGCGTCGGCCAGGGCGCGGCCGATGCCGCTGGAGCAACCGGTGATCAGGGCGGTGGGAGTGGGCATTTCGAGTCCTTTGCTGGGGGCCGGTTTGCCCTCTCCCCCGGCCCCTCTCCCTGGAGAGGAGAGGGGAGACAAGCGGTCCGCGCGGGATTCGATCACGGCACGGACGGCTCCCTCTCCCTTCAGGGAGAGGGTTGGGGAGAGGGTGGTGTCAGATCAGTCGACGAATTTGCCATGCAGATTGGCGGCGCGAAACTCCAGGGATTGCGCACGATAACCCTGGCGAATGGGCGGCAGGGGCAGGCAGTCCCGCCAGCGGGCGCCAGGCTGCAGTTCGGCCGGGCCGAGGTAGCGTGGGCGGTCGTAGCTGGGTTGGGCAAGATTGATGGTGTCGCCGGGGCGGAAAGCCTGCACCTGCCAGGCGAAGTCACGCAGGGTGGCATCGCCGCCATTGCGAACCTGGATGGCCAGCGGACGGTCGGCGGGGCAGTCCTGTGGGCTGTAGCTGAGCTGGATTTCCAGGCGGGCGAAGCGACGTTCGACGCTGCGTTCCTCCCAGAGCACCCAGAGGGCGATGAGGCCTATGCCGAACACCGCCGCCAGCGACAACGGCAGGGCCTTGGCCGGGTAGCGCAGCAGCAGGATCAGCCAGGTGAGGGCGAGGATGGCGCCGATAAGCATGGAAAGACCTCCTTGAGGCCCTCCATGCTAGCGCAAGCGCGCGGCCGGTATCCTGCCGGGCCGCGCGGTGCGGTTCTTCAGCGGGCGATGCTGACCACGTTGTCGGGCTGCGGCGCGCGGCCGTAGACGTCATCCAGGCGCTCGATGTCGTCTTCGCCCAGGTAGCTGCCCGATTGCACCTCGATGATTTCAAGCGGGATCTTGCCCGGGTTGGCCAGGCGGTGCACGGAGGCGATCGGGATATAGGTGGACTGGTTCTCGGTGAGCAGGAACACCTTGTCGTCGCAGGTCACCTGGGCGGTGCCGGACACCACGATCCAGTGCTCGGCGCGGTGGTGGTGCATCTGCAGCGAGAGCTGCGCGCCGGGCTTGACGGTGATGTGCTTGACCTGGAAGCGGCCGCCCATGTCCACCGAATCGTAGGAGCCCCAGGGGCGGTAGACCTGGCAGTGGTTCTGGGTCTCGCTGCGGCCGTCGGCATCCAGCTTGTTGACCAGCTTCTTCACGTCCTGCACGCGGTCCTTGTGGGCGATCATCATGGCGTCCTTGGTCTCGACCACCACCACGTCATCCAGGCCGATCACCGACACCAGCTTGCCGTTGCCGTGCACCAGGCAGTTGTGGCTGTCCTGCACCACCACGTCGCCCTTGGTGACGTTGCCGTCCTGGTCCTTGTCGTGCACTTCCCAGATGGAGCTCCAGCTGCCGACGTCGTTCCAGCCGGCGGCAAGCGGCACCACGCAGGCGCGGGCGGTCTTCTCCATCACCGCGTAGTCGATGGAGTTGTCCGGGCAGCAGGCGAAGGTGGCGGCGTCGATGCTCACGGCGATGCCGTCGCGCTTGCTGCGCTCCAGGGCCAGCAGGCAGGTGTCGTAGATGTCCACGTCATGGTGCTTGAGTTCTTCCAGGAAGCGGCTGGCGCGGAACAGGAACATGCCGCTGTTCCAGAAATAGTCGCCGGACTCCACATACTGGCGGGCACGGGCGTCGTCCGGCTTCTCGACGAACTGGGCGACACGGCTGACGCCATCGGGCAGGGCGGCGTCGGCCTTGCTGCGGATGTAGCCATAGCCGGTTTCCGGGCGCTCGGCGGGAACGCCGAAGAGCACCATCTCGCCCTTCTCGGCAGCGATGGTGGCCAGCGCCAGGGCCTGCTGGAAGGCGCGCTGGTCGCGCAGCACGTGGTCGGCCGGCAGTACCAGCATCAGGTCGTCACGGCCTTCGGCCACCAGCTGCATGGCCGCCATGGCCACCGCCGGCGCGGTATTGCGGCCGAACGGCTCCAGCAGCATGGACTGGGCCTCCAGGCCCATGGCGTCCAGCTGCTCCTGGACGATGAAACGGTGGTCCTGGTTGGCCACCAGCACGGCCGGCTGCATGCCGTCGAAGTTCAGGCGTTGCAGGGTCTGCTGGAACAGGGTCTGCTCGCCGGTGAGGGCGAGGAACTGCTTGGGATACTGTTTGCGCGAAAGAGGCCAGAGGCGAGAGCCGCTACCGCCAGAGAGGATCACGGGAATCATGGGGTTTCTCCTAACTCATTCATGGGTTTTGGGCACTGCTTCCATCGATCACATTTCTTTCTTTCCCGCCCTCTGTGGGGCGGGTAATGACCGGCGCGGTTCGGTCCGCGCCGGTTACTGCTCCGTTGCCGCGTCTCAGGACTCAGCCGGGCGCTTGACCCAGACCGGAGCGAGCTTGCCGCCGCTGCCGGTGATGTAGAGGCAGACCACTTCGCCACGCTGCAGGGAGACGGGCTTGAGGTCGCTGACCTTGCGGTCGCCGTCGAACAGGGCGAGGCCGACCTTCACCGGGTTGATCTCGCGCTCGCCGCGGCCCTGCGGGGCCACGCCCTCGACCACCGGGGTCTTGCCGTCGGCGGTCTTCAGGGTGAGCTTGGCGTCCGACAGGTTCTGCACCCGCAGCAGGGCCTTCTGCTTGTTCTTGAAGGGCGGTTCCTCAACCAGTTGCGGCTCCTTGCCGGCCTGGTTGACCAGGGTGTAGTAGTGGTCGGCCTCCAGCTTCACCGAGAGGCTGCCGGTGCCCACCTTGGCGCTGTAGTTGCCCGCCGGGAGGAACTTGAAGTCGCTGGAGCCCAGCGGCGGCACGTCGGTCAGCGCGGTGTTGCCGACGTTGACGCTGAGTTCGCTGCTGCCGGCGTTGTAGGCGCGGACGAAGGCGGACCCCTTGGGCGCCTGCGGGCCGTACAGGCCACCTTCGTCGGCGTGGGCCTGGAGAGCGCCGAGGCCGAGCGCCAGAGCGCAGGCATACGACGTCCAGCTGCGGTTTTTCTGTCGGTTCATGAGGTGTACCTCCATCTATCTTCTTGAAAGGGCCGGGTTCGGCCCTGTGTTCCCCGCGAGAGGGGGGATTTCTCAATTGCCCGAGCGAGAGGCCAGGCGTTCGTCACCGGAAGCGCCTTTGCGCAGGCCGGCGACCCATTCGGGGTCGAAGTCGGACAGGTCGCTCTGCATCGGCAGGTAGCGTTCGGGGAACTCCCAGATCACCAGCTGCGGCGGGGCATCCTTCAGTTCGTCGCTCTTCAGGTACTTGAGCATCGGCAGGATCGGCCCATGGCCATCCTCGGCGTGGTTCACCAGGTCGCGCTGCAGGGCCTGGCGCAGGGCGCCGGCGAAGTTCCAGCGGTCGTTGGCGCTGTAGCTGGTGCCCACCAGCACCACCGGCACCTCGCTCTGCCCGAACAGGGCGTCGTCGCCGGAGGCTCCGTCGTCCTGGCTGCGGGTGGCGCGCTTCTGCAACCGGTCCGGTGCCGGCATCAGGTTCTCGAACAGCGGGTCCAGCGGCAGGAAGCGGGTCAGGTCGCCCTTGTAGGCATCCTCGCTCCCGGCCTCGGTCACGTATTGCTGCGGGGTGCCGCGCAGGTCGATGGCCTGGCCGACGACCTGGCCCAGGCGCCCGGCCACCGCCTCGGCGCCCAGCGGGGTCCAGTGGGTGTCGGTACGCAGGAAGACCTGGCCCTGGTTCTTGGCATCGTTCAGGGTGGCGAGCAGGTCGGGGGCGATGATCCCGGCCTTGCGCGCGGCGCCGCGGAAACGCTCATAGAGGTCCTGGCGCAGGGCGGTGGGGCTGGCCTCGCCGGTGTACTCGGGGTAGAGCCGGGATTTGGCCGGGACTATCGCCAGCACCAGCTCCACGTTGCGCCGCGCCAGCTCGTCGCGCACACCCTGGATCAGCGCCAGGTTGTCGCGCATATGGCGGGAGCCATCGGCCACCGGGTCGAACTCTTCGTCGGAGAAGAGCCAGCCTTCCTGGCCGATGACCACGCCCTGGCGGCCTTCGCCGAACAGCTTGTAGTCCACCAGGGCCCAGAGGTTGGTGCCCAGTTGCTTGACCGGGAATTCCTCGTCGTAGCGCTTCTCGAAGGCCAGGGCCAGCTTGCCGTCCAGCACACTGGTTTCCTCGGCTGCGGAGAAACCGAACACGTTGCGCATGGACCACAGGCTGAGGGCCAGCAGCAGGCCGCAGAACAGCGCGATGTAGAGCAGGTTCAGGGTTCTGTTCATGGTCGGTTCCACTCAGAACTGGAAGTAGAGGAAGGGCGAGAAGCTCTGCGCCGAGAGCTTCAGCACCGAGGCGGCGAACAGCAGGAGCACGGCGGCATGGAAGGCCAGTGCGCCGATCTGGATACGGGCGCGGGGCAGGGCGGCGCTGCCGTCGGCATTCACCACCAGGCCATCGTCCTCGTCCCGGGCCTTGGCCTTGGGCGCGCCGGCCAGGGGCTGGGCATGGAACTGGCGGATGCCGAAGACGGCCAGCACCACGTAGGCCAGCACCAGGGTGGCGATCTGCAGGCTGGTGAGCTGGGCGCGGTTGAGCTCGGAGAGCTGCCAGTCGCCGAAGCTGAACATGGCGGCGTACATGCGCCAGGCCACGTCCAGGTTCTCGGCGCGGAAGATCACCCAGCCGATCACCACCAGCAGGAAGGTGAAGGCCCACTTCAGCGGGTTGATCACCCGCGGTGCGGCGTTCACGCCCAGGGCGCGCTCGATGGCCAGCCAGGTGCCGTGCCAGGCGCCCCAGATGATGTAGGTGAAGTTGGCACCGTGCCACAGGCCACCCAGCAGCATGGTCAGGAACAGGTTGCGATAGGTCTGGAAAGTGGTGCCGCGGTTGCCGCCCAGGCTGATGTACAGGTAGTCCCGCAACCAGGTGGACAGGCTGATGTGCCAGCGCCGCCAGAACTCGGTGATGGACTGGCTGATGTAGGGCTGGTTGAAGTTCTCCATGAAACGGAAGCCCATCATCAGGCCGAGGCCGATGGCCATGTCGCTGTAGCCGGAGAAGTCGAAGTACAGCTGCGCGGTATAGGCCAGGGCGCCGAGCCAGGCGTCGCCCGTGGTCGGGTCGGATAGGGCGAAGCAGTGGTCGGCGATGGGCGCGATGCTGTCGGCGATGAAGACCTTCTTGATGAAGCCCTGCATGAAGCGCGTGCAGCCCTCGGCGAACTTGTCCACCGTGTGGGTACGGTGGTTGAACTGGTCCACCAGGTCCTTGAAGCGCAGCACCGGGCCGGCGATCAGGTGCGGGAAGATCGCCACGAAGGCGGCGAAGTCCACCAGGTTGCGGGTAGCCGGGGTATCGCCGCGGTAGACGTCGATGATGTAGCTGATGGATTCGAAGACGTAGAAGGAAATCCCGATCGGCAGCAGGATGTGGGTGAGCACGAAGGGCTCCATGCCGAAGGAGGTGATGATGGCGTTGAGGCTGTCGACGCCGAAGTTGGCGTACTTGAAGTAGCCGAGGACGCAGAGGTCCACCACCACGCCGAGGAGCAGCCATTTCTGCGCCGTTTTCGTGCGCACCCCGGCCGCGCCTATGCGCAGGCCGATCCAGTAGTTGAACACCGTCACCGCGGCGAACAGCGCCAGGAAGTCGATGCGCCACCAGGCGTAGAAGATGTAGCTGGCGACCAGCAGCAGCAGGTTTCGATAGCGTGTCCCGACCAGGTAGTACATGCCGAGGAAGATCGGCAGGAACAGGAACAGGAACACGTTTGAAGAAAAGACCATCCGAGTCTCTCCATTGAACGTCTAGTTACAAGGCCACCACCGGGCTCCACGGCGCCGGTGCGCGACCCGCCAATCCCTCCCCAGGGTGCGGCGAAATCATTTGGCTCCGCCCCGTCTTTGCAGGGTCGGAGGGCCCTCTCCCCCGGCCCCTCTCCCTGAAGAGGAGAGGGGAGAAAAGCGGTCCGCGCGGGGTTGTGGTTAGGCACGGAAAGCCCCCTCTCCCTTCAGGGAGAGGGTTGGGGAGAGGGTGTTGTTGCTAGCTCTCTCCTTTCTTCTTCGGATGGAACACCTGGGTCACATCCCCGCCGAGGCGGAAGGTCTTGTAGGGCCCCATCTCGTCCTTCCATTCGAGGGTTTCGGCGGAGCAGCGGTAGAGCGAGCACCAGGGCTCCAGCCAGGAGAACTTGCTGTGTTTCTTCAGCTCGCTCATGTCCTGGTCCTTGCCGGTCTTCCTGTCGAAGTCGTCCTGGTCATCCACGCCGGCGATCACCTTCTCGCCGAGGCGGCGCAGGGCACCGTCGTTCTCATCGCGCAGGTCCACGCCGTTGGCCTGGGCGAAACTGGCGATCATGGCGAGCGGCGGCAGGCTGTAGTTGTGGTAGGCCAGCGCGCGCTGATTGCGCTTGAGTTCGTTGGGCAGGAAACCGTCCTTGTCCACCTGGCGGGCGGCCACGCGGAACTGCGCCACCGACCAGTCGAAGAGGTCCTGGCGGTCGGTCGCCACGGCGGTGGCCATCACCGACCAGGCGGCCCAGTAGGAGTGGTTGTTGATCTGCTTCAGCGGCAGGTCGCTCCAGTCGTGGACGACCTGGTCGGCCAGGCGCGAGAACCAGGACTCGATCACCCGGGTCTGGCTCTGGTAGGGCGCCAGGGGCCGGGAGTCGGAGAACTTCAGGCGCAGGTAGGCCGAGGCCATGCTGCCCAGCGCCCATTTGCGCATGGACTTGCCGGTGTGGTTGTACTCGGTGCTGAGCAGGGCGTTGGCCTGGGCCCAGGCGCCCAGCCACTGCAGGGTGCATTCGAGCTGGGTGCGCTGGCCCTTGCGCATGTACTCCATGACCATCTTGCTGACGCCGCGCTCCATGTCGGTGATGGCCGCGGTCTTCTCGCGGAAGTCCTTCTCCGCCGCCTTGTTGAGGGTGGCGCGGGCCTTGTCGGAGCCTTCGTACTTGCTGCGGAACTCCAGCTTGGCGGTGTAGGGCACGGGCGGCGCCTTGCAGCTGCCACCGGACTTGGCGTCGGCGACCACGGGCGCGAAATAGCCCTTTGGCGGCACCAGGTCTGCGGCGTGGCTCTGCCCGGCGAGCAGGATGCCCGCGAGCAGTGGAGCGATCAGCCAGGGTCTGGTGTTCATGGGTACCTCCTTCCTCACTCGGCGTTCGCCGTGAGGTTGCTCCCGCCCTTGCCGGGACGCGCGCACAGGCTCACCTCGACGCTGAGGTCCTGGGGCATGGGTTCGGGGCTGTGGATTTCCAGGGCGAGCATGTTCAGATCCGCCCAGCCTGGTTCGTTGCGCAGTTCGAAGGCGTAGCGCCCGCCGGTATCGATGCGGTCGCTCTGTTCGAGCTTGAAGTTTTCGCGGCGGCCGTTGAGGTACCAGACGGTGGTCTTGACCTCGTGTATCGACGGATCGCTGAGGCGCAGTTCCACCTGGTAGTCGCGGCCGCGCAGGGGCGTGCCATTGCTGTTGACCAGCACCTCGTTGGCGCCGGGCTTGAGCTTGACCTTGTTCTTCAGCACGGCCGGGCGGCCTTCGCAGGCGTTGTTGACCATGGGCAGCGCCTGGCGATAGAAGCTCGCCTCGGACATGTCGTAGTGGGTGGCGAACTCCCAGATCAGCACCTTGGGCGGGCTCTCGTGGAATTCCTTGCTGCTCATGTACTGCATCAGGGCGCTCTCGAAGCCGCCGCCGCTGACCGCCATGTTGAGCACTTCGGCGCCGCTGTGCTGCTGCAGGAAACCGGCGAAGTTGTAGGCCGGGCCGCTGTTACTGGTGCCCACCAGGGTCACCTTGGGATTGGACTCGTCGCCGAACAGGCCGTCGCCGCCGGAGCCCGCGGCTTCGGTCTCGTAACGGTCGACGTATTGGGTGGCGTAACCCGTGCCGCAGAACTGCGCGGCGGTCTTGTGCAGGGTGCCGGCCTTGGGCAGCAGGCCGACCACCTTGCTCTGGTATTCCTGCTTGGGGATGGCGTCGAAGCCGGGGATCTGCTTCAGCGTCTCGGCCACCAGCTTGGCGGTGCGCTCGGCGCCGGCCGGGGTCCAGTGGTGGTCGGCCTTGAAGTAGTAGTCGGTGCCCACGCCTTGCTCGTCGAACAGCGGCGAGAGATCGGTGACCCAGATGCCGGCCTTGCGGAACTGCGCTACGGCGGCCAGGTAGTTCTTCTTCGCCAGGTCGTAGTTGAAGTGGGCCTTCTCCTGCGGCGTGAGCTTTTCGCGGTTCACCAGGCCGCGGGTCGGCTGGTAGACCACCATCAGCTCGACGCCCCTGGCTTTGAGCGCATCGTTCAGGCGCTTCAACTGGCTCCAGCCGAAGGCCGTGGTGCCGAAATCGGTGCGCAGGTCGTACTGGGTCCGGAACAGCCAGTCGCCCTGGCCCTGCACCAGGGTGGTGAAGAAGCTCAGGTACTTGGTGTTGTAGTTGGCCGGATTCTGGGCCGCGGCGCAGAGCGGAGCGGTGCGTTGCACGCTGTACTCGGGGGCCGCGTGCGCGCCCTGGATGGCGGCCAGCAAGGCGGCGGCCAGGGCGGAGGGGGTGAACCACTTGCGGGAGTGTTTGTGCATGATCTGGTACCTCAATCCTGGAGTTCGGCCTGGGTTTCGACAGGGTCGATCAGCACCGCTTGCTTGCGGCGCACCATCAGGTCGAGGATTTCTTCCTGCTTTTCGCCGAGGATGCCGGCGAAGCTGATGCCGGTGGACTTGCTCGGTGCCAGCAGCTCGACGTTGTAGAGCTCGACCGACAGCGGCGAGTCGATGGACAGGGGGCTGGAGCCGTTGCCGGCGAGCTTGCCGCCCACCAGGATCATCGAGACCTTGGTGTCGAAGGGGTCGAGCTTGATGTTGCGGTCGGTGTTGGAGAGGTCCTTGATGTGGCCGTACACACCGGTCAGGCCGTTGGCGGCCGAGAGGTTCTCGTAGAGGCGGATGTTCACGCTGTTGCGCACGCGGATGCCGTGGCGCAGGTTGCTGACGATCTTGTTGCCCCAGAGCAGGTTGTTCGAGCTCTCGTAGAGGGTGATGCCGTCGGAATGGTTCTGGTAGACCTCGTTCCAGGCCACGAGGTTGTTCACCGAGTTACGGTCGATGACGATGCCCGAGAGCTTGTTGTCGTAGCTCTTGTTGTTGACGATCCAGCTGTCGTCCACCTCGCGGGAAACGATGATGCCGTGCTTCTTCTTTGTACCGAAGACGGTGTTCTCGGCGATCATCAGGCGGCGCGAACGGTCGTGGGGGTCGATGCCGTAGACGATGTTGTCGCGGTAGGTGTTGCCCTTGATCACCACGTCCTCGGCCTCGAAGCAGTAGAAGCCGTACCAGTGGTCGACGAACTCCGAATCCAGCAGCCAGCCGGTGGGCGCGGAGCGCTTCAGGCGCTTGGCCTGGCCCGGGGTGTACTGGGTGATGGACACGCCATAGGACTTGGAGTTGTCGTAGCCGAGGCTGGTGACCTTGCTGCCGACGATGTAGAGCTCGCTGCCGCCCCAGGACACCAGGAACGGGCGGAATTCCTCGGGCTTGCGGAACCAGGCCGGGGACTTCTGCCCCTCGTTCCAGGCGGTGAGCTGAGTGTTGGTGATGAACAGCTTGCCGTCGTTGACCAGGAAGGCGCCGCGCTCCTGGGAGAGGCGGAAGTCCCTGGTCTGCTTGCCGATCTCGAGGCTGGCACCCTGGGCCACCACGACCGGCAGGCGGGCGAGGTAGACGCCCGGCTCGGTCTCGCTGAACTGGCTGTCGGGCAGTGCCTTGGCCAGGTCCGCGGGGGTCACGTGGCCGCCTTCGATGAAGATCGCCTGGGGCATGCCCTTCTGGCGCTTGACCCACTCGCGCAGGCGCTCGTTGCCGCCGGTGAAGTCCTTCAGCGCATCCTGCTGGAGCATGCGCCTGACCACCACGCGGCCGTGGGTCTTGCGGTCGATCTTCGTCTCCACCGCCTGGGCGGTGTAACCGGACAGGTCCGGCACCTTGGGGGTTTCCAGGTGCAGCTGTGCCGGGTCGGCGGTGAGAACCTTGTAGTTCTTGATCTCCTTGAGCACCTGCACCTCCTCCGCACCCTGGACCCAGGGCGCGGCGAACTGCAGGGCGCCGAGCACGATGCCGCTCGCCAGCAATGTGGTTCCCATGCCACGTTTCATGGCTGATCCTCCCTTGCGCCGGATACCCATCAGAAGCGCCAGATGAAGTCGACGAAGGCCCGGTGCATCAGCGAGTCGGTGTCGCTGCCATAGGCATCGCCCGGCTTGAACACGCCGCCGCGCAGGCGCACCAGGGCCGAACGCTCATCCAGGTGCTCGGCCATGGAAGCCGGCAGCAGGCCCTGCTTGAAGTACTTGGTGACCACCAGGTCCATCTCCTGGCCAATGTCCTTCTCGCCGTCTTCCAGCGGCGCGATGATCCCGCTCTGGCCCACGTCCTGGTTGTCGTCCACGCGCCAGAAGCGGTGGTAGACCAGGCTCGCGTCGTAGTCCTCGCCCATCTGCCAGGAGGTGAAGGCGGTGGCCACCTGGAGGTTGCTCAGCTCGCCGCGGAAGGCCTCGCCGAAGCGGTGCATGCGCGCCTCGGTGCCGGTGAAGTTGGAGCGGTTGCTCTCGAGGCCGGTCTGGCGGAACTGCTCGGAGCTGTCGTTATCGCCGCCACCGCTGCCACGGGCGTAGGCGCCGCCCAACTTCCACTGCTCGTCGATGGTCCAGCGCAGGCCGAGGTCGACGGCCCAGGCGTCGACATCGACGTTGCGCGAGCCGCTGGCGATGCTCTGGTTGCCCAGGTTGGCCTGCTGCAGCTCATCCACGTCGCCGGTCAGCCAGGTGGCCTGGGCCCAGTAGTTCAGCGGCAGGGTGGAGCGACGGTCGAAGAAGCCGCCGTCGGCTTCCAGGCCCAGCCAGGTCAGGTCGCCGGTGGTGCGCTTGGACAGTTCATCCACTTCCTCGCCCACGTCGGGCAGGTCGCCCTTGTCGCGGCTGTGATGGAGCTTGGCGCCGACCCAGTGGCCGGGGCGCCACTGGGTGGAGATGTCGCCGAAGAAGTGCTGGCGGTCCTCGTCTTCCGGGGCCAGCTCGTCGATATCGGTGCGGTACTCGGAAAAGCGCTCGGCGACGCCGGCATGGGCGCGCAGCAGGGTGGTGTCGAAGCTCCAGCGCAGGGCCTCGATATTGGTGTCCCACCAGGTGCCTTCCTCGCTGCGCACGCGCTGGCGGCCGAAGCGCAGGTGCTCGCCGGGGTAGGCGGTGAGGCCGCCGTAGTCGACCCAGAACTCGCGCATGGCCAGGTAGCTCTTGTCCGGTTCGCGGCCGTTGTTGCGCTGGTCGGCGTCAGCCTCGATATCGCCGGACTCCAGGGTATCGGTCTCGACTATGTCGGTGGCGGTGACCGCCTGGCCCATGGCGAAGGCGCTCCACTGGCCGCGCTCGCCGTAGGCCCAGGGACGCAGGTCGAGACCGATGCCCTCGACATCGCCACCGTTGCGGGTGCCGAGGTCGCGGTCATCTTCGGACTGGGCGGTGATCTTCACGTCCAGGCCGAAGTTCCGGTCTTCGGGTTGGGCGGCATGGGCGATGCTCGCGGCGAGCAGGGAGAGACCCAGGCTGGTGCGGATCCAGGGTTTGCTGTTCATCGTCTGTACGTATCCTTATTGGGTCTGCATGGCTTGCATCTGGGCCGCGCCCGGCGCAGCCAGGCCGCGCGTCTGGCGCTCGTCGCGCAGGAGCTGCTCGGCGCGGGCGCGATCGGCCGGCGCCAGCTGCTGTGCCACCTGTTGTGCAAGTTCCTGGGCCTGCGGGGTGTTCTTGGGCAGGGCCAGTTGGCTGAAGACGTAGGCGTAGGCCAGGTTGCGCTGGACGCCCTTGCCCTGGGAGTACATCTGGCCGAGGGTGAAGTCGGCGTTGAGCTGGCCGTTGCGGGCCGCGCTGAGCAGATGTTCCAGGGCCTTGTCCGGATCGATGTCGCCCAGGTAGCCGCGCAGGTAGATCTGGCCAAGCAGGTAGTTGGCGCGGGGTTCGGTGGGGGCGGCCTTCAGCAGGTGCTGCTCGGCCTTCCTCGGGTCCAGCGGCACCAGCTTGCCTTCGTAGTAGAGGCGGCCCAGCAGCAGTTCGGCCTGGGGCAGGGACGCGGCGCGGCCCTTTTCCAGGTAATCCAGCATCTGCTCGGTATCGCCCTGGCCCGGGTATTCGTAGAGCAGTTTGGCCAGGCTGACCCAGGCGGCGGGGTAGGCCGGGGTGAGGGCTTCCAGCAGTTCCTTGGCCTTGCCTTCGTCGGGCTTGCCGAGGTCGGCATCGGCCAGCACCAGGGCCACCGAATCCACGCGCTGGGCGGGAATGCGTCCGGCGCGGTAACCGGCCATCAGCTGGTCCAGCAGCTTCTGCTGGGCGTCGGCATTGCCCTGTTTCTGGTAGACGGTGGCCAGCTCGACGTAGCAGACATCCGCCAGGGCCAGGTTGCGCGTGCAGATCTGTTCGATCTCGGCCAGGTGCTGATCGTAGGTGCCCTGGGTGCGATAGAAGAGGATCTGCGCCAGCTCGGCCTGGGTGTGGCCTTCGGCGCGCCACTTGGCGATGCGCGCCGGAACGTTCACCTCGGGGAAGTCCTGCGGGTACTGCAGATAGAGCATCACCAGGGGCAACAGGCTGCTTTCCTCGCCGGCCTGGAAGGACTCTTCCAGCAGTTGCGCGGTCTCGCGGCGCTCGGCCTGGCTCAGTTCGGTCTTGCGCGCCAGCAGCTTGCCGAGGCGCGCCTTGGCCTTGGGCGACTGGTCCATGGCCTGGCGGTAGGTCTGCTCGGCCTTCTGCAGTTGCGCGGGGTCGCCGCTGGCCACCTGCAGGTCGGCCAGGCCGACCGCGGCATCGGCATAGCCGAGGTCGGCCAGTTGGCGGAAGTTCTGCTCGGCGGTGGTGCTGTCGCCGTTCTTCAGCGCTTCGCGGGCGAGGCGCTCGTCGGGCAGCCCGGCGCAACCGGCCAGGGCGACGGCCGCGGCCAGCAGCAGGAGCGGGGTGGCGTGATGGGCCATGGCTGTGCCCTCCTCAGAAGCCTGCGGCCAGGGCGCGGTCGACCAGCCAGCCGAGGGACGGGCCGCGATCGACGCTGAGTTCCACCGGCTGGCCGGCGAGGGTGCTGGGCAGCGGCTCGTCGGGCTGGATGACGGTGCGGATATCGGCGGACATGCTGCCGTCATGCAGGTTGCTGCTGATGATCTTGCCGTGGCGCACCATGTCCTCGCCGGCGACCTGGAAGGTCACGCTGGCGCCGGGCTTGGCCTGGGCGATATTGCGGAAGGGGAAGCGCGCCTGCACGGTGGCCTGGGTGTCCTGGGGAACCAGTTCGAAGATCACGTCACCCTTGCTGGCGAACTGGCCGTCGGCCACCAGCTGGCGGGCGATCTTGCAGTTGCAGGGGCTGGTGAGGGTGCCCTTCATCTGCTTGCCGAAGAGATCCTCGACATTCTTCGGCGAGAGCTGCTGGTCGGTCAGGTGGCCCTTGAGCATCTCCAGCATGGTGGCGGAGAAGGAGGCGATGGGCGCGCCTTTCTGGACGGTGGCATCCGGGCCCACCAGGCTCTGCACCGTACCTTCGCGGGGCATGGTGATCTGCATGGAAGGCACCGCCACCATGGCCGAGTCGGCATGGGTGACGAAGTAGAGGCCGTAGAGGGACTTGAGGATATAGGCGAAGGCGCCGACGCCGACGATGAAGATGCCGGCGCTGAGGGTCACCGCCTTGAGGCGACCCAGGGGGCCCATGCCGCCGCCCGCGCCATTCTTGCGCGCCTTGGTGAAGTTCTCGCGCTGCAGGGTGTTGAGCAGGTCGCCGGCACTGACCAGTTCCCCCGAGAGGTGGGCGCTGATCAGGTAGCGCAGGGTGGCGATGTCGCGCGGCTGGAGGTTGTGGAACATGCAGCCGACGCGCTGGTGGCGGGCATCCACGAAACGGATCTGGAACTCCACGTCCAGGCCGAGGCTGAGGCCGTCGATCTGGAACAGCAGGCGGCCCCTGTGGTAGTCGCCGACGTTCGCGATGGAGCTGCCGGAGGTGAAGGCGAAGCCGCCGGCCGAGACGTCCAGCAGCGATGCCTCGAAGCGTTCGCCGCGGGCGATGTAGCGGACTTTGCCGGGGATCTTCACCCGCGCGTGCTGGCGCTGGGCTTCGGATTCATGGACCACGTTGAGATTGACGGCGGTATTCATGGCTTCGATTCCTGTCAGGTTCCTTGTGTTCACACGATCGCCATCAGTGCGGCGATGAAGACGCTGGTTGCGGAGAAGGTCATGGCGCGTGAAGACCAGGTGTTGAACCAGCGCGTGAAGCTGGCGAGGTCACGGTTGAGCTTGGTGTTCTGGCGGGTCCAGGACTGCTGGTCGAGGCGGAAGAACACGTAGATCTTCACCAGGGCCCCGACGATCTGGTTGTAATAGAGGATCAGCGGATAGGCCGGCCCGATCCGGTGGCCGGAAATGCTCAGGAGCAGGGTCAGGACCAGGCGGGTGAGGCCGATCCACAGCAGGTACACCAGCAGGTAGGCGATGCTGTACTTGATGCTGGCGATGATGGCCACGGCCAGGCCCAGCAGGCAGGTCCACATGGACAGGCGCTGGTCGTTGAGCACGATGGTGGTGAACAAGCCAAGGCGACTTGGGCCCAGCGCGAGGGCGCGGCTGTTCTGTCGCAGGTTGTTGCCGTACCAGCGGAACATCAGCTTGCGGCTGGCCTTGATGAAGCTCTTCTCCGGCGGGTGCTCGACCGTGTTGATCGCCGCATCCGGCACGTAGAAGGTGTCGTAGCCCAGGCGCATCAGGCTGTACCAGCTGGACTTGTCGTCGCCGGTGAGGAACTGGAAGCGACCCAGGCGCCAGTGGTCCAGGTGGTCGCTTTCCACGTCGGCGATGAAGTGCGGGTCGGTCACCACGCTGGCGCGGAACACCGACATGCGGCCGGTCATGGTCAGCACGCGCTTGGAGAGTGCCATGGAGCACATGTTGATGTGGCGCTGGGCGAAGCGCAGCTTGTGCCACTCGCTCATGATGTAGCTGCCACGGACCTCGCAGAACTCGTTGGTGGTCAGGCCGCCGACACGGGGGAAGAGCTTGAACCAGGGCACGGTCTTCTTCACCACGCCTTCGGCCAGCACTGTGTCACCGTCGATCACCGCCACCACGGCATTCGCGTCCGGCAACTGCCGGGAGATGGCGCGGAAACCGTAGGCCAGGCCGTCGCGCTTGCCGGTGCCGGGAATACGCACGAAGTCCAGCTTGACCCGTTCCGGCGGTGCCAGCTTGGACCAGATGCTTTTCACCAGCAGTTCATCGGACAGCTCGACGATGGAGCAGACCACTGTGGTGGGGTAGCCGCAGTCGATGGCTTCCTGGATCACCGAGCGGTAGACCATGGCAGTGGTCAGTGCCTCGATGCGGAAGCTGGTCACCATCAGGAAGACGTGGGACGGGTCCGCCGCGCTGCCGAGCTTGGCCAGGCGCCGCTTGTACCAGGGGTAGACGACGTAGAGGAACAGTGTGCCGCGCAGGAAGTGCATGCCGCCCATGGAATAGCGCCAGATGCCCACGACCCCGACCAGCAGCAGGAAGTGCTTGGAGTCGGGATCGAACACGGACCTGGGCAGAGCCATTGCCAGCAGCATCAGCGCGATGAGGTAGAAGAGCCAGCCCGAGGCTTCGAGCAGGCCATGCTTGGTCTTTTCCATAGGTATTCGTCCTGGTGGTTGCGGGCGTACCCCCTCCCGCGAGGGGAGGGGGCAGGGGCGCTTACCAGCAGATACCCTCGGCGTTGCCTTGGGTGGTCCTGGGCATGAAGCCCACCAGGTCGATCACCTGCTTGCCGGCCGGTGCGCGCTGGGCCAGCGGGGCGAACAGCTCGTCGCGGTTGCCCAGGACGATGATGTCCGCCTTGTCCACCACCGCGTCGAAGTTGCTGTCCAGCAGCGAGGAAACGTGCGGGATCTTCGACTCGATGTAGTCCTTGTTGGCGCCGTGGACACGGGCGTACTCGACGTTGCGGTCGTAGATGCTGAGGTCGAAGCCCTTGCCGATCAGCATCTCGGCCAGCTCCACCAGGGGGCTTTCGCGCAGGTCGTCGGTACCGGCCTTGAAGGACAGGCCGAGCAGGGCGACCTTGCGCTTGTCATGGCCAGCGATGATGTCGAAGGCCTTCTGCACCTGGCCGGCGTTGCTGCGCATGAGCGAGCCGATCAGCGGCGAATCCACGTCCAGGGAGGTGGCGCGGTAGTTCAGCGCGCGCACGTCCTTGGGCAGGCAGGAGCCGCCGAAGGCGAAGCCCGGGCGCATGTAGTACTTGGACAGGTTCAGCTTCTGGTCCTGGCAGACTACGTCCATCACCTCGCGGCCATCGACGCCCACGGCCTTGGCGATGTTGCCGATCTCGTTGGCGAAGGTGACCTTGGCCGCGTGCCAGACGTTGCAGGTGTACTTGATCATCTCGGCGACTTCGATGTCCTTGCGGATGATCGGCGCGTCCAGTTCGAGATAGAGGGTTTCGAGCAGGTCGCCGGAAGCCTTGTCCAGCTCGCCGATGACGGTCATGGGCGGGAAATCGTAGTCCTTGATCGCGGTGCTCTCGCGGAGGAACTCGGGGTTCACCGCCACGCCGAAGTCCTGGCCTGCCTTCTTGCCGGAACAGTCTTCGATGATCGGGATCACCACGTTCTTCACGGTGCCCGGCAGCACGGTGCTGCGTACGACTACCGTGTGGCGCTCGGCCTTGTTGCGCAGGGCGAAACCGATTTCGCGGCAGACGCCCTCGATGTATTCCAGCGACAGGTCGCCATTCTTCTTGCTCGGGGTACCGACGCAGATGAAGGAGACCTGAGTCTCGAGTACCGCGGCGGCGACATCGGTGGTGCCGCGCAGGCGGTTGGTCTTGATGCCTTGTTGCAGAAGTTCTTCCAGACCGGGTTCGACAATGGGCGACTTGCCATTGTTGATCAGGTCGATCTTGGTCTGAGAAACGTCTACGCCGACAACTTCATGACCACGAGCAGAGAGGCAGCCGGCGCACACTGCACCAACATAGCCCAAACCAAAGATGCTGATTCGCATCGTATTCACCTCGTCCATTCAGCACGCTGTTTAATATGTGACGTTAATGTCACTTCCGTTCGCACCAATATGTTGCGCGGGGCAACTTTTAAGTGCACAGGCATGAGTAATACCGGACGCCAAAGTTAGGGCGCCTGAACTGGGCATGTAACTACGCTTGCCCGGGTAGAGTCCTGAGCTGATCGCCGCAATGGCTCTGGCTCGTTGGTTTTGTCCAGTAGGTCGAGTTTGTTGCGAGTCTCCTTAATCAATTTGTTTGGCTTTCGCCAGATAAAAACTACCCCTCGACTTGCGTCGATAAGTTATCAAGGCAGTTTGAGATCGCACCGAAACATGGTGCGAGGAATTAGTTCACGGGGGGTATGAGTGTCCGGGAATTCGGATAGTTCCTACCGTTCGTCCCCTATTTGATTTGTTGCACATTCTTTACTATGGGCTGGTCTTGGCTTGCTGGAATTCTCAGAGCCGGACGGCTCTGGAAAAGTTCCACATAATGCAAAATGCAATTCTTTGGTGATTGCATTTTGCAAGTTGGCCACTATTGGAAAACAAGTTGGCCAGCATGAAACTCGTGGTTGTGCAGGCGATATGATCTTGAAGTGATATTGGAATTTAATATCAATCAAGTGGCACGGAACGGACGTGCAAGTTATCGGTCTTGGCTGGATCGAGAGGGTGGGGCTTGCGCAGATGGACGCTGGATCGGTAGCCCGGATGCAATCCGGGGAAATCCGGCCACGCTCCCGGATTGCATCCGGACTACGGTCCTGCAGGAGGCGGCGCACACGGCGCACCCTGCGAAGGGCTTCCGCGCTGGATTGCGGGCCGCAAACGAAAACCCCGCCGTGGGGCGGGGTTCGTTCGCTTCAGTCCTGCGGCTCGTCGCGCAGGAACACCAGGCTGTCCGGCCCGGAGTGCTCCGCCGAGTAGCGGTAACCCTGGTAGTTGAAGTCCTTCAGGCCTTCCGGGTCCCGCAGGCGCTCCTTGATCACGTAACGGGCCATCAGGCCACGGGCCTTCTTGGCGTAGAAGCTGATGATCTTGTACTGGCCGTTCTTCAAGTCCTTGAACTCGGTGTCGATGATGCGGGCGTTCAGTGCCTTGCGTTTCACCGAGCTGAAGTATTCGTTGGAGGCGAGGTTGAGCAGGATGTCGTCGCCCTGGGCCGCCAGGGCCTCGTTCAGCCAGTTGCTGATGCGCTCGCCCCAGAAGGCGTAGAGGTCCTTGCCGCGGGCGTTGGCCAGCCTGGTGCCCATTTCCAGGCGGTAGGGCTGCATCAGGTCCAGCGGGCGCAGCAGGCCGTAGAGGCCGGAGAGCATGCGCAGGTGCTGCTGGGCGAAGTCGAAGTCGGCTTCGTCGAAGTCTTCGGCGTTGAGGCCGGTGTAGACGTCGCCCTTGAAGGCCAGCAGGGCCTGCTTGGCGTTGTCCGGAGTGAAGTCCGGATGCCAGCTGCCGTAGCGCGCGGCATTGAGGCCGGCGAGCTTGTCGGACAGGTGCATCAGCTCGGCGATCTGCGCCGGGCTGAGTTCACGCAGTTGCTGGATCAGCTCCTGGGCGTGGTCGAGGAATTCAGGTTGGGTATGGCGCGGGGTGACCGGCGGGGTCTCGTAGTCCAGGGTCTTGGCGGGGGAAATCACCAACAGCATCGAATCGTCTCCTTCGGGAATGCGGCGATTCTAGGGATTTGTCGCATTCGGCTCCAGCTATGCCGCCGATAGGCAGGAGGGGGGATCACCTGGAAAGCCTGGCGGACAATGCGCGGCGCTTTTTCCACGGCCTGCTTGGGCGCTGACGGGAAAAGGGCTTAATCGGGGGGGAGGGGACTTTCGACTTTAACGGGCGCTTTTCTACAGGCCAAGGTCTTTTTTTCCTGATGTGAAAAAAGATCCAGACCGTTCAAAAAGTTCTTTTTTCTGTCATCCCAAATGGAGTATTAAAAAAACAGACCGCCGAACCCTGCAGACAGGTGGCGGCCATCGGCCCTCACCTTGTTGGCACCATCCCCAACCCGGCATGACCCGGAACGGGGAGGTCGGCGGCCCTCCGCGGCGGAGAGCCTGTCTGGCATTCCGTCGCCTGGCCCTATAAGAAGGTGACCGAGTATGGATGACCACGGACGCTCCCGCCCTACCGCTCCAACCTTGTACGCGCTCGACACCAACGTCCTGATCCATGATCCCAACGCGCTGTTGAATTTCCAGGAACACCACGTGGCCATCCCGATGACCGTGCTGGAGGAACTGGACAAGCTCAAGACCGGCAAACAGGGCGTTGCCGCTGAATGCAGGCAGGCGATCCGTAACATCGACAAGATCCTCAGCGGTGCCACCCCCGAGGAAGTGGAACACGGAGTACCCATCCAGCGAGAAAAGAGCGGCCCCTGCGGTTTCCTCTCGATTCTCATGAGCAAGCGCGCGGCCCCGATCACCTGGCTGCCGGAAGACCTCAACGACAACAAGATCATCAACCAGCTGGTGGAGCTGAAGAGCCGCAAGCCGGGCATGTCCGTGGTGCTGGTGACCAAGGACATCAACATGCGCCTGAAGGCGCGGGCCTGCGGGATCGACTCGGAGGACTACCACACCGACCAGTTGGTGGACGACGTGTCCCTGCTGTCCCGTGGCTACCACGACATGCCAGGTTCCTTCTGGGATCGCGTGAGCAAGGTGGAGACCCGCCAGGACCATGGCCGCACCTGGCATCGGGTGCAGCTCACCGACAACCTGCCGGCGGTGCACGTCAACGAGTTCATCGTCGACGAGCAGGGTTTCGTTGGCTGGATCAAGGGCATCAAGGCCGATGAACTGCTGATCCTCGACCTGCACCAGGAGCCCCTGCTGCACCAGGAAGCCTGGGGCCTGCGCCCGCGCGACGTGTACCAGGCGCTGGCGCTTTATGCGCTGCTGGACCCGGACATCCACCTGGTCAACCTCACCGGCGCGGCGGGCTCGGGCAAGACCATCCTGGCGCTGGCCGCGGCCATCGAGCAGACCATGGTGAGCAAGCGTTATCGCCGCATCATCGCCACCCGCAGCGTGCAGGGCCTGGACCAGGAGATCGGCTTCCTGCCCGGTACCGAGGCGGAGAAGATGGAACCCTGGCTGGGGGCGATCACCGACAACCTGGAAGCCCTGCACATGGACGACGAGAGCACCCATGGCAGCGTGGACTACATCCTCAGCAAGGTGCCGCTGCAGTTCAAATCCCTGAACTACATCCGCGGGCGCAGCTTCCAGCAGAGCCTGATCATCATCGACGAGTGCCAGAACCTGACGCCGCACCAGATAAAGACCATCATCACCCGTGCCGGCACCGGGTCCAAGGTGATCTGCCTGGGCAACCTGGCGCAGATCGACACCCCCTACCTCTCGGCGCCGAGCTCCGGCCTGACCTACCTGACCGAACGCTTCAAGGATTTCCCCCACGGCGTGCACATCACCCTGCAGGGTGTGCCGCGCTCCGTGCTGGCCGAGTTCGCCGAAGCCCACATGTGACCTTCATCTCCCGCCGGGCGGCAGCTGCCTCCCGGCGCGGGTTTCTGTATACAATCTGTCTCCTGCCCTAGGAGACTTGCAGTGCTTACCCATCTCGATTCCGAAGGTCGTGCCAACATGGTCGACGTTACCGACAAGGCGGTGACCTCCCGTGAGGCGACGGCCGAAGCCCGTGTGCGCATGCGCCCGGAAACCCTCGCCATGATCCAGGCCGGCGGCCACCCCAAGGGCGACGTGTTCGCCGTGGCGCGGATCGCCGGCATCCAGGCGGCGAAGAAGACCTCCGATCTCATCCCCCTCTGTCACCCGCTGATGCTCACCAGCGTCAAGGTGGAGCTGGAAGCGGAGGGCGATGACTGCGTGCGTATCGTCGCCCGCTGCAAGCTGGCCGGGCAGACCGGGGTGGAAATGGAAGCGCTGACCGCCGCCAGCGTCGCCGCCCTGACGATCTACGACATGTGCAAGGCGGTGGACCGCGGCATGACCATCGAAAACGTCCGCCTGCTGGAGAAGCTGGGCGGCAAGAGCGGCCACTACCAGGCCGGGGGGCAATGATGATTCGCGTGCAGTATTTCGCCCGTTACCGTGAAGCGCTCGGTATCGATGGCGAGCAACTCAGCTGGGATTCGGCATTCGCCAGGCTGGACGATCTGCGTCGACACCTGCTGGCCCGTGGCGGCGTCTGGGAAGTGCTCGCCGAGCAGAACCTGATGTGCGCCCGCAACCAGGAGCTGTGCAGCCTGGACGAGGCGCTGGCCGACGGCGACGAGGTCGCCTTCTTTCCCACGGTTACCGGAGGCTGAGATGGCCATTCGCGTGCGGGAATCCGCCTTCGACCCCGGCTTTGAGCTCAACGCGCTGCACGCGGCCAACGTCGGTATCGGCGCGGTGGTCGGTTTCGTCGGCTACGTGCGCGACTTCAACGACGGCCAGGACGTGGCGGGGATGTTCCTCGAGCATTACCCGGGCATGACCGAGAAGGCCCTGGAGAAGATCGCTGCCGAGGCCCGGGAGCGTTGGCCGCTGCTCAATGTGGACATTCTCCACCGCATCGGCCGGCTGGAACCGGGCGAGCCCATCGTCTTCGTCGGTACCGCCAGCGCCCATCGGCAGGCGGCGTTCGATGCCTGCAACTTCATCATGGACTACCTCAAGACCCGCGCACCCTTCTGGAAGAAGGAAGACACCGCCGAAGGCCCGCGCTGGGTGGAAGGGCGCTGCAGCGACAAGGCGGCGGCCGAGCGCTGGGACTGAGTCTCGCGCAGGTTGTTTTCCTGTAGGGGCGAATTCATTCGCCAAGGGCTGCGCAGCAGCCCCATGGGATTCCGAAGGGCAGACCTTCGGCCTGCTTGGCGAATGAATTGGCTATGTCTGCGTTAAGTGTTGCTAGAGCGCCCCGAGCCCAGCTGCTTATCGAGCGGGCGATGAGTCGCTGTTTCGCCCTCCCGGGCGAGTCCCTTTCTCAAACGTCGGGATGCCGCACCACAGAAAGGAACCAAAGCGCTTGCCCCTGCATCCGGAACTCGGCGTCCCCGT
>NZ_JBHSOU010000029.1:37421-87884 GCF_042656385.1 Pseudomonas sp. GCM10022186
GTCCCCTCGCTCCATCGTTGCGCCGGGGGCCCGGCGTGAGGGGCCATCCATGGCCCCGCACGCCTCTCCGCGGCATCCATGCCGCTCGTCCCCCTCTGCAACGATTCCGCTCGGCCTCCTGACGGGGCGGAGGCGCCGGCCCACCTCTGCTGCCCAGTTCCAGGCTGCTGGTGGCTTCAGGATTGTTTGTGCCTCGCCGGCGCGAGTCACCCCTCTCCCTCCGGGGTGAAGAGGCACGCTTTCGGAAGCACCGCTTCCGGTGCCGATGAACGCCTGAGCGCGAAGCGATCAGGCAGGGGCGCAGGGCGGGGGCAGGGGGAGAGGGAGGTGTCAGACTGGTGCGGAGACCTGAAAGCCCCGTGCTAGAAACTTCTATTCGGTCCTGCAACAGCTAATGCAGACATAGCCAATGAATTCGCCCCTACAAGGTTTCGCATCGCACAGGAAGCCCGGCCCCGCCGGGTTTTTTCATGGGTGATTGACGATCTGTACATTTGAGTCCAGTATGGACTCACAAGTACAAAATTAGCGGCAGTCCTCCATGATCCACAGCCAGCTATCCCCCCATTCGATCCCATGCCGGCCAGCCCTGGCGGCGTCTTCTTCTGCCTCGCAATCCTTTTTCGAACCTGCTCGCCAGACACGCCGGCGGGCATCCATCCGTACTGCGGGAGTCGCACCATGAAGAAACTCGTTCTGCTGGGCAGCCTTGCCCTCGGCCTGCTGGCCTCCAGCGTTTTCGCCGCCGACAAGCCCCTGCGCATCGGCATCGAAGCCGCCTATCCGCCCTTCGCCTACAAGACTCCGGAGGGACAGATCGCCGGCTTCGACTACGACATCGGCAATGCCATGTGCGAGGAGATGAAGGTCAAGTGCCAGTGGATCGAGCAGGAGTTCGATGGCCTGATCCCCTCCCTCAAGGTGAAGAAGGTGGACGCCGTGCTGTCGTCCATGACCATCACCGACGAGCGCAAGAAATCGGTGGATTTCACCGGCAAGTACTACTACAGCCCGGCGCGCCTGGTGATGAAGAAGGGCACGGTGGTCGATGACCAGTTCCAGAGCCTGGTGGGCAAGACCATCGGCACCCAGCGCTCCACCACCACCGACCGCTTCGCCGCCGAGGTGCTGGAGCCCAAGGGCGTGAAGGTGGTGCGCTACAGCACCCAGAACGAGATCTACCTGGACGTGCTCTCGGGCCGCCTGGACGGTGTGCTGGCCGACGTCTTCCCGCTCAACGAAGGCTTCCTGAAGACCGGGAACGGCAAGGACTACGAATTCGTCGGCCCGGTGCTGAACGATCCGAAGTACTTCGGCGAAGGCGCCGGCATCGCCGTGCGCAAAGGCGATACCGAGCTGCGCGACAAGTTCAACAACGCCATCAAGACCCTGCGCGAGAACGGCAAGTACCAGGCGATCCAGGCCAAGTACTTCGACTTCGATATCTACGGCGAGTGAGTCCTGCCGTTGGGAAGGGCCGCGCATCTGCGCGGCTTTTTCGTTCGAGGTGGCAGCCCTGCGGGCTGCTTGGCGAATGAATTCGCCCCTACAGGCTACGCACAGGCTCTTCGCAGGATGGTGCGGGCGGCGCTCCGCTGGAGCGGAGCGAAACCCATCAAGGGAAGGGCTGCGAGCGTGCGTTCGCGAATGAACTCGCTCCCACAAACAAAAAAGGAGCCCGAAGGCTCCTTTTTTGATTCAACGGGCAACCGTCAATGCAGGATCTGCCCGAGGAACAGCTTGGTCCGCTCGTTCTGCGGGTTGTCGAAGAAGGCGTGGGGCTCGTTCTGCTCCACGATCTCGCCTTTGTCCATGAAGATCACCCGGTCGGCCACGGTACGGGCGAAGCCCATCTCGTGGGTCACGCAGAGCATGGTCATGCCGTCGTGGGCCAGGCCGATCATGGTGTCCAGCACTTCCTTGACCATCTCCGGGTCCAGCGCCGAGGTGGGTTCGTCGAACAGCATGATCTTCGGCTTCATGCACAGGGCGCGGGCGATGGCCACGCGCTGCTGCTGGCCGCCGGAGAGCTGCCCCGGATACTTGGCGGCCTGCTCCGGAATGCGCACGCGCTCGAGGTAGTGCATGGCGACCTCCTCGGCCTGGCGCTTGGGCATCTTGCGGACCCACATGGGCGCCAGGGTGCAGTTCTGCAGCACGGTGAGGTGGGGGAACAGGTTGAAGTGCTGGAACACCATGCCCACTTCGCTGCGGATCGCCTCGATGTGCTTGAGGTCGTTGGTCAGCTCGGTGCCGTCGACGATGATGCGGCCCTGCTGGTGCTCTTCCAGGCGGTTGATGCAGCGGATGGTGGTGGACTTGCCGGAACCGGACGGGCCGCAGAGGACGATGCGCTCGCCCTGCTGCACGTCGAGGTTGATGTCCTTCAGCACATGGAACTGGCCGTACCACTTGTTCACGCCCTGCAGGCGGATGATCGGCTCGCCGGCGACTTTCTTGCTTGCTTCAGTCATGGGATGACTCCTAACGCTTGTGGCCGGTGTCCAGCTTGCGCTCCAGGTTCATGGAGTAGCGGGACATGCCGAAACAGAAGATCCAGAACACCAGGGCGGCGAAGACATAGCCTTCGGTGGCCATGCCCAGCCAGGCCGGGTCGGTGGTGGCTTGCTTGATGCTGTTGAGCAGGTCGAACAGGCCGATGATGATCACCAGGCTGGTGTCCTTGAACAGCGCGATGAAGGTGTTGACGATGCCGGGGATCACCAGCTTCAGGGCTTGCGGCAGGATCACCAGGCCCATCATCCGCCAGTAGCCCAGGCCCATCGCGGCCGCGGCTTCGTATTGTCCCTTGGGGATGGCCTGCAGGCCGCCGCGCACCACCTCGGCGATGTAGGCCGACTGGAACATGATCACGCCGATCAGTGCCCGCAGCAGCTTGTCGAAGGACAGGCCCTCCGGCAGGAACAGCGGCAGCATCACCGAGGACATGAACAGCACGGTGATCAGCGGCACGCCCCGCCAGAACTCGATGAAGGTCACGCAGATGACCTTGATCGCCGGCATGTTCGAGCGTCGGCCCAGGGCCAGCAGGATGCCCAGCGGCAACGCGCCGACTATGCCCACCGCGGCGATCACCAGGGTCAGCATCAGGCCGCCCCACTGGCTGGTGGAGACGGTGGACATGCCGAGGAAGCCGCCGTGCAGCAGCCAGTAGGCGACCAGCGGGTAGATCACCAGGAAGGACAGGCCATACACCGCCTTGTGCTGGAAGCGCGGCACGAACAAGGGCGCGGCGCCGATGATCGCGATCCACACCGCCAGGTCCACCCGCCAGCGCAGGTCCTCGGGGTAGAAGCCGTACATGAACTGGGAAAAGCGCACCTTGATGAACACCCAGCAGGCGCCTTCGCTGGTGCAGTCGGCGCGGGTGCTGCCGGTCCAGTCGGCCTCGAGGAAGGCCCACTTGATCAGCGGCGGCACGATCAGCCACACCAGGTAGATGGCGAACAGGGTCAGCAGGGTGTTGAACCAGCTGGAGAACAGGTTGGCGCGCAGCCAGCCCAGGGTGCCGACGCTCAACCGGGGTGGCGGCTGGTCGGGCTTGAATACATGTGTCGTCATGGCTCGGCCCTCACCGCTCGACTAGCGCGATGCGCTTGTTGTACCAGTTCATCAGGATCGAAATGCTGATACTGATGGCCAGGTAGACGCTCATGGTGATGGAGATCACCTCGATCGCCTGGCCGGTCTGGTTCAGCACCGTACCGGCGAACAGCGAGACCATGTCCGGGTAGCCGATGCCGGCCGCCAGGGACGAGTTCTTGGTCAGGTTCAGGTACTGGCTGGTGAGCGGCGGGATGATCACGCGCAGGGCCTGCGGGATGATCACCAGGCGCAGGATCTTCGGCGCCGGCAGGCCCAGGGAGCGGGCGGCTTCGGTCTGCCCGTGGCTGACCGCCTGGATGCCGGAACGCACGTTCTCGGCGATGAAGGCCGCCGTGTACACCGTCAGCGCCAGGGTCAGGGCGATCAGTTCGGGAATCACCACCCAGCCGCCGCGGAAGTTGAAACCCTGCAATACCGGGATGCTCCACTCGAAGGGCCGGCCGAATACCAGGGCGACCAGGCCGGGAATCACCACCAGCATCACCAGTGAGGAGACCAGCACCGGGAAGCGCTGGCCGGTGGCCTCACGCTTGGCCTTGGCCCAGCGGGCCAGGGCGATGATCGCCAGCAGCACCAGCCCCAGGCTGACCAGGAAGGGCCAGAAGCCGTCCGCGATGGTCGGCGCCGGCATGTACAGGCCGCGGTTGTTGAGGAAGAAGTTCTCGCCGATGGACAGGCTCTGGCGTGGCCCCGGCATGGGCAGCATCACCGCGAAGTACCAGAAGAAGATCTGCAGCAGCGGCGGGATGTTGCGGAAGGTCTCGATGTAGACGGTCGCCAGTTTGCGGATCAGCCAGTTCGGCGACAACCGCGCCACACCCAGGATGAACCCGAGGATGGTGGCGAAGAAGATGCCGATACCCGAAACCAGCAGGGTATTGAGCAGACCGATGACGAAGACCCGCCCGTAGCTGTTGCTTTCGTTGTAGTCGATCAGGTGCTGGGAAATCCCGAAGCCGGCGCTCTGCTCGAGGAAGTCGAAGCCGGACAGGATGCCGCGTTGCTGCAGGTTGTGCTGGGTATTCTGGAACAAGTACCAGCCCAGCGCGACGACGGCGATGACCGCGATTATCTGGAATAGCCACGCGCGTGCCTTGGGATCGGTCCAGACCGAACCTTTCGGGGCACGCGGGGCGTTGGCATTGTTTTGCATGACAGCCCTCTGGGAACCGCTGGCCGGCCGGATGGGGGACGGCGGCCAGGGTTCGCGTTGTACGGAACTCGAACCCGGCGGCCGCCTAATGCGGCCGCCGGGAGACGGTCAGCGCACCGGCGGTGCGTACTGCAGACCGCCCTTGTTCCACAGGGCGTTGAGACCACGTTCGATCTTCAGCTCGCTACCGGCACCGATATTGCGATCGAAGATTTCACCGTAGTTGCCGACTTGCTTGACGATCTGCACCGCCCAGTCCTTCGGCAGCTTCAGGTCCTTGCCGAACTCGCCTTCAGTGCCCAGCAGGCGGGCGATGTCGGGGTTCTTGGTGGTCTTGGCCGTTTCTTCGACGTTCTTCGAGTTCAGGCCCAGTTCCTCTGCGTTGAGCATGGCGAACAGGGACCAGCGCACGATGTCGAACCACTCCTCGTCACCCTGGCGCACGGCCGGGCCGAGGGGCTCCTTGGATATCACTTCCGGCAGCACCACGTACTCGTCCGGCGCGGCCAGCTTGATGCGCTGGGCATAGAGCTGGGACTGGTCGGAGGTCAGCACGTCGCAACGACCGGACTCCAGCGACTTGGCGCTCTCGTCGGAGGTGTCGTAGGTGATGGGGGTGTACTTCAGGTTGTTGGCGCGGAAGTAGTCGGACAGGTTCAGCTCGGTGGTGGTGCCGGCCTGGATGCAGACGGTGGCGCCATCGAGTTCCTTGGCGCTGGAGACGCCGAGCTTCTTGTTCACCAGGAAGCCTTGACCGTCGTAGTAGGTCACGCCGGTGAAGTTCAGGCCCATGGCGGCGTCGCGGGAGCTGGTCCAGGTGCTGTTGCGCGAAAGGACGTCGACTTCGCCGGACTGCAGCGCGGTGAAACGTTCCTTGGCGGTAAGCGGGCTGAACTTGACCTTGCTGGCATCGCCGAACACGGCAGCGGCAACAGCGCGGCAGACGTCGACGTCGATGCCTTTGTAGTTGCCCTTGCCATCGGCATAGGAGAAGCCCGGGAGGCCGTCACTGATGCCGCATTGCACGAAGCCTTTCTTCTTCACCGCGTCCAGGGTGGCGCCCGCCTGAGCGAAACCGCTGACACCGAGAACGGTTGCCGCGGTCAGCACGGCCAGGGTGGATTTCACCATCTTCATCAAAACCTCCAGTTGCTTTTATTGGTGTTGGAGTCTCGATCCCACCGCCGTACCCTCGTGAGGCAGGTTCAACCTTTCATGCACTGGAAAAGGTCAACCGGGGTGTCGGATCTAAGGAAGGAGTCTAGTTGGCGCTGCTCCGCTCGCCACCAGACGCTTCCTCGCCCATTGGTCGAATGGGCTGGAGACGGATTGCGTCCACCCCTGCACCATGAATGGCGCCGGATGATCGCTTGCAAGGCTGCGACCGGAATCGCCGCCCAACCCGTTGCACGCCGGGGCTTGTGTTACCGCGCCCCGGGCCGTGAATCAGTCAGGTGCCGAGTAGCAAAGGCCGTACCAGCCAGGTGCCAGTAGGCCTATTCCGATAGGTCAATAGGTAAAGTTTTAACCGTGCGACATATTTTTCAGTTATCAAACCACCCCTTTTTAGTTGATCGCCCCACAACTGTGCAAAAGCACCACAACGGAGCCACACATGAGCGACACACTGATCCTCGAGCCCACACACCGCGCCGATGCCTGCGTCATCTGGCTCCATGGCCTGGGCGCGGATCGCTATGACTTCCTGCCGGTGGCCGAGGCCCTGCAGGACGTCCTCGGCACCACGCGCTTCGTGCTGCCCCAGGCGCCGACCCGCGCCGTGACCATCAATGGCGGCTGGGCCATGCCGTCCTGGTACGACATCCTCGCCATGAGCCCGGAGCGGGCCATCGATGAAGCGCAGCTGGAAGAGTCGGCGCAGCAGGTGCTGGCCCTGGTGCAGGCGCAGGTCGACGCCGGCATCGAACCGCGCCGGATCTTCCTTGCCGGGTTTTCCCAGGGCGGCGCCGTGGTCCTGCACACCGCCTTCCTGCGCTGGCCGGAAGAACTGGGTGGCGTGCTGGCGCTGTCGACCTACGCGCCGACCTTCAGCGACGAAATGAAACTGTCCGATACAAAACGACAACTGCCGGTCCTTTGCTTGCATGGCACCTTCGATGATGTGGTGCTGCCCGCGATGGGCCGCGCTGCCCACGATCGCCTGGCCGCCGCCGGGGTTCCCGTGGAGTGGCGCGACTATCCGATGGCCCACGAGGTATTGCCGCAGCAGATCCGTGACATCGGCACCTGGCTGGTGGAACGGCTGCACAGCTGATCCCCCACCTCTTCAGAACAAGCACCGGGCATGGCCCAGACCTCCGCTCCGCCCATTGCCAACCTGCGGGGCATCGAAGCGATCGAACGCCTTTCCCTGCAAGCGCGTATGGCGGGCTATTCGCTGAAATTCCGCTTGATAGCCTGAGGCCATCTATACTCAGTGGCAAAAGGCCGCCTATGGGGCGGCCTTCTGGTCTTTGCCGCATCGATGCAGCACATGGCTGGCCGGGTCGGGGGCTCCCGGTGTTTTCGCTCGCCCGGAACAATGTTGCGAAATTGTGGCGAATATCAGGAGTTGTCGCGTTCCCTACCGAGATCTGGCCGTTGGTCGGCGCAACTTTTGGCGAGCATTGCCAGACAAAAAGTGGGGGAATATTTTCACCACCGGGTTAACAGCTCAGACAGGGATCGTTAGCGGTGCCGTCCGCTTCGACTGCCATCCGAGGCCGTTGCAGCCATGAAGCATGTCCACTGGCAAGAAGACTTGGCTCTGTTGAGCCGACTGCGTCTGTTCCAGAACGTCACCGCGAACTGTCTCGAACAGTTGCTCAAGGAATTCCGCGCCTGCGACCTGGAGGCGGGCGAAGTGGTGCTGTCACCCTTCAATCGCAACCAGTACCTCTACCTGGTGCTGAGCGGGCGGCTGAAGGTGTACCTGGGCTCCCTGGACAACAACCCGGTGAGTTGCATCGAGGCGGGCGAATGCGCCGGCGAGATCAGCTTCATCGACAACGACCATCCTTCGGCCTATGTGGTGGCCAGCGAGCCCACCAGCGCCCTGCGCCTGCACCGGCAATCCCTGGTCAGCCTGTTCCAGCAGTCGCCGCAGCTGATGCAGAACCTCCTTGAGCTGCTCTGCGATCGCGTGCGCCAGGGCAACCGGATCATCCTCGATACCGAGCAGAACGCGAAGATCGATACCCTCACCGGGCTGTTCAACCGCCGTTGGCTCGAGCATGTCTACCAGCGGGAAAGTACCCGTTGCGCCTTCAACGCGCAGCCGCTGTCGATGCTCATGCTGGATGTCGATCACTTCAAGGCCTACAACGACAGCCACGGCCACCTGGCCGGCGACTATGCCCTGTGCCTGGTGGCCCATACCTTGCGCAACCAGTTGCGGCCCAAGGACAGCATGGCGCGCTACGGCGGCGAAGAGTTCGTCATCCTCCTGCCGGAAATGGGCGGCAACGAGGCGCGCAATATCGGCGAACGCCTGCGCAGCAGCCTGGAACAGATCCCCTCCTTCTACTCGCCACTGGGGGTGCTGCCCGGGGTGACCGTCTCCATCGGCCTGGCCGAGATGCGCCAGCCGGACAGCCTGCAAGGCCTGATCGCTCGCGCCGACAGTGCGCTGTACCAGGCCAAGCAGGATGGGCGTAATCGGCTGAACGGCTGACTGCTTGCAGGACCTGTGCTTGTAGGGGCGAATTCATTCGCCAAGCAGGCCGAAGGTCTGCCCAGGGGGATAGCAGGGGGCAGCTGCGCCGCCCATGGCGAATGAATTGGCTATGTCTGCATTAAGTGTTGCTAGAACGCCTTGAGCCCAGCTGCTTATCGAGCGGGCGATGAGTCGCTGTTTCGCCCTCCCGGGCGAGTCCCTTTCTCAAACGCCAGAAAGGAACCAAAGCGCTTGCCCCTGCATCCGGCCCGGCTTCGCCGGGTCCCCTCGCTCCATCGTTGCGCCGGGGGCCCGGCGTGAGGGGCCATCCATGGCCCCGCACGCCTCTCGCGGCATCCATGCCGCTCGTCCCCCTCTGCAACGATTCCGCTCGGCCTCCTGACGGGGCGCAGTCGCTGCCCCACCTCTTCTGCACAGTTCCAGGCTGCTGGTGGTTTCAGGATTGTTTGTGCCTCGCCGGCGCGAGTTACCCCTCTCCTCTTCAGGGGTGAAGAGGCACGCTTTCGGAAGCACCGCTTCCGGTGCCGATGAACGCCTGAGCGCGAAGCGATCAGGCAGGGGCGCAGGGCGGGGGCCGGGGGTGAGGGAGGTGTCAGGCGGGTACGGAGACCTGAAAGCCCTGTACTAGAGACTTCTATTCGGTCCTGCAACAGCCAACGTAGACATAGCCAATGAATTCGCCCCTACAGACGTGACGCCTCAGATATCCAAAGTTTCCCAATCCGCTCAAACGCCTGTTTGCTAAAGTCCGTTCACGACAGGACAGCCGGGATGCTGGATATGCGCAAATTGTGGATCGCTTTGCTGGTGCTGGTGGTCGTCGGCCTGGGGGTTTTCTTCTCCCTGCCGGGACTTCTCGACCGCCTGATGAATACGGTGGCCGCGCCACCGCCCTATGACGCCTCGGGCGAGGCCGAGAAGCTGCACGAGACCCTGTTCGTCGCCGATCTGCACGACGACGCCCTGTTGTGGAATCGCAACCTGCTGGAACGCCATGACTTCGGCCACAGTGATCTGCCGCGCCTGCTGGAAGGTCACGTCGGCCTGCAGGTGTTCTCCACCGTGACCAAGACCCCGCGTGGCCTCAACTACGAGCGCAATGGCGCCGACACCGACAATGTCACCCTGCTGGTCATGGCCCAGCGCTGGCCCCGCGCGACCTGGAGCAGCCTGCTTGAGCGCGCCCTTTACCAGGGGCACAAGTTGGAAGAGGCGGCGGCCGGTAGCCAGGGCAGGCTGACCCTGGTGCGCAGTCGCAAGGAGTTCGCCGACTACCTCGCGGCCTGGGAAAAGGACCCGAACCGCGTCGCCGCCATCCTCGCCACCGAAGGCCTGCATCCGCTCGAACGCAAGCTGGAGAACGTCGACCGCCTGTATGACGCGGGCTTTCGCATCGCCGGCCTGACCCACTTCTTCGACAACGAAGTGGGCGGCTCCGCCCACGGGCTGGAGAAGGGCGGCCTGACCCCCTTCGGCCGCCGGGTGATCGCCCGCCTGGAAGAAAAGAGGATGCTGGTGGACCTGGCCCACGCCTCCCGCGCGTTGATCGACGACGTGCTGGACATGACCGAGCGGCCGGTGCTGGTATCCCATACCGGGGTGGAAGGCACTTGCCCCGGTACTCGCAACCTGAGCGATGCCCATATCCAGCGCATCGCGGCCACCGGCGGGGTGATCGGCATCGGCTACTGGGATACCGCCGTCTGCGAAACCTCGGTGAAGGCCATAGTCCGGGCCATCCGCTACACCGCCGACAAGGTGGGCGTGGAGCATGTCGCGCTGGGCTCGGACTTCGACGGCACCGTCCATACACCCTTCGATACCAGCGGCCTGGCGCAGTTGACCCAGGGCTTGCAGGAAGCCGGCTTCAGCGAGGCGGATATCGCCGCGATCATGGGCGGAAATGTGCGGAGGCTGCTGCTGGAGACCCTTCCGTAGTCCAAGTCAAGCCCTCGGATGCCGGCAGCTCTTCGCCCTGCGGGCATCTTGCTTTACACTGGCGGCCGTTCATTCCTTAATCAATCGACGAGATCACCGTGCTCAAAGCACTCAAGAAGATATTCCGCAAGGGTGAAGAGCCGCAGCCCGGCAGCACCCCTACAGCTTCAGCTCCTGCCCATGCCGAGAAGGAAGAGCGTCCGGCCAAGCCAAAACATGCGCCTCGCGAAGCAGGCGAAAAGGCCGAAGGCTCCAGCGAACGCCCGCCCCGTGGCGAAAAGAAACCCCGCAGCGACAAGCCCAGGTCCGACAAGCCCAAGTCCGACAAGCCGCGCCGCGAGCGTCCGGCCAAGGCCGCCACCCCGGTGGACAACTGGAAGCTCGAGGATTTCGTGGTGGAGCCCCAGGAGGGCAAGACCCGCTTCCATGACTTCGACCTCGATCCGCGGCTGATGCACGCCATCCACGATCTGGGCTTCCCCTATTGCACGCCGATCCAGGCCCAGGTCCTGGGCTTCACCCTGAAAGGCCAGGACGCCATCGGCCGCGCCCAGACCGGCACCGGCAAGACCGCCGCCTTCCTGATTTCCATCATCACCCAGCTGCTGCAGACCCCGCCGCCGAAAGAGCGCTACATGGGCGAGCCCCGCGCGCTGATCATCGCGCCGACCCGCGAGCTGGTGGTACAGATCGCCAAGGACGCCCAGGCCCTGACCAAGTACAGCGGCCTCAGCGTCATGAGCTTCGTCGGCGGCATGGACTTCGACAAGCAGCTCAGGCAGCTGGAATCGCGTTTCTGCGACATCCTGGTCGCCACCCCCGGCCGTCTGCTGGACTTCAACCAGCGCGGCGAGGTGCACCTGGACATGGTCGAGGTGATGGTGCTCGACGAAGCCGACCGCATGCTCGATATGGGCTTCATCCCCCAGGTGCGCCAGATCATCCGCCAGACCCCCTACAAGGGCGAGCGCCAGACCCTGCTGTTCTCCGCTACCTTCACCGAAGACGTGATGAACCTGGCCAAGCAGTGGACCGTCGACCCCGCCATCGTCGAGATCGAGCCGGAAAACGTCGCCAGCGAAACCGTCGAACAGCATGTCTACGCCGTGGCCAGCAGCGACAAGTACAAACTGCTGTACAACCTGGTGGCGCAGAACAACTGGGAGCGGGTGATGGTCTTCGCCAACCGCAAGGACGAAGTGCGCCGCATCGAGGAACGCCTGACCAGGGACGGCATCAGTGCCGCCCAGATGTCCGGCGACGTGCCCCAGCACAAGCGCATCCGTACCCTGGAAGGTTTCCGTGAAGGCAAGATCCGCGTGCTGGTGGCCACCGACGTGGCCGGCCGTGGCATCCATATCGACGGCATCAGCCACGTGATCAACTTCACCCTGCCGGAAGACCCGGACGATTACGTCCACCGCATCGGCCGTACCGGCCGCGCCGGCGCCAGCGGCACCTCCATCAGCTTCGCCGGCGAGGACGATGCCTTCGCCCTGCCGCCGATCGAGGAACTGCTGGGCCGCAAGATCAACTGCGAAATGCCCCCGACCGAACTGCTCAAGCCGGTGCCGCGCAAGCACCACTGAGGCTTGGTGGAACGAAGAAAGGCGAAGCGAAGGCTTCGCCTTTTTCTTTGGGCGGGAGAAGGGGCGACCTGTGGTCTCCTTGGCGAATGAATTCGCCCCTGCAGGGAGCAGACCAGGCTGGGCGATGAACAGTCGTAGGGTGGATCACGCTTCACCGATCCACCATCGGGGTTCGGCATGGCGACGCCGGTGGACAGAAGAGCGCTGTCCACCCTATGGCCTGGGCGGCCCATTCGCGAATGAATTCGCTCCCACAGGAAAGGCGCAGGGCATGGGCCGCCTCGGCCTGTAGGGCTACAACGCCCCCGCCTTCTTCCAGGCCAGGTAGCGGCTCACCAGCTGCGGCCCCAGCTCGCTGGGCCGCGCATCCAGCACCGGCACCCCGTGGGCGGCCAGGCGTTCGTGGAGGCTGCCGCGGGCATTCAGGTAGTCCAGCGTGCCGCAGTAGGCGAGGGCGTCATCGAAGGACTGCACCGGACGGTGGCGCAGGTTGTCGAGTACTTCCTCGCGCAGGCTGACCACCAGCAGGCGGTGCTGGCGGCCGAGGCGTTTCACCGCGGCGAACAGCTCGGCGTCGTCTTCGTCGCGCAGGTTGCTCACCAGCACCACCAGGGCCCGGCGGTGCTGGCGCGCCAGCAGGGCGTCGGCGGCGGCGCTATAGTCGGCCGGGCGCAGGGTGCTGTCCAGGTCGTAGACGCCATTGAGCAGCACATTGAGCTGGGCGGGGCCCTTCACCGGGGCCAGATGGCGATCGCGCTCGGCGGCGAAGGTGGACAGGCCTACCGCGTCCCCCTGGCGCAGGGCCACGTAGCTGAGCAGCAGGCTGGCGTTGAGCGCGTGGTCGAAGTGCGACAGGTCGCCGTCCTGGCTGCGCATCCGCCGGCCACAGTCGAGGAGGAAGACGATCTGCTGGTCGCGCTCGTCCTGGTATTCGCGGGCGATGGGCGTGCGCTTGCGCGCGGTGGCCTTCCAGTCGATCTGGCGCAGGGTATCGCCGTCGCGGAATTCGCGCAGCTGGTGGAACTCCAGGCCCAGGCCACGACGCGGCCGCTGGCGCACGCCGAGCTGGCTGAGCCAGTCGTCCACCGCCTTCAACTGGGCGCCGTAGAGGTGGGCGAAGTCGGGGTAGACGCGTGCCTCGCCGGGACGCGCGAGGATGCGCTTGTGCCGCCAGAGCCCCAGGGGGCTGGGCAGCTGCAGCTCGCAGGCGGGGAAGTCGAAGTGGCCACGCTTGAGCGGGCGCACCCGGTAGCCGAACTCGGTGAGCTCGCCAGGGTGCAGCGCCACCTGCTGCGGCAGCGGCTCGAACTCCATGCTTGCCGGCACCTGGTCGAACACTTCGACCTCCAGGGGCCGGCCATAGCCATGGTGCAGGGTCAGGCGTACGTCACTCCAGCGGCCCAGCGCGAGGTTGCCCGGCAGCTGGCGCTCCAGTCGCGGCGACGGCATGCGCCGCAGCCAGTAGCCGTCGAGCAGCGCGAGCAGGGCCAGGGCGCAAAGCAGGCCCCACCAGAGCGTGGCCGACTGCGCCGGCAGGCCGATGCCCAGTGCCGGCAGGGCGCCGAGCAGCACGGCCAGGGCGAAGAGCCCGGCCACCAGCGCGAGCAATCCGCGGGAGGGTCTCATAGGCGCGGCGCCGGCACCTGGTCGAGGAGTTGCTGGAGCACCTGGTCCACTGACAGCCCTTCGATATCCAGTTCCGGCGACAGCCGCACGCGGTGGCGCAGCACCGCCAGGGCGCAGCCCTTGATGTCGTCCGGGAGCACGAATTCACCGCCACGCAGCAGGGCGCGGGCACGGCCGCCGCGCACCAGGGCGATGGAGGCGCGTGGCCCGGCACCCATGGCCAGGCCAGGCCAACTGCGGGTGGCGCGGGCCAGGCGCACGGCGTAGTCCAGCACCTGGTCGTCCACCGGCAGCTCGCTGGCGATCTTCTGCAGGGCCAGCACGTCGCGGGCATGGAGCAGGGTGCGCAGGGGCGCCACTTCGAGCATGTCGGCGCGGGCCGAGCGGGTGACCTGGCGCACCAGGTCGAGTTCTTCGTCGGCGGCCGGGTAGTTCATGCGCAGCTTGAGCATGAAACGGTCGAGTTCGGCTTCCGGCAGGGGATAGGTGCCCTCCTGCTCGATGGGGTTCTGGGTGGCCAGCACCAGGAACGGCTGGGGCACCGGCAGGGCGCGGCCTTCGAGGGTGACCTGGCGCTCCTGCATCACTTCCAGCAGGGCGGCCTGGGTCTTGGCCGGGGCGCGGTTGATCTCGTCGGCCAGCAGCAGGTTGGTGAACACCGGCCCCTTGCGCAGCTTGAACTGTTCGCTCTGCATGTCGTACACGGCGTGGCCGGTGACGTCGCTGGGCATCAGGTCGGGGGTGAACTGGATGCGCGAGAACTCGCCGCCGAAGCAGCGCGCCAGGGCGCGCACCAGCAGGGTCTTGCCGAGTCCCGGCACGCCTTCCACCAGCACGTGGCCGCCGGCCAGCAGGGCGGTGAGAACGTCGTCTATCACCGCCGCCTGGCCGATCACGGCCTTCTGCAGTTCCAGGCGCACGGCCTGGGCCAGCTGGCTGGCACGCTGGCGCTGGCTGGCGGCCGAGGGTGCGGCGGCGCTGGAGGCTTCGGGTTGCGACGGGTCGGAAATCTGTTCGCTCATAAGGCATTCCTGAGGGTTTGCAGGTGGGCGACCTGGCGGGTGAAGTCGGCGGCGTTGAGCCGTTGCCTGGGCAGCGGGCGCATGGCCTGGCTGATGGCGCCGGGCGGCAGGCGGGTCAGGCGACCCAGCACCTGCCACTGCTCGGCTACCGGCAGGCGTTCGAAGCCGGGATGACGGTGTCGCGCGCGGCGCTGGATGTCGCGCTGCAGGCCTTGCAACAGGCTGGCCTGGCCGCTGCGGCGAAGCAGGAAGTCGGCGCTGCCGCGCAGGTGTTCTTCCAGCTGCCGGCGTGCCCGGCTGGCCGGCGCCTGTAGCGGTCCCTGGCGCTGGCCGACATGCCAGAGCGCCAGGGTCACCAGCAGCGCCAGGGCCACCAGGGCCTCGGGGAAGTGCTGCCCGAGCAAGGTGGCGAGGCTGTCGCGCTCGGCGCGGTAAAGCAGGGTGACGCTGCTGTCCTGGGTGAGGTACCAGAGCAGCCAGGCGTTGTCGTACTTGTCGATGTCGCGGTTCTGCCAGATCCAGGCGTCGGTGAGCACGGTGACCAGGCCGTCGCCGTGGTTCAGTTGCAGCATGTGGGTGGCCTTGGCGCTGTTGGCCCAGGCGTGGGCGCGGTTCTGGCTGTCGTAGAGATGGAATTCCGGATCGAAACCGGCGTAGGCGGGCGCCTTTTCGTTCTCCAGGTAGAGCTTGGTCAGTTCGGGATAGGGGTCCTCTTCGACCCGGGCCGGTGCGTCTTCGTCGCTGTCGGCGTTTTCCGCCTGCTCGTCGGCGGGCTCGTCGGCCTGGTCGGCGTCCTCCTGCTCTTCCCGCTCCTGGCTTTCTTCGTCGCCCAGGTCCCTGGTTTCGTATTGCTGGATGCCCAGGCGGTCGGCGAGCAGGTCACCGCTCTTGCCTTCCTTTTCCTCATACAGGCCCTCGGCGATGAACAGCAGGTGCCCGCCCTTGCTCGTCCACTCCAGCAGGCGATCCGCCTGGCGCGGCGTCATTCGCTGGCGGCTGCCGAGCAGCAACAGGCTGTGACCGGTGCTGGGCAGTTTGCCCAGTACTTCAAGGCCGTCGGCGCGTGCCACTTGCAATCCCTGCCGACGCAGGAAGTGTTCGGCGGCGAGATAGGGGTTGCCCATGGCCTCGGGGGAGGGACCGTGTTCGACGGTGTCCTGATAGGGCTGCAGGTGCCCGGCGAGGTAGATCGCCAGGAGCCCCAGCAGCAGGAGCAGGCCGGCGCCGATGAGGAAGCGCGGGCGCAGGCTCATGGCGCGACTCCCGTGGCGAACAGCCGCCGCCAGTCGTCGCAGAGGGCCTGGTGCCGTTCCGCGGAGGGCAGGCGATGGCCGTAGGCGAGGTCCTGCCAGTGGCTCGTGAGGGCCTGGCTGAACCCTTCCAGGTCGGTGTTCTCCAGGCGCCGCACCAGCCGCAGCACCTCGCCCTCGGTATGGGATTGCCTGAGCGGCAGGCGGAAGTCGTGCAGCAGGCGGCTTAGCAGGGCGCGATAGAGCAGGCCGAGGGATTCGCGGGGCTGGGTCGCCCAGAGGCGCTCGGACTCCCCGGCGACGTCCTCGGGCAGGCTCTCCGGGGTCAATTCCAGGCCGAAGAGCACCGAGGGCGCTTCGCGCGGGCGGCGCTGGGGCAGGCCGAGGCGGCCGGCGAAGGCATTCAGCCAGTCGCGGTAACGCCACAGCAGCAGGGCCAGGAGGCTGATCACCAGGCCCCAGAGCAGCACCTTGATCACCAGCGCGAGGGTATCCAGGCTCCTGGCGTACTCGGCCAGCTTGAACAGGTCGCGGATGAACTCCGCCCAGCCTTCCACATCCTCGGGCCTTGCCTGCTGCTCGCTGCTTTCCTCGCCCAGGCGCCAGCGGGTGACCGTTTCGCGGTTCTGGAAGGGCGGTGCGTCGAGCTGGGCGTCGATGGCATCCTTGGCGGCCTTGCTGGTCAGGGCGTGGTGGGTCAGGCGTTCGGCGTCGGGGCCTTCCAGGAATTCCCGGGGGGCGGGGCAGAGGGCCGGGGCATCGTCCGCCATGGCCGGTTGCGGCAACGGACCGAGCAGCAGCGCCAGGCCCAGCAGCAGGGCGTAGGCGGTGCCGGTCAGGCGCTGGCGCAGGCGGCGGAACTGCAGCTCGATGTCCCAGCCCTCCAGGGCGGTGCGGCGGTTGAGGTAGAGGGTGAAGCCGCAGGCGACGTACACCGGGCCCCAGAGGGTCAGCACCAGCACGTAGAGGCTGTTGGACAGGTGTTCCAGCCAGAGCCATTCGCCCGGGGCCATGTCCAGAAGCCGTTGCCAATCCCAGTCGACGGCGACCTGTTTGGGCAGCATCAGGTAGAGCAGCGTGAGCAGGCCGAACCAGAGGGCCGATTCCAGGTGCACGCCGATCACCGTCAACCAGGTGGCGCCACCCGCGTCGCGCTGCCCCAGGACCACCAGGCGCTGGCTGCGGGCCTGCCCGGATAGTCCTTCGAGCTGCAGCACCGGCAGATCGAAGCTGCGGGTGGTGCTGAGGCGGCGCCAGGTGAGGCTGGCGACCAGTTGTGGCTTGAGCAGCCGTGGATAGGCGTGCAGGGCTTGCCTGAGGGTTGGCGTGTCGCCGAACAGGGCGCGGGACAGGATGTACAGCGGCAGCCGTTCATAGGCGGGCTTGAGCAGCCAGAAGATGAAGATCGCCAGGCCCGGGTAGTTCCAGCAGATCAGGCTGAGCAGGCCGAACACCGGCAGGGTGACCAGCGCCCAGCTGGCCATCAGCAGCCCGGCGTGGCGGCGTGCCAGCAGCATGCCCAGGTCCATGGCCTCCCAGGCGCTGCGCGGGCGGATGGCGACGCTGGCGTCAGTCAGGCGCATGGACCCTCCTGCCGACCAGTCCGAAGTAAAGCCCCACCAGTAGCCAGAGCCCGGCGCCCACCAGGTACTTCACCTGGGGTTCCACCAGCCGGATGGACGACCAGTAGGCCTCGATGAAGGCTGCGATCACCAGCAGCAGGATCACCCCGGCCACCAGTTGCACGCTGCGCCCGGCGGCCAGGCGCAGGGCCTCCCCACGGGGTTGGCGGCCGGGGGCGAGCAGGGCCCAGCCCAGTTGCAGGCCGGCGCCGCCGGCGAAGGCGATGGCGGTGAGTTCGAAGGCGCCGTGGCCGATGACGAAGGACCAGAAGGTCTCGCCGAAGCCGATCTGGGTCAGATGGCCGGCCACGGCGCCTATGTGCAGGCCGTTGAAGAGCAGGAAGAACAGGCTGCCGATGCCGAAGAGCAGGCCGCCGGCATAGGTCTGAAAGGCGATGCCGATGTTGTTCATGATGTAGTGGCCGAACATCATCCAGTCGTCCCCCGAGTCCCGTTCGCTCATGGGGCCGATGCGCCGGGCGTCCGGATCGTACATGGACTCCATCGACGACACCTGCTCCGGGTCCAGCAGGCTGTAGACCAGGTCCGGCCAGTTGTGCACCAGCAGACCCATCACCAGCAGGCTGCCGTAGAACAGCAGGCTGGCGGCGGCGATGCTGCGCCACTGGCTGCGCACCAGGCGCGGGAAGCCGCCGAGGACGAACCCCAGCAGGCGCGCGCCGAGGTGGCTGCGGTGACGGTAGAACTGCTGGTGACCGCGCATGGCCAGTTGTTGCAGCTGGTCCACCAGGTGACTGCTGTAACCGCGTTCCCGGGCCAGGGCCAGGTGCTGGCAGATCTGTCGATAGTCGGCGGCGAAGGATTCGCAGGCACGGGCGTCGGCCTTGCCGTGTTCGAGACGGTCGAGCAGCTCGGCGAAGGCCTTCCAGTGGGCCTGGTGATGGCCTTCGAAGAGGTTCTGTTTCATGGCGCGTTCGCTCCCAGCAGGCCGCGGGCGATGCCATTGATGCGTGCTTGCGCCTGCTCGGGCGGTACGCCCAGCGGCTCGGCCAGGATGCCGGCAAGCTCGGCGCGGCGCGCCACGGACAGGCTGGCCTGGCGTTCCGCGAAACCGAGCAGGGCGCGCTGGTCGGCGAGGTCCAGGGGGAAGGGCGCGCGTTCCGGCTCCGCCTCCGGCAGTTCCGGGCGCTGGGGTTTCTCGTCGCGGTAGACCACCAGGCTGCCGGCGGCGATGTCGCCCAGGCGCTTGAAGGTCGGGTGCATGAGGCAGCTGAGTACGCCGAGGGTATAGGCGAAGGGCAGCAGGTCGACGAAGCGCAGCAGGTTGCGCACCAGAGAGGCCGACCAGCCGATGGGGGTGCCGTCGTCGTGGATCACCCGCAGCCCCATCACCTGCTTGCCCGGCGAGCGCCCCTGGTTGAGCACCTCGAAGAGCACCATGTACCACCAGTTGAGCAGGAACATCAGGATCAGTCCGAGGCCGAAACCGAATTGCCCGAGCAGGGCCAGGGCGATGAACAGCAGCAGCATGACGGCGCCGCGGATACCCAGGTCGATGGCATAGGCCAGGGCGCGGGGCAGCAGGCCGGCCGGTCGCAGGACCAGGTCGATGCCTTCCGGCGTCTCCACCTGGTAGCGGGTGTCCAGCGGGTGGGCCAGGGCGTCGGCGGGATCTGAAGGGGCTCGGGATGCGGGCATCGGCTGGGCGCCAAGGGGAAAGCCCGATGCTAGCGAGCGGTCGGTATCCAGGCAACCGGACAGGCCAGCGTCATTCCCCATGCTGTGAAACGCTTGGGGGTTTCGACGGGGCAGCCGTTGCGCGAGCGCGCAGGCATGGGACGGAAGGCGCGGGCATCTCAGGCAGTCCTTGGCAAGTCGATCGTCCTGTGGCGGCGATTCTAGGCTCGCCGGAAAGTACCCGGCAAGCCGATCGGAAGGCGAAGTTTCCCTACGCATTCGGCGCCGTCGAGAAGGCCTGCCCGGTGTTAGACTGCCGGGCTCACGTACAAGGGGAACGCCGTGACCTCCAGCATTTTCTGGCACGACTACGAAACCACCGGGATCAACCCCCGCTGCGACCGGCCGCTGCAGGTCGCCGGCATCCGTACCGACGAGGCGCTCAACGAGATCGGCGAGCCGATCAACCTCTACTGCAAGCCCAGCGACGACATCCTGCCGCATCCGGCCGCCTGCCTGGTTACCGGCATCCTGCCCTCCACCCTGGCAGCGAAGGGGCTTGGGGAAGCGGAATTCATGCATCGGGTGCACGCCGAACTGGCATTGCCGGGCACCTGCGGCGCCGGCTACAACACCCTGCGCTTCGACGATGAAGTCACGCGTTACGGCCTGTACCGCAATTTCTACGATCCCTACGCCCGCGAGTGGCAGGGCGGCAACAGTCGCTGGGACCTGATCGACCTGGTCCGCACCGCCTACGCATTGCGTCCCGAGGGGATCGAATGGCCCCGGCAGGATGGCCGCGTCAGCCTGCGCCTGGAACTGCTCACCGCCGCCAACGGCATCGACCACGGCCAGGCCCACGACGCGTTGTCCGACGTGCGTGCGACCATCGGCCTGGCGCGCCTGTTGCGCCAGCGCCAGCCGAAACTGTTCGACTACCTCTATCAGCTGCGCAGCAAGCACAAGGTGCAGGAGCAGGTGCGGTTGCTGCAGCCGCTGGTGCACGTATCCGGGCGTTTCTCCGCCGAGCGGCATTACCTGGCGGTGGTGCTGCCGCTGGCCTGGCACCCACGCAATCGCAACGCCCTGATTGTTGTCGATCTGCAGGCCGACCCGGCGCCGCTCCTGGACCTGGATGCCGATACCCTGCGCCAGCGGCTCTATACCCGTCGCGACGAACTGGCGGAGGGCGAACTGCCGGTGCCGCTCAAGCTGCTGCATATCAATCGCTGCCCGGTGGTGGCGCCGCTGGCGGTGCTGCGCGAGGCCGATCGCCAGCGCCTGGGCGTCGATCTGGAGCAGTGCCGGCATCGTGCGGACCTGCTCAGGGAACAGGCCGCCATCTGGCAAGGCAAGTTGCCGGTCATTTATGCGCAAGAGGAATTCTCCTCGCTGGATGATCCCGAGCAGCAGTTGTACGACGGATTCCTCGGTGACCGTGATCGCCGGCTCTGCGAACTAGTGCGGCGTGCCGATCCGCAGCAGCTGTGGCGGGAGAACTGGCCGTTCGATGACCCGCGCCTGCCGGAGTTGCTGTTTCGCTACCGCGCCAGAAACTTCCCTGAAACTTTGTCGGAATCCGAGCGGTCGCGCTGGTTGGAATTTGTTCAAAATCGGCTGAAGAGCCCGGAATTCGGCGCGCCTAATACCCTGATGAGTTTTTTCCAGGCACTGGATGAATTGCAGGAAAAGACTGAGCCGGTACAACAGGCGATTTTGCAGGAGTGGCGCGGATATGCCACGGAACTGGGCCGCCGCTTCGGCTTGTGAACGCGGCCCGGAAAACTTTCCGGGCTTAAGTCGGGGCCAATAAAAAACGCCAGCGGATGCTGGCGTTTTTTCTAATGCAGGAGGCTCAGCCCAGAATCGTGGCCCAGCTTTCAACGGTGTCGGCGCCCCACTTGGCTTTCCACTCTTTCAGCGTCTTGTGGTTGCCGCCCTTGGTTTCGATGACTTCCCCGGTCTCCGGGTTCTTGTACTGCTTGACCTTGCGCGCGCGCTTGCTGCCGGTGCCGGCGGCCTTGGCGGCGCGCGGCAGCTTGCTGGTGCGGGCATCGGGGTCGAGCAGGGCAATGATGTCACGCAGGGACTTCTGGTATTCGCCCATCAGCGTGCGCAGTTTGCCTTCGAATTCCAGTTCTTTCTTGAGCTTGTCGTCCTGGGACAGGTTCTTCAGGCGCTCTTGGAGCTCTTTGATGGCTTCTTCCGTTGCCCGGTATTCGTTGATCAGCGACATGTCGGCGTCCCTTGTTGGAATCTGGTGGTGACTTGTGTTTGCGAAGTGTCAGCAATAATAGACAGCGATAAACCGCAAGTAAATAAGCAGGAAAACTTTTGTACCCATTGATGGCGGCTTCTTTTATCTCATATTAGTCCCGCTGCCGCGCCAGCGCATAATTGTGCTGCGCGGGCCGCTATATCAGCGGTCCTGGCGCCCTTTAGTTGTGCGTGGCGAGTTGTGGGAGAGCGCCGGAGATTCCCTCCAGGCCACGAGGTTACTGAAGTTTTCTCGCGCACTGGCTAGAATGGCCGCCTTTGCGAAGTCTCTGGAGTGTTCCCCCATGCGCACATTTCGTCTGGTGATTGCCTGTCCGGACGGCGTCGGCATCGTAGCCAAGGTCAGCAACTTCCTGGCTACCTATAACGGCTGGATCACCGAAGCCAGCCATCACTCGGATAATCAGAGCGGCTGGTTCTTCATGCGCCATGAGATCCGGGCCGATTCCCTGCCTTTCGATCTGGACGGTTTCCGCCAGGCGTTCGCCCCCATCGCCCGTGAGTTCTCCATGGAGTGGCGGGTGACCGACTCCGAAGTGAAGAAGCGCGTGGTGCTCATGGCCAGCCGCGAATCCCACTGCCTGGCCGACCTGCTGCACCGCTGGCACAGCGGCGAACTGGACTGCGAGATTCCCTGCGTGATAGCCAACCACGACGATCTGCGCAGCATGGTGGAATGGCACGGCATCCCTTACTTCCATGTGCCGGTCGATCCGAAGAACAAGCAGCCGGCCTTCGACCAGGTCTCCCGCCTGGTGGAGGAGCACAACGCCGATACCGTGGTGCTCGCCCGTTACATGCAGATCCTTCCGCCCGAGCTCTGCCAGCGCTATGCCCACCAGGTGATCAACATCCACCACAGCTTCCTGCCGTCCTTCGTCGGCGCCAAGCCTTATCACCAGGCTTCGCTGCGTGGCGTGAAACTGATCGGCGCCACCTGCCACTACGTCACCGAGGAGCTGGATGCCGGCCCCATCATCGAGCAGGACGTGGTGCGGGTGAGCCATCGCGACAGCGTCGAGGACATGGTCCGTTTCGGCAAGGACGTGGAGAAGATGGTCCTGTCCCGTGGGCTACGCTATCACCTTGAAGACCGGGTGCTGGTGCACGACAACAAGACCGTCGTATTCGACTGATGCCGTCGGCGGGCGCCCGCGTCGGACATTCGGCAGAGGAGCCCGCCCATGCTCAAGTCCATCAGGGTGCGCGACTGCATGAGTCACCATCTGGTGACCTTCAGGTCCGACACCGACCTTCTCGATGCCATCGACCGCCTGCTGGAGCACCACATATCCGGCGCGCCGGTGGTGGACTCCCAGGGCCATCTGATCGGCATGATCTCCGAAGGCGACTGCCTGCGCGGCGTACTCTCGGGCGCCTGCCGCGAAGGCGTTGGCGGCAGCGTCAGCGGCTACATGTCCACCCAGGTGGAATCCATTTCACCGGAGGCCGACATCATTGACCTGTGCCAGCGCTTCCTGCGCGACAAGCGCCGGCGCTTCCCAGTGGTGGAAGACGGCAGGCTGGTCGGCCAGGTCAGCCGCCGCGATGTGCTGCGCGCGGTCAAGGCCTTCGCCCGGCACGAAGCCGGCCAGCCCCCTGAAGTCTGAGGAACTCGCCCATGGCCGATCCACGCGACCGCGCCGCCTCCAGTCCGCCCCCCACCCTGGGCGAGGGCTGCGTACGACGCTATGACCCGGACGAGCTGAGCGAGGACAACGGCACCGAGTTTCCCGGCGCGGCCGAGTTGTGGCGCAAAGTGCAGGAACAGGATCAGGACAAGAAAAAGGCGCCCTAGGGCGCCTTTCTTCTGGCCTGTGGCCTGCTTGGCGAATGAATTCGTCCTACAGGCTCTTCGTAGGAGGATAACGCTCTTCTTATCCACCATCGGCGTCATGCCGAACGACGATCGGTGGAGCGGAAAAGCGTGGTCCACCCTACGCGGGGCCCGCCCCTTTTCCCGGCATCAGATCCGGAAGCTCCCCACCAGCTGCTGCAGGCGAGCGGCCTGCTGGTCGAGGTCGGCGCAGGCGCGCAGGGTCGCCTGGAGGTTCTCCACGCCTTCCTGGTTGAGGGTGTTGATCTCGGTGATGTCCATGTTCAACGAGTCGACCACCGCCGTCTGTTCCTCGGTGGCGGTGGCCACCGACTGGTTCATGCCGTCGATCTCGCCGATGCGCTGGGTCACGCTGCCCAGGCGCTCGCCAGCCTGGTTGGCGATGGCCACGCTCTCTTCGCTGTAGCGCTGGCTCTCGGTCATGGTGCTGACCGCCTCGCGGGCGCCGACCTGCAGCTCCTCGATCATCTGCTGGATTTCCTGGGCCGACTCCTGGGTGCGGTGGGCCAGGTTGCGCACCTCGTCGGCCACCACGGCGAAGCCGCGGCCGGCCTCACCGGCGCGGGCGGCCTCGATGGCGGCGTTGAGCGCCAGCAGATTGGTCTGCTCGGAGATGCCCTTGATCACTTCGAGGATCTGGCCGATGTTCACCGTCTTGCTGTTCAGGGTCTCGATGTTGCCGCAGGAAGCGCGGATCTTCCCGGACAGCTCGTTCATCGCGAGGATGGTGCGCTCCACCACCTGGCGGCCGTCCTCGGCCAGGGTGCGGGCGGAGGAGGCCTGGTGCGAGGCGTCGGCGGCGTTGCGGGCGATCTCCTGGGCGGCTGCGCCCAGTTCGTTGATGGCCGCGGCCACGCTGTTGGTGCGGTTGGCCTGCTCGTCGGAATTGCTCATCGAGGAGTTGGAAGCATTGAGCACCAGCTTGGCCACCTGGTTCACATGATTGGTGGCCGAGGACACTTCGCGGATGGAGCCGTGGATCCGCTCGACGAAACGGTTGAAGGCGCCGGCCAGCTCGCCGAACTCGTCCTGGGCATGGATCGCCAGGCGGCGGGTCAGGTCGCCCTCGCCCTGGGCGATGTCCTGCATGGCGCGGCCCATGGTGTGCAGCGGTTGCATCAGCACGCGGATCAGCATGCCCAGCAGGACGATGATGATCGCCACGGCGATCAGGGTAGCGACTATGGCCGACGCGCGGAACTCATCGAGCATCCCGTAGGCCTTGGCCTTGTCCACCGACAGGCCGATGTACCAGTTCACCGAGGGCAGGCCCTTGATCGGCGTGAAGGTGACGATGCGGGTGGCGCCGTCCGTCTCCACTTCGCTGAAGCCGCTGCCGATGGCCGGGGTGTTCTGCGGGTACAGGTCCCGCAGGGTCTTCATCACCAGGTCCCGGTTCGGATGCACCAGGACCTTGCCGTCGGCGCTGACCAGGAAGGCGTGGCCCGTGCCGCGGAAGTCCAGGGCGTTGATGATCTTCACCAGGGTTTCCAGGCCGAGGTCGCCGCCGGCCACGCCGAGGGATTGCACCGGCGTGGCGATGGTCATGATCAGTTGGCCGGTGGCCGCGTCCACGTAAGGTTCGGTGAGGGTGGTGCCGCCGGCGTTCCTGGCGCCCTGGTACCAGGGGCGGGTACGCGGGTCGTAGCCATCCGGCATCGCGCTATCCGGGCGCATGGTGAACTGCCCGTCCTGGGTGCCGAAGTAGGTGAAGGCGAAGGTGGAGGTCAGCGCCCGCTGTTGCAGCAGGGTCGGCACCGCCTCGCCCGAGGGGTTGGCGGCGAGGGATTCGGCCACGCTCTCCACCAGCAGGATCCGGCCGGACAGCCAGTTCTGGATATTGCTGGCGGTCACATCGCCCATTTCCTGAAGATACTTTTCCAGGTCGTCACGGAGCGCATTCCTTTGCAGGTAATCGTTGTACAGGGCGAACAGCGAGAAAGCCGCTATTACCACCAGCGAGGCGGCCAGCAGGATCTTGTGGCTGAACCTGAGGTTTTTGATCATGTTTGCTTGCGTCCGGTTGGGTCAGGCACCAGTCTTTATGGCACTCGTGTGCTGAAAAAACTGAGTGGAAACGTCGGTTTAGTTATCGGCGCGGCCCTGTGAAAGCTTTAATCCGAGGAAGGCAAAATGCCCGAGCAACTTTCCCTGATTCTTGGCGCTGACCCTGAGGGCAATGCCGTTTCCCAGGCCATGAAACTGGCCAACCGCCATGGCCTGATCGCCGGCGCCACCGGCACCGGCAAGACGGTGACGCTGCAGCGCCTCGCGGAAGTCTTCAGCGACGCCGGTGTCGCCGTGTTCGCCGCGGATATCAAGGGCGACCTCTGTGGTCTCGGAGCCGCGGGCAATCCCCAGGGCAAGGTGGCCGAGCGCATTGCCGCCATGCCCTGGCTCGGCCACCAGCCGCGGGCCTACCCGGTCACCCTGTGGGACGTCGCCGGCCAGTCCGGCCATCCCCTGCGTACCACCCTCTCCGAGATGGGGCCGCTGCTGCTGGGAAACCTGCTGGAGCTCACCGACAGCCAGCAGGCCGCGCTCTATGCCGCCTTCCAGGTGGCCGACCATGAGGGCCTGCTGCTGCTCGATCTCAAGGACCTCAAGGCCCTGCTCAACCACCTCAAGGACAATCCGGAGCTCCTCGGCGAGAACCGCGCCCTGTTCGCCGGCGCTTCCGCCCAGGCCCTGCTGCGGCGCCTGGCAACCCTGGAGCAGCAGGGTGCCGAGGCGCTCTTCGGCGAGCCGGCATTGCAGCTGGAAGACATCCTCCAGCCCGACCGGGACGGCCGCGGGCGTATCCACCTGCTGGATGCCAGCCGCCTGGTCCACGAAGCGCCCAAGGTCTACGCCACCTTCCTGCTCTGGCTGCTGGCCGAACTCTTCGAGCAACTGCCCGAGCGCGGCGATGCCGACAAGCCGGTGCTGGCGCTGTTCTTCGACGAGGCCCACCTGTTGTTCGCCGATACCCCGAAGGCGCTGCAGGAACGCCTGGAACAGGTGGTGCGGCTGATCCGTTCCAAGGGCGTTGGCGTCTACTTCGTCACCCAGTCCCCCAGCGACTTGCCGGACGACGTGCTGGCCCAACTCGGCCTGCGCATCCAGCACGGCTTGCGCGCCTTCACCGCGAAGGAGCAGAAGGCCCTGCGCGCCGTGGCCGACGGTTTCCGCCCGAACCCGGCCTTCGACACCCTGGCCGTGCTCACCGAGCTGGGCATAGGCGAAGCCCTGGTGGGCAGCCTGGAGGAAAAGGGCACGCCGGCCATGGTCCAGCGCGTGGCCATCGCCCCGCCGCAATCGCGCATCGGCCCGCTGAGCGAAGCCGAGCGCGTCGCTCTGGTGCGCGGTTCGCCCCAGGCCGGGCGTTACGACAAGGCCATCGATCGCGAGTCCGCCTATGAAATGCTCACTGCCCGTGCCGCCCAGGCGCCGGTCGAGGAGCCCGAGCCGCGGGGCGCCAAGCCGGCGGCGAGCCAGCCCGGCATCGGCGACCTGGCCGGCGAACTGCTCGGCACCTTCGCCAGCCAGGCGATGAAGACGGCGGTGCGCCAGGCCGCCAACCAGTTGGGTCGGCAGCTGGTGCGCGGGCTGATGGGCTCGCTGCTGGGGGGCAGCAAGCGTCGCTGAGGGGGCTTGTAGGGGCGAATTCATTCGCCAAGCAGCCCGAAGGGCTGCCCTCCGAGCCATCAGGGGGGCAGCTTCGCCGCCCTTGGCGAATGAATTCGCCCCCACAGAAAAGCAGGCTTCGCCATAGCCAGCGCGTAGGGTGGAAATCCCTTCGGGGATTTCCACCATCGGTGCCTTGCATGGCCTCGCTGGTGGATAGAAAAGTGCTATCCACCCGGCTGTAGGAGCGAACTCATTCGCGAATGAATTCGCCCCTACAGGATGCTTATCCCGCGAAACGAAAAAGGGCGCTGCGAGGCGCCCTTTTTCATGCTCGTCCGGATCAGACGAAAATGGTGATGGCCAGCCAGAACAGGCCGGCGGAGAGCGCCATCGAGGTGGGCAGGGTGAGGACCCAGGCCATCAGGATGTTGCGCACGGTGCCGCCTTGCAGGCCGCTCTTGTTGGCGACCATGGTGCCGGCGACGCCGGAGGACAGCACGTGGGTGGTGGATACCGGCAGGCTGTAGATATTGGCCATGCCGATGGCGCAGGCGGCGGTGATCTGTGCGCTCATGCCCTGGGCGTAGGTCATGCCCTGCTTGCCGATCTTCTCGCCGACGGTGCGTACCACGCGTTTCCAGCCGACCATGGTACCGATGCCCAGGGCCAGGGCCACGGCCAGGATCACCCAGAACGGGGCGTATTCGGTGGTGGCGGTCAGGTCCTTGCGCAGCTTGTCCAGGTCGGCCTTCTCACGCACCGGCAGTTGGGCGAGCTTGCCCACCTTCTTCGCGGTGTCGTCCAGGCAGAGCAGGTAACGGCGTACCTGCACGCGGGTTTCATCGCTCAGGTCGTTGTAGCTGGCGACGCCGTTCAGGTCCTTGAGCAGGGCGGCGATGGTCGGCTCGGTCTGCTTCGGATCGCAGCGGTAGAGCTGCGGCATCTCGCTGCCGTTGCTCTTGCCGAGGGCCAGCATCTCGCCGAGGGTATCGGTGTGGCGCTGGTAGAACTGGCTCAGGTGAGTGGCCGCGTCGCGGGTACGCTCGATCTGGTAGGTGGTGCTGTTGAGATCGAGCACGAACTTGGCCGGAACGATGCCGATCAGCACCAGCATGATCAGGCCGATGCCTTTCTGGCCGTCGTTGGAGCCGTGCACGAAGCTCACGGCCATGGCCGAGAGCACCAGCACCAGGCGGTTCCAGAAGGGCGGGTGCTTCTTCTCGTCCAGTTCCTTACGGGTTTCCGGGGTCTTGTGCATCTTCGACAGCGGGTACAGCCACTTCAGGCTCAGCAGCACCAGGGCCGCGACCATGAAGCCCGCGGCGGGGGAGAAGATCAGCGACAGGCCGATGTCGATGGCCTTGCCCCAGTTCACGCCTTCGGCCAGGGGCAGTTCGGTCAGTACCGCGTTGGCCAGGCCGACGCCGAGGATCGAACCGATCAGGGTGTGGGAGCTGGAGGCCGGGATACCGAAGTACCAGGTGCCCAGGTTCCAGGCGATCGCCGCGGTGAGCAGGCTGAACACCATGGCCAGGCCGTGGCCGGTGTTGACGTTGATCAGCAGTTCCACGGGCAGCAGGTGGACGATGGCATAGGCCACGCCAACGCCGCCGAGCAGCACGCCAAGGAAATTGAAGATCCCCGAGAGGATCACCGCCCGATAGGGCGACATGGCCTTGGTGTAGATGACCGTGGCCACCGCGTTGGCGGTGTCATGGAAACCGTTGATGAATTCGAAGGTCAGGACGAATGCCAGGGCGAGACAGAGGCTCAGCACCAGCCAGGCATCTAGCCCGCTGAAGAGATCGAACATGAAGGTTGTGTGACTGGCTCATGAAGGGGCCGCGATTATGCCAGAAAACCGGTCGTCGCCCAGACCCGAGCGTCGACCGGTTTTCGGCACCTCACACGGAAGTTGTCGCAAATCAATACGAAAGATTCCCCGTCTGGACGGGTGCGACAATTTGTCAGGGTTCCTGGCCGAGCTCTTTTTCGATCTTTTCCAGCTCTTTTTCGAAGCTCTTGTCAAGCAGGCTGGGTTTCTTGCGCCAGGGCTTTCGCTCAGGGTCCCTTTGCGCGGCATAGGTGGTGACCTCGCCGCCGTAAACATCCTTGTAACGTTGCGCCTGGCGCTCGAGTTCGGCGCGCAGTTCGTCTTTCGTCACGTGTCTTTTTCCGTTTTATCGATTAATGGTCTTGATGGCAAATGGGCGATCTAGAGGCCCTTGACCAGGAAATCCAGCTCACCCGGTCGAGGCCGTCGGCGCGGCCTTCTTGTAAGAAAAAGTTCAATTTTCGCAACTTCGGGCACTTTCCAGCGCACTGGGGCATGACCTTTCAGTCAATCCGGGAATTGAGGCCGAGTTCGCTGAAGCCATGGAAAGTACCGTCGAAAGTATAACAAGCCAACGGAAAAGCTCCATTGCGGGATTATCCCGTCAGCTGGACGGATATCGACTCTTCCTATGTCAGGGATTACCAAGAAGAGACCGGATAATCCTGCCGAGAGTTTCCATTGCCTGTTCGCTGGAGTTGCTCCAGGGATGACCAAAGTTGAGGCGGGCGCAATGGCTGAAACGCCGTGTTGCGGAAAAAATCGGGCCTGGCGCGATGCTGATGCCCTGGGCCAGGGCCAGCTGGAACAGGCGTAGCGAATCCACCTGCTCGGGGAATTCCAGCCAGAGGAAGTAGCCCCCCTCTGGCCGGCTGACGCGGGTTTCCTCGGGAAAGTGCCGGGCGACCGCCGCGAGCATGGCATTGCGCTGGCTTTCCAGGGCGTAGCGCAGTTTGCGCAGATGGCGGTCGTAGCCACCGTGCTGCAGGTAGTCGGCGATGGCGGCCTGTGCCGGCACCGAAGCGGAAATGCTGGTCATCAGCTTGAGCCGCTCGATCTGTCCGGCGAAGCGGCCGCCGGCCACCCAGCCCACCCGATAGCCGGGCGCCAGGCTCTTGGAGAAGGAGCTGCAGTGCATGACCAGGCCTTCGCTGTCGAAGGCCTTCACCGGCTTGGGCGCGTGCTGGCCGAAATACAGCTCGGCGTAGACGTCGTCCTCGATCATCGGCACCTGATGCTTGGCCAGCAGGGCCGCCAGCTGGCGCTTCTTGTCCTCGGTGAGGCTGGCGCCCAGCGGGTTCTGGAAATTGCTCATGAACCAGCAGGCCTTGATCGGCAGCCGTTCCAGGCTGTCTTCCAGCACCTGCAGGTCGATGCCGTCGCGCGGGTGCACGGGGATTTCCACCGCCTTCAGTTTGAGCCGCTCCAGTACCTGCAGGCTGGCGTAGAAGGCCGGCGCCTCGATGGCCACCAGGTCGCCGGGACGGGCGACCACCTGCAGGCAGAGGTTCAGCGCTTCGAGTGCACCGTTGCAGATCACCAGCTCCTCGATGGGCAGCGGCAGGCCGCCGACCATGTAGCGCAGGGCGATCTGGCGGCGCAGGGCATGGTTGCCCGGGGTCATGTCGGCGACCGTGGAGCGCGGGTCCATTTCCCGCACCGCATGGGCCATGGAGCGGGCCAGGCGCGGCAGGGGAAAGAGTTCCGGGCTGGGGAACGCGGAACCGAAGGGCACGGTGTCCGGGTCCTTGATGGAGCTGAGGACCGAGAACACCAGTTCGCTGACGTCCACCTCGGTGGTCGCCGCTTCCCGTGGCCCCGGCTGGGGCTCGGGCAGCGGCCGGCGTACGTGTTCGCAGACGAAGTAGCCGGAGCGTGCGCGGGCCATGATCAGTCCGCGGCTTTCCAGCAGGTAGTAGGCCTGGAACACCGTGGATGCGCTCACGCCGTAGGTCCGGCTGGCGTGGCGCACCGAGGGCACCTTCTCTCCGGGCGCCAGCACCCCGGTGCGGATCAGTTCGGCGATCTCGTCGGCGAATTTCTCGTAGCGCTTCATCTTTTCCTGGCTGGGCAGCGGCAAGGCGGTGCCCAACTCTAAGCGCTCGGCGCGTGCGCCGCCATGATCGCGAGCCATGCCTCAGCGCCTCGGGCTGACGAAGGTGCTGCTGGCGCTGGCGGAGGTCGCCGGGACATCCAGGCTGCGCACCACGAAGCGCAGCGGACGCGAGCCGGCCGGTCCGCTGTCATCGGTCCGTGCCACCGACACCGGCAACGAGAGGATCTCGCCGGCGCCGATGCTCACCTCGTGCCCGCCCTGCAGGCGGAAACCGGGGGCGTCCGCCAGTTCCACGACATAGCGCTGGTCCTGCTGGGTCTTGTTGATCAGCTTGAGGTTGTAGATGTTCTCGACCTCGCCGGCGGCGTTCTCGCGGAACATGCCACGGTCCTTGATCACATCCACCGACAGCTGCGGGCGGGCGGCACCCATCCAGATCAGGGCGATGATCATCAGCAGCAGGGCGGCGGCGTAACCCACCAGGCGCGGGCGCAGCAGCCGGGTCCTGCCGCCTTCCAGGGCGCGTTCCGAGCTGTAGCCCACCAGGCCGCGGGCGTAGCCCATGCGGTCCATGATCGAGTCGCAGGCATCGATGCAGGCGGCGCAGCCGATGCAGGCGATCTGCAGGCCGTCGCGGATGTCGATGCCGGTGGGGCAGACCTGCACGCACATCTGGCAGTCGATGCAGTCGCCCAGGCCCTGGGCCTGCGGGTCGCTGCCCTTCTTGCGCGGGCCGCGGGATTCGCCGCGGGCGGCATCGTAGGAGACGATCAGGGTGTCCTTGTCGAACATCACGCTCTGGAAGCGCGCGTAGGGGCACATGTGGATGCACACCTGCTCGCGCATCCAGCCTGCATTCATATAGGTGGCGGCGGTGAAGAAGATCACCCAGAACAGCGCGGTGCCACCGACCTCCCAGGTGGCGAGGTTCGCCACCAGCTCGCGCACCGGGGTGAAGTAGCCGACGAAGGTGATGGCCGTGGCCAGGCTGATGGCCAGCCACAAGCCGTGCTTGGCACTGCGGCGCAGCAGCTTGCTGGCATTCCAGGGCGCGGCGGACAGCTTGATGCGCTGGTTGCGGTCGCCCTCGGTGACCTGTTCGCACCACATGAAGATCCAGGTCCAGACGCTCTGCGGGCAGGTGTAGCCGCACCAGACGCGGCCGGCGAACACCGTGATGAAGAACAGGCCGAAGGCGCAGATGATCAGCAGGCCCGACAGCAGGATGAAGTCCTGGGGCCAGAAGGTCGCGCCGAAGATGTAGAACTTGCTGTCCTCCAGGCTCCAGAGCACCGCCTGGCGGCCGTCCCAGTCGAGCCAGAGGGTGCCGAAGAACAGCAGGCACAGCAGGCCCGCGCCGAGGCGGCGCAGGTCACGGTAGAAGCCGGTGAAGCGGCGGGTGTGGATGGGGCCGCTGGTGGCGGACAGGGGCTTGCTTGCAGCAGGCGGCAGGGAGGGGGTGACCTCTATGACCTGCGCCGGGATTCTCTCGCTCATGATCTGTGCCCATCAGGCTGTTACGGCGAGACGGACTATAGGAAGGCGGTGATCTGCAAAACAGATTCAGATCAGTCGGCAAAAACCATATCAGATGGCCGGGCGGAGCGAGCGGGCCCTGTCCTGGCGAGGGTCTGGCTCAGGGCAGCAGCGAGGCGATGGTCGGCGCCGGCATGTAGCAGGGCGGGTAGCCGGGCGGGTAGCCGGGCTGGTAGCTGCTGGACTGGCACATCTGCTGGGCGGCCAGCGCGGGCGGAAGGGGGCGCGAGACCACCGTGATATAGGCAGCGGCGAAGGCGCAGGCGATGAGGGTCAGGCACAGCTTGGTTGTTGTATTCATTGTCTTGCCTCTGCGTCGGAGGGACATCTTGTTCTTGGGGCAAGCCTAGGAAGGCCTGCAGGGCGGCGCCTCGTCCGAACGGACTAGACGAGCCACTTTCGGCTGAGCGCCATGAACAGGGCCGCGATGGCCCGCGCTTCGTGCAGTTCGCCCGAGCCCACCAGCGCGGGAATCTGCGCCAGTGGCACCGGGACTATCTCCAGGGGTTCGGGCTCGTCGCCCGGGGCTGTGCAAGGCTGCAGGTCCTCGGCCAGCACCACCCGGCAGCTGTGGCACAGGTGCCCGGGCGCGAGGCTCAGGGTGCCCAGTTCACGCAGGCGGCCGGCGCGCAGGCCGACTTCCTCCATCAGCTCGCGGTTGGCCGCCTGCAGCGTGGTCTCGCCCGCATCCACCCCGCCCTTGGGCAGGCCGAGCACGCGTTGCTCCACCCCTACGGCGTATTCGCGCACCAGCAGCACGTGCTGCGGGTCGGGCAGGGCCACCACCAACACCGACTGGTAGCCGGAACCGCGCAGGCGCTCGTAGACCCGCTTCTGGCCATTGCTGAACTCCAGGTGCAGGGCCTCGATCTGGAACCAGCCGCTTTCGGCCAGCAGTTCGGTCTTGAGGATGGTGGGCAGGCTGCGCATGGCGGGCTCCCGTGGCGGATTGGCAGAGCGTCGCGCGCATCGCGGAATCGGGCATCGTCTGGATGGACTAGTGCTGGGCGTTACCCTCTCCCCCGGCCCCTCTCCCTGAAGGGAGAGGGGAGTTCAACCGTGCCGGGACTGCTGCTACGCCAAGCTTCACGCCGTGTTGACCGGTTGGCCCGGACGGTCAGGCGCGAGTCACCCCGTTGCTCTTCAAGGAGAGGGCCAGGGGCTTATCCCAGCGTCGCCACGCTGCGCAGGATCAACCGCACCAGCATGGTCTGCCGCGTCACCCCGGTCTTGGAGAATGTCGAGCGCAGGTGCGCCCGCGCGGTATTGCGGCTGATGCCGAGGGCATCGGAAGCCTCGTCCAGGGTCAGGCCGTTGGCCAGCAGCATGGCCAACTGGGCCTCGGCGGGGGTCAGGTCGAAGAGCGCCTTGACGATCTCCTGCGGCGCGCTGGATTCCTGCTCCGGGTCGCTGATGAAGATCACCACCGACGGGGACTGCTTGCCCTCGCTCCAGGCGCTGGGCGGCACCGAGCGGACGATGATGCCGAGGTCCGCGCGCCCGGATGGGCGTTGCACGCGCATGGCCTCGACCACCGACGGGTTGCTGCTCTTCTGCGAGAGCAGCGCCTGCTTGACCAGTTGGCGGAACACCTGGCTGTCGCGCGCGGTGCCCACCTGCAGGCCTTCGTTGACCAGCTTGATACCGTCCTTTTCTTCCAGCAGGCGCTCGGCCAGGCGATTCTTCTGCAGCACCTTGCCGTCCTGGTCGAGGATGATGGTGCCCACCGCCAACTGGTCCACCGCACCGGCGTAGAGGTTGCGTTCGCTTTCCACCCGGTTCAGGTGCATGTGCAGGATCACCGCCTGCTCCAGATGGGGCAGCAGCAGGGTGAGCAGGTCCTTCTCCCGCTGGCTGAAGGGCGGTGAGTCCTTGCCGCGGGAAATGCGGATGCGGCACTGGGCGCCGTCGCTGGTGTTGATGTCCGCGCCGAGGATGTGGAACACGTCCACCGGCTCCAGGAAGTTCTTGTAGAACTCCGAATTCTGCCAGTCGCTGTCCGAGACGAACTCGGCCAGGGTGATCACCTGGCGGTTGGGCAGCCCGACGAAGGGGTCGAGGCTGTAGAAATGCTGGTTGTAGGAATCCGTCACCTCCGCGGACGAGCCGGCCGTGGAAATGCTCAGGCCATCCACGTGCTGGCTGGGCGGGCGGAGGATGAAGGTGGCGTACTTGGATGCAAGGCAGTGTTTCAGTTGATCCAGGAAGGTGGTCCAGGGAATGTTCTCCAGCGGCCCCTGATAGAGGTTGCGAAGCATCCCGCTGAACTCGTCGAGCGTGAGTATCTGTGCCATGTCTGAACCAAATTTTTATTTTTATGGATAGGACAATTCTTACAGAGGAACAGGGCATTTCTACAAGGGCAATCGTCTCCCGCCGAGCGGCAGACGATTGCCCCCGGTAGGGCCTCAAGCGGTCTCTGTAACGTCCAGAACCACGAAGGTCCGGGGTTCGACAGGTGCGGCGGCGAGGTCGGCGACATCGGTATAGAACTGCTCGTACCACTTGCGCAGCTGATAGACCGGGCCATCGCCGTCGCAGAGCAGCGGGTTGTCGACGCGGGTCTTGCTGTGCCAGATCGCCACGTCCTCGTAGAACGCATCCTGGGCCTGTCTCACGTAGGCCTGGGCCATGGCGCGGTTCTGCTCGTCGGTCAGGCCCGGCACCTTCTTCACCAGCACGCCGTAGCGCAGGGTGAAGCTGTGCAGGTCGATGGGCACATGGCAGTTGAGCAGGATGGAGTGGATCGGCATGCCGTCCATGGCCCCGGTCATTTCGGTGATCTGGTAGGCCGGGCCGTAGTAGGTGGCGACCGTGGTCAGCTCGCTGTCGCCGGACAGGCGTGCGCTGCTGCCGCGCATGTACTGGATCGCCAGGTGCTGCTCGAACCTGTTGCTGAAGTGCGTCAGCTCGGTGCCGTGCACCGAGTCGAAGTGCGCCATGTCGGCCACGTTGTCGATCAGCTCGCGGCAATTGGTGTCGATCTTCAGCTCGGCCACTTCCCACTCGGCCCATTCGTCGCTGAAGCAGTGGTCGATTCGGGGGATGGCCTGCTCGGCGATGGGCGGGTTGCCTTCCGGGTCGTTCCAGACGAACAGCAGCTTGTTCTGTTCCATCACCGGCCAGGATTTGATCTTCGCCCGCGGCGGAATGCGCTTGGCGTAGGGAATGTCGTCGCAGACGCCGTCACCGCGCCAGCGCCAGTCGTGGAAGGGACAGCGCACGGCGTTGCCCTCCACGCAGCCTTCACTGAGGTCCGCGCCCATATGCGGGCAGTGGCCGTCGAGGATGCGGATCTGCCCGTCCTCCCCGGCGAAAGCCACCAGACGGGTGCCGAACGCATCCAGGCGGTGGGCCTTGCCATCGCGGTACTGCGAGGCCAGGCCCAGGCAGTGCCAGCCGCGCGCGTAGCGGTCTTCCAGTTGCCTGGCTTCGATTCGGTGCAGGGTACTCATCTTCTTGTTCTCCCATCAGGATCCTAGAGGGCGGCAACCGGTCCCGGCGGGCCAGTGCGGCTTGTGTTCCTCTCGGATTCTGCGGTGCCAGCATTTCCCGGCATCGTCTGATCGGACGATGGCTCGCCCCGCCGGCGCGGTTCTACTGGGCGCCATCACGACAAGCACGGGTGGGGAAGCAGCATGCGAACCGGACGAGCCCGGATCCGCCAGGACATGACGCCGCGGGAGCTGGCGCGGGAAGCCTTCGCCGGCATCGAGGCCGAGCATTGCTGGCTGCTGCCCCACAAGAATTTCAAGCCGGCGCTGCAACGGCGCCTGGCGAGCATCCTCGACGGGACCAAGCCGGTCCTCCAGATGGCCGACGTATAAGGAACGCCCACATGTCGCTCGACGCCCAGATCGCCGCCGTACTCCAGCAGTTCAGCGGCATGCCGCAACCGGACTACAGCCAGCTCGACCCCGTGCAGTACCGCCAGTTCAGCGACAACCTGATGCCGCCCATGCCCGGCGAGCGCCTGTTCGAGGTGCGCAATCTCAAGGTGGCCGGCGCCGGGGGCGAGCTGGACGCGCGCCTCTACCGTCCGCAAGACAGCGACAGCCTGCCGTTGCTGGTGTTCTTCCATGGCGGCGGCTTTGTCATTGGCAACCTCGACACCCACGACAATCTCTGCCGCAGCCTGGCTCGCCTGTGCGGCGCCGTGGTGGTCTCGGTGGCCTACCGGCTGGCCCCGGAAAACCGCTTCCCGGCCGCGCCCCACGACTGCTACCGGGCCACCTGCGACCTGGTGGAGCGTGCCGGTGAGCTGGGCTACGACGCCAGCCGCCTGGCCCTGGCCGGGGATAGCGCCGGCGCCAACCTGGCCATTGCCGTGAGCCGCCTGGCGCAGATCCGCAAGGGGCCGCGCATCGCCTACCAGTGCCTGTTCTATCCGGCCACGGACGCCCGTTGCGACAGCGCTTCCCAGCGTGAATTCGCCGAAGGCTACTTCCTCACCCGCGTGCAGATGCAGTGGTTCTGGAACCAGTACCTGCAGCGCCCGGAGCAGGGCGACGAGGCCCTGGCCTCGCCCCTGCGCGCCGAAGATCTGGCCGGCCTGCCGCCCACCAGCCTGTTCAGCGCCGAATACGACCCCCTGCGGGACGAAGGCGAGGCCTTCGCCGAGCGTCTGCAGGCTGCCGGCGTGCCGACCCGCCTGCAGCGCTGCGGCGGCATGATCCACGGCTTCGTCAGCATGGCCGCGTTCGTCCAGCGGGCGCAGCAGGCCCTCGAATCCGCCGCCGCCGACCTGCGCTCGGCGCTGAACTGAGGACCCGGCCATGCTGGAAAACCCGCAGTACCTGATCGAGGCCATGGCCCGGGGCGAAATGGTCGTGGTCACCGACGACGACGGCGATGGCGAAGGTTCGCTGGTGATCGCCGCTAGCCAAGCGGACGCCACCGCCATCAACTTCATGGCCCGCGAAGCGCGCGGGCTGATCTGCCTGGCGCTGACCGAGGAGCGCTGCAAGGCCCTGGGCCTGGAACTGATGGTGCCCAACTCGCGGGCCCGCCACGGCATGGGCTTCACCCTGTCCATCGAGGCGCGCAGCGGGGTTTCCACCGGCATCTCCGCGGCTGACCGGGCGCGCACCATCGCGGTGGCCGTGGACCCGGCCAGCACGGCGACGGACCTGGTCCAGCCCGGCCATGTGTTTCCGCTGCGCGCCCAGCCCGGCGGCGTGATGCAGCGCGCCGGGCATGTCGAGGCCGGTTGCGACTTGGCGCGCCTGGCCGGCCTGACGCCGGCGGCGGTGCTGGTCGGCATCCTCGACGAGGACGGCGAACCGGCGCGGGGCGACGCCCTGCGTGATTTCGCCGAACGGCAGGGCCTGCGTATCGGCAGCGTGGCCGACCTGATCCACTACCGCATCCTCCATGAGGGCACCATCCGCCGCTCCGGCGAATACCCCCTCGCGACCCGCCACGGCGAGTTCAAGGTCGTTACCTACCTGGATGACTACCAGGGCCAGCTGCACCTGGCGCTGGTGCGTGGCGAGGTGCGCCGCGACCGCCCGACCCTGGTTCGGGTGCAAACCGTGGAAACCCTGCGCGACCTGCTCGACAGCCAGCCGGAAGGCGCCCAGCAGTGGAACCTCGACCGTTCCCTGGCGCGGGTGGCGAAGGAGGGCGCCGGCGTGGTAGTGCTCCTGGCCCAGCAGGAAACCCCCGGGGCGGTTATCGAACAGCTTCAGCAGCGGGCCGGACAGAAGCCACGCCAGCCGGTGTTTCCGCAGCGTACATTGGGCATCGGCGCGCAGATCCTCCGTGATGTCGGCGTGCGCAAGATGCGCCTGCTGAGTTTCCCCGTGAGCTACAAGGCCGTGTCCGGCTTCGAGCTGGAAGTCGCCGAGTTCGTCCCCTTCGAACCGCAGGAGCGAGCATGAACAATCAACTGGACAGGCTGCTGAGCCCCGCCAGGCTGGCCGGCCTGACCCTGCGCAATCGCGTGATCAAGACGGCCACCTTCGAGGGGATGTGCCCCGGCGGCGTCCCGGGCAGCGACCTGATCAACCACCATGCCGGCATGGCCCGCGGTGGTGTCGGCCTGACCACCGTGGCCTATTGCGGCGTGTCCCCCGATGGCCTGACCTTCCCCGACCAGATGTGGATGCACAGCGGCGTCTTCCCGCAACTGCAGCAGCTGGCCGCGGCGGTGCATGCCGAAGGCGGCGCGGTTTCCGCGCAGCTGGCGCACTGTGGCCATTTCAGCCGCAACAAGCCGCTCACTATTCCGCGCCCGCGCGGGCCCAGCGCCTGCGTCAACCAGTACGGCGTGTTCTCCGGCGTGCCCTTCGGCGGTGCCATGGACAACGCCGACATCACCCGCACCGTCGCCGAATACGCCAATGCGGCAAGCCTGGTACGGGATGCCGGGTTCGATGCCATCGAGATCCACATGGGCCATGGCTACCTGCTCAGCCAGTTCATCTCGCCGCTGCTGAACAAGCGTCGTGATGCGTATGGCGGCAGCCTGGAAAACCGCATGCGCTTTCCGCTGCAGGTACTGGCGGCGGTGCGCGCGGCGGTCGGCAAGGACTTCCCGCTGCTGGCCAAGCTCAACCTCAGCGACGGGCTGGCGGGCGGCCTCGGCATCGAGGACTCCTGCCGCGCCGCGCAGCTGCTGGAACAAGGCGGGCTGAACGCCATCGTCATGAGCGGCGGGCTGGTCAGCCGCACCTCGATGTTCCTGTTCCGTGGCGAAAGCCCGCTGCAGTACATGGTGCCGCTGGAGAAGAACCCCTGGCAGCGCACCGCGATGAAATGGTTCGGCGGGGCGGCCTTCCCGTCCATGCCCTACGAGGAGATGTACTTCCTCGAAATGGCCCGCCAGATGCGCCGCGCCGTGAGCATGCCACTGGTCTACCTGGGGGGCGTAGCCACGGCCGACAGCATGAGCCAGGCCATGGCCGAGGGCTTCGACTTCATCGCCATGGGGCGCGCGCTGCTCAACGACCCGCAGTTGCTGCAACGGGTGAGCGAACAGGGCCAGTCCTGGAAAAGCGCCTGCACCCACTGCAACCAGTGCGTGGCCAGCATGGCCCTGCCGGGCGGCATCCGCTGCACGCTGAATCAGCCGAATGCGTTTGGCTGAGCTGGCGCCGGAATTTTTTCTGTAGGGGCGAATGAATTCGCCCCTACAAGACCTTGTCCCCATCGACCTCTGAACCGGAAAGGAACAGCACATGACCCGCGAACGACAGGATTTCCCCGAAGGCATCGCCCTGGTGATCGGCGGCAGCGGTGGCATGGGCCAGGCGATCTGCGAGCGCCTGGCCGAGGCGGGTGCCGACGTGGTGCTCACCTACCACCGCAATGCCGAACGGGCCGAAGCCGTGGCGGGCGCGGTGCGTGAACGTGGTCGCCGCGCCGAGGCGATCCAGCTGACCCTCGGCGACGAGGCGGCCGTCAACGCGGCGCTGCAGGAACTCGCCGCCGGCCAGCGTATCCACACTCTGGTCATCGCCTCCGGTTCCGATATTTCCCAACCACGGATCGGCGAGCTGAGCCTCGCGCAATGGAAGCGGGTGATCGATGCCGACCTCAACGGCTTCCTCAACCTGGTGCTGCAGGTGCTGCCGCACATGCGTGAGCAAGGCGGTGGTTCCATCGTGCATATCAGCTCCGCCGGGCTGTTCCGCTGGCCGGAGGGCGACGTGTTGTCGGTGGCGCCCAAGGCCGCCATCGAGTCGCTGATCCAGGGCATCGCCAAGGAGGAAGGCCGCCACGGCATCCGCGCCAACAGCGTGGCCATCGGCGTCATCGATGCCGGCATCTTCCACCGCCTGTGGGCCGACGGCACCTTCGACGAGAAGTGGAAGGACGCCGTGCAGGCCAAACTATGCATCAAACGCTGGGGCATGGCGGAGGAGGTGGCCGAAGCGGTGGCCTTCCTCGCGTCCAGCCGCGCTGGCTACACCACCGGGCAGATCTTGGCGGTGGATGGGGGCTACGGCGTCTGAACGCCGCCTTGCACACACTTCCCACCGCCAAGGAGATTGCCATGGACCCGATGCAGGCGTTCATCGACAGGTACGAAATCGAACAGCGTTATGTGCGTTATTGCGAGCTAATCGACCACGGCAAAGAGTTCGACGCCATGGGCGAGGTGTTCACCCACGACACCCATGGCGAGTATGCGCAGTACGGCACCGTCGTCAGCGGTGTCGACCGGCTCATCGCCGCCATGCGGCACAACCTGGGCACCGGCTCCAACTGCGGGGCCACCCAGCACAACGTGAGCAACTTCCGCATTGCTGTCGACGGCGACCGCGCAACTGGCAAATGCCATTTCTACGCCGTGCACCAGGGGCTGCATCGATACGCCGGGCAGATCTATTCGATGTGGGGCGAGTATGAGGACCAATGGATACGCGGCACGGAAGGCTGGCGTGTCGCCCGGCGGGTCTACCATGTGTTCCTGACGGAGGGGCCGGCGGGGATCGTTTCTCGGGATGCGCAGTAGGCTGGTCCTGTTTCCTTCAGGGAAGGAAGGCTTTTGATAGCGGCACTCTGGATAGGCAATTCGGGGGGTGGGCTTGTTGTCCAGCTTCCAGCTCATTGTCGTGTCGGCTTCAGCTTTCTATTTCGCCCCCTCGGGCGAGTCACTTTTCTCAGTCGCCAGAAAAGTAACCAAAAGCGCTTGCCCCTGCATCCGGGTTTGGCTTCGCCAAACTTCCCTCGCTCCATCGTTGCTCCGGGGGCCCGGCGTGAGGGGCCATCCATGGCCCCGCACGCCTCTCGCGGCATCCATGCCGCTCGTCCCCCTGCGCAACGATTCCGCTCGGCCTCCTGACGGGGCGCAGTCGCTGCCCCACCTTTGGTGTTCAGTTTCAGACCGGTATCGGCTTCAGGATTGCTGTGCCCTGTCAGGCGCGAGTCACCCCTCTCCTCTTCAGGGAGAGGGGCCGGGGGTGAGGGCAGCTTCCGGCCGCACGGTGCCAAATCAGGGCTCCCACACAATCTTGTCTCCGATGTGCTCCCCAACATTCCGCCAAGAACCAAAAAGCCCCCGCACCTCACGGCAACGGGGGCTTTCCTTCATGCCCGGAAATCAGGGCTCTACCCCCTCCAGCATCAGCTTCGCCTGGGCCTGCACCAGCGGCGAGGCGGTGAAGTTGCCGTCGATCGGGGTGATCACCGCCTTGCCGAGGGACAGCTGGTAGGCGTCGCCCTCCTGCTGCTCCGCGGTGGGGGCGGGCGGCGGCACCAGGTTCACCCGCACCACACCGTCGGCACCCTGCTGCGGGGCGAAGACCACGTTGCCCCAGTCGCCGATGGGGGCGAAGGCCACGCCCGTCACCTGGCCGGCTTCCAGGGCCGGGTAGTTGATGTTCAGCCCGGTGGTGCCGGGCAGGCCGATGACGTTGGTGGCGCACTGGGCCCTGGACTTGCCGCCGCTCCTTTCGCAGACACGGCGTGCCGCGGCACCGATGGCGGCGGCGCGGTCGATCACCCGGGCGGCGAAGCGCGCGGTGTCGTCCATGGCGTTGAGGGTCTTGAGGTAGCCCGCCTGCGGATCCTGGCTGATCAGCTGCAGGTCGATGGCGGTGGACACGGCCACCGCCGGCACACCCTTGAACATGGCGCGCACCGCGGCGTTGACGGTGCCGGACATCTGCGTCAGCGGGCCGACGTTGTCGCCGAAGTTGGTGCCGGAGACCACCAGGTCCGGGCGGTTGTCCTTGAGCAGCAGGTCCAGGCCGACGTTCACCGCGTCCACCGGGGTGCCGATGGCCGAGGTCTTGCCCGCCGGCGGGGTATAGCCGGCGGGCGCGCCGACGCAGTACTTGTCCTGGGCCAGCTGGGTGACGGCCACGGCCTGGCCGGGCACCACCACGCTGGCGGCGCCGATGCCGCTGCTGTCGTTCTGCGGGCCCACCAGGGTGACCTGGTGGCCGGCGGCGACCAGGGCCTGGTAGACGGCATCGATGCCCGGCGCGCGGCAGCCGTCATCGTTGGTGAGCAGGATGTTCAGGGCGCTGGCCTGGAGCGAAAGGGACAGGGCGGCCAGGCCTATGGCGGATTTCAACAGCGTGTGCGTCATGGTCGTTTCCTTTGTGGTGAGAAGGGAACCTTGGGTCGACTGCTGGCTGAACGAAGGCGGTTTTCGGGGGCACAAAAAAGCGAGGCCCGGGGGCCTCGCTCGATCCGGGGGCTTACTTGCCCAACTTGCGCAGGTTGGCGACGGTGAAGTAGTCGGCCTCGTAGCTGCTGCTGTTGAGCTTGGCCGGCGGCTTGCCGTTGAGCAGGCGGTCGGTCAGGTAGGAACCGGCGATCAGGTCGTGGAAGACCGCCACGCGGGCCTGGAAGCCTTGCAGGTCGTAGGCGTAGGCCGTGGTCTGCATGTTGCTGCGCCAGAGCTGGCCCTTGCCGTCGTAGTTGTCGGCCATCACGGCGATCCAGGAGTCCTCGTCGATGTAGAGCACGCGCTTGCCGTAGATGTGGCGCTTGCCGGGCTTGAGATCGGCCTCCAGTACCCACACGCGATGCAGCTCGTAGCGCATGTGCTCGGGATTCACGTGGCCGTTGGTGGCCAGCAGGTCGTCGAGCTTCAGGTTGGGGTCGTCGAGCTTGTAGTTGTTGTAGGGGATGTACATCTCCTGCTTGCCCACCAGCTTCCAGTCGTAGCGGTCCGGTGCGCCGTTGAACAGGCGGTCCTCGTCCATCACGCGGAAGCCGCCAGCGCCGAAGGGCGTGTCATAGGCCACGGTCGGCGCGCGACGGACGCGGCGGTTGCCCGGCAGGTACTGCCAGGACTGGGACGGCGAGCTGATCGGGTCGGTGAAGGTATGGGCGAGGATGATCTCGCCCTTCTTGCGGGTCGGTTCCAGGGTCTGGACCAGCGCGAAGGCCTGCTGCCCGCCGAAGCTTTCCACGGTCTCCTTGGGCGAGTCCCACACCGAAAGGATCTTGTAGTCCATGGACTCCAGCGAGCGGGTCCCGTTGGCCAGGGTGAGGGCCATGGTGTAGATGGCGTCTTCCTTCCAGGCACGGGCCGGCAGGTTGAGGTTCCACATCAGCTCATAGCCGTTCTTCGGAATCGGGAAGGGCGAGGCGCCGATGGCATTGATCACGCCATTGCCGTCGCTGACCAGCTCCGCGCTGGTGGCGTTGGCAAGGGTGCGCTGCAGGACCCGGTCGGAGTAGCGGAAGTCACGGTGGGTCGGATAGACGGGGATCTTGAAGGTGCTCCCATAGCGCTTGAACAGTGCCTTCTGGCCCTCCGAGAGCTTGTCGGCGTACTGCGCCATGTTGGCAGCGGTGATGACGAACAGCGGCTTTTCGCCGGCATAGGGATCGCCATAGGCGGTACCCGAACCCGCGTAGTTGACCTGGGGCGGGGCCCCCAGCCATTTGCCGCTCCAGGCAGGAATGCTGCCGTCGGCGTTGCCGGCCTTTTCCGCCCCCATGGGGGTGAGGTCGTTACCCAGGCGTTTTGCCTCTTCCGGACTGACCTTGGCCAGGGCCGGAGTGCTGGCGAGTGCGGCGGCGAGAACGCCGGCCAGGAGCGGGGTCTTGTTGTAAAGCTGCATCTTGAGTCTCCTGCGGCAGTGGATCAGAAGCTGTACTTGACGTTGATGCCGACGTTGTCGCGGTCAGCGAAGGGGGTATCGCCGGCATCGCCGAGGAATGCGTTGTAGCGGGCCTCCAGGGTCAGGTTGTTGAGGTAGCGCCAGGTGGTGCCGACGCCGAGGCGGTGGTCGCCTTCGCCCATGCCGAAGGTGCCGGGCAGGGAGGAGTCGCCGCCCAGGTTCTGGCTGAAGATCAGCGGCACGGTGAGGTCCCAGCCGTTGAAGATGTTCAGGTATTCCAGCGACAGGTTGAGGGTGTAGCCCCAGGAGCTCTTGTCGAAATAGAGCTCGTCGGTGTTCGCGGTTGTCAGCGGGAAGACGCCGCCAGCACCGTCTGGCACGAAGGCGGTGAAGCTCTCGGCGCGGTCGTTGTCGAGCACTTCGTTGTAGCCGACTTCCCCGGTCAGGAGGGTGTTGTCGGCGATCGGCAGGGTTCCGAACGAGTGGATGAAGGACACCTGCGCCTGCATGGTTTCGGCGCGCACCGGGTGCGGCACCAGGCCGGTATCCACCAGCACCGGCTGGCCGTCGCGATAGCTGATCTCGCCGCTGACGTTGGTGTCGCCGAGCACGGTGGAGAAGCTGGCGCCGTACAGGTCGATGTCGTCGAAGTAGCGCACCCGGTAGTTGGCGGTGTTCCAGTCGGTCAGGAAGTCCAGCTGCGGTGCCTTGTCGTGGAAGCGCAGGTAGTAGAGGCCGAACTCGGTGTTGTTCAGCGACTCGGCCACGTAGTTCAGGGCCAGGCCGTACTGCCCGCTGTCGCCGGGGTTGTCATCGTGCAGGCGGCGGGTGATGCCGAAGGCATCGGTGAAACCGCCTTCATCCATCTGGTCGGTGACGGAGAAGAAACTGCCGACGCCGTCGATCTCGGTCTTCTTCCACTCGTACTGGTAGTAGGCCTGCAGGCTCAGGGCATCGGTCAGGTCGATCTGGCCGAACACCTGGCCAACCGGCAGGAACAGCTCCTTGAGTTCCACGCCCGGAGTATTGGCCTTGGTGGCGTCCACCGGGGCCATGCCGCCGGAAATGCCGTTGCCGATGAACAGGCTCTCACCCCAGCTCACCACCTGGTCGCCCACCCGCAGGTTGAGGTTGTGGCCACCCAGGTCCCAGGCGCCATAGACGTAGTGGTCGAGCAGGCGCAGGTCCTTGCCGTGCTGGTCGATGGTGTCGTGGGGGAAGTGGTTGGCCTGCGAGCATTGGCCGCCGGCGAAGCAGTTGGAGGTGCCGGTGCGGTTGTCGTTGCTGCGGTTGTAGACGTCGTCGTAGAAGCCGCTGGCGCGCACGAACAGGCCGAAGTCCTGCTTCCAGTTGAAGTTGGCTTCGGTGAGGAAGCTCGCGCGGTTGCTGATCAGGCTGCCCTTGTCGAAGGCGTTGTTGCCATCGTCGATGTTGGCGATGGCCGGGTTGGGGAAACCGTTGGACAGCGCGTGATCGCGGGACTCGGTTCGCCAGGCCAGGCCGTAGGTGAGGGTGGTGTTCCAGTCGATCTTGAGGTCGTCCTGGGGCTGGAACGACAGTGCCTGGCTCTGGCCGGCGCAGCCGGTCGCCAGGCCGAGCACGGCAATGCGGATCGCGGTCTGCAAGGGACTGCGGGTGGGGCGTCTTGTTGTTTTTGTCATGTTGCTGCTCTCGGCACTGCTGGGCATGGCTCGGTCCGCCAGGCCCAGGGTTGAGTTGAGTGTGGCGACGTGACTATGTGGTCGCAGTCGAGGCGGGAGCATCGTCTGAAAGGACTAAGGGAGGTGTCGGGTGCCGGGAAGGCGGATCGTTGAGTCTTCTGCTCGCCGTGCAGGCGGTTTTCGGTCATGGGTTGCGTAGTCCCATCGGACGATGTTGCTGGGCAGGTGCGCGCTGAGAATCCGGGCTGATTCCGTACCTCGAACAACAACAAAGGAGCAGGGCAGATGAGCGCGAACAGCCCGCAGTGGGACGACAGCTGCGACGTACTGGTGGTGGGTTCCGGAGCCGGTGCGATGACCGCCGCGCTGCGTGCCCATGACCTGGGACTGCAGGTCAGGGTGGTGGAGAAGAGCGACCGCTTCGGCGGCACCTCGGCCATATCCGGCGGCGGCATCTGGATTCCCTGCAACCACCGCATCGCTGCCGTGGGTGGCCAGGATTCGGCTGAAGAAGCCATCCGCTACATCCGCGCCGTCACCCACGGCGAAATCGACGATGGCCGCATCGAGGCCTATGTCGAACATGGCCACCGGGCGATCGAGTATCTCGAACAGCATTCCCGCGTACGCTTCGAGGCCCAGGCGGCCTATGCCGATTACTACCCGGAGGTGGACGGCGGCAAACCCGGTTTCCGCTCGATGGATCCGTTGCCCTTCGATGCCCGCGAACTGGGCGGGGACTTCCAGCGCCTGCGCGAGCCGTCCCCCGGCACCCTGATGATGGGCCGCATGACCATGACCATGAAGGAGGCCAGGGTGCTGCTCTGCCGCGGCCCCGGCTGGGTCGGCCTGACCATGCGGGTGCTCTGGCGCTACTGGCGCGACCTGGGCTGGCGCCTGCGCTCTCGCCGCGACCGTTTCCTGACCCTGGGCAACGCCCTGGTGGCGGCGCTGCGCTGCTCGCTGAAGGACCGCAATGTGCCGCTGACTTTGAACTGCCGGCTCGAGCGCCTGATCGAGGAAGACGGCCGGGTGGTCGGCGCCGAACTGGTGCGCGACGGCCGCCCCTGGCGCCTGCAGGCACGCCGTGGCGTGGTGCTGGGCGCTGGCGGCTTCGAGCGCAACCAGACGATGCGCGCGCAGTACCACCCGCAACCCTCGCGCAGCGACTGGAGTGCCACCCCCCCTTACAACACCGGTGACGCCATCCGCGCCGGCCAGCAGCTGGGCGCCGCCACGGCGCTGATGGAGCACAGCTGGTGGGCGCCGACCACCCATGTCGAGGGCGAGGAGAAGCAGCGCGCGCTGTTCGTCGAGCGCACCTTGCCCGGCTGCATCATGGTGAACTCGGCCGGTGAGCGCTTCGTCAACGAAGCGGCACCCTATACCGACATCGTCTACGCCATGTACGAAAACAACCGCGAGGGCGCCACCAGCGTGCCGTGCTGGCTGATCTTCGATGCCGATTTCCGCCGCAAGTATCCCTGCGGTGCGCTGCTCCCCGGCTATGCCATGCCCGACAGCCGCCTGCCGAAGCACCTGCTGAGCTACTTCCACAAGGCCGACAGCCTGCAGGAACTGGCCGGCAGGATCGGCGTCGACACGGCCGGCCTGATGAGCACCCTGGAGCGTTTCAACCCCATGGCCGAAGCAGGCAAGGACCTGGACTTCCACAAGGGCGATTCGCTGTTCGACCGCTACTACGGCGACCCGACGGTGCAGCCCAACCCTTGCCTCGCGCCCCTGCTGAAAGCGCCTTTCTACGCAGTGAGGATCGATGCCGGCGACATCGGCACCAAGGGCGGCCTGCTCACCGACGTGCATGCCTGCGTACTGCGGGACGACCGCACGCCGATCGACGGCCTCTACGCCATCGGCAACAGCGCCGCCTCGATGATGGGCCGTACCTACCCCGGCGCCGGCTCCACCATCGGTCCGGCCATGGTGTTCGGCTTCCGCGCGGCGGAGCACATCCATGCTGCGGGCGAAAAGACTGTAGGGGCGAATTCATTCGCCAAGCAGGCGTAAGGCCTGCCCTGCACGACCACAGGGGGCAGCTGCGCCGCCCTTGGCGAATGAATTCGCCCCTACAACGAAGGGATCGGGCGCCATACAACAAGAGGATGACGAGATGATCGATTTCGCAGGCAAGACCGTCCTGGTCACCGGTGGTGGCGTGGGCATCGGACGCGCCGTGGTCGAAGCCTTCGCCCGCGCCGGCGCCCGGCTGGCGGTCGCGGAGGTGGATGGCGAGCGTGCTGCCGCCCTGTGCGACCGGCTGGCCAGCCAGGGTGCCGAGGCGCTGGTGGTCCAGGCCGATGTCACCGATGGGGCCCAGGTGGCTTCGCTGGCCGAACAGATCGAGGCACGCTTCGGCGGCCTCGATGTGCTGGTCAACAACGTCGGCGACTCGCTGATGATCGCCAAGCCCTTCGATGGCTACAGCGACGAGGACATCGACCGGCTCTACGCCGTCAACCTGCAGCACATCTTCCGCGTGACCCGCGCGATGCTGCCGCTGCTGCGCCGCCAGGGCGCCGGCGGCAGCATCATCAGCCTGTCGTCCATCGAGGCCTTCCGTGGCATCCCCAACTGCAGCGTCTATGCCGCGTTCAAGGCCGCCATCAGCGGTTTCACCAAGAGCCTGGCGCTGGAACTGGGGCCGGTGGGCATCCGCGTCAACCAGATCGCCCCGGAATCCACCGAAACCCCACAACTGCCCATGTCGCTGATGATCGCCCCCGAGCACCGGGCGCAGCTGCCGAACTGGATTCCCCTGGGCCGCTTCGGCCAGCCGGAAGACATGGCCGGCGCAGCCCTCTTCCTCGCCAGCCCGCTGTCCGGCTGGATCACCGGCACCACCCTGCATGTGGATGGCGGTGCCCTGGCCGCGGCCGGCTGGTACCGCGATCCGAAAGGCACCTGGACCAATGTCCCGGTGATTACCGGCAACGGTTTCAACTTCTGAACCCACAGCATTCGCTGACTGCAGCAAGGAATCCCAGATGAACGCGAACAACTCTCCAGTTGCCGTGGTGACCGGCGCCAGCCGTGGCGTCGGCAAGGGCATCGCCATCGCCCTGGGTGCGGCGGGCATGACCGTCTACCTGAGCGGCCGCTCGGCCACCCAGAGCAACAGCCAGCTGCGCGGCCAACCCCTGCCGGGCAGCCTCGCGGAAACCGCCGAGGCGGTGACCCGTGCCGGCGGCAAGGGCATCGCCGTACCCTGCGACCACCGCGACGATGAGCAGGTGCGCGAACTCTTCGCCCGCGTCGAGCGCGAGCAGGGGCGTCTCGACCTGCTGGTGAACAACGCCACCTTCATCCACGAGAACCTGATCGATCCAGGCCCCTTCTGGCAGAAGCCCCTGGAGATGGTGGACATACTCGACATCGGCCTGCGCTCGGCCTATGTCGCCTGCTATCACGCCGCGCCGTTGCTGGTGAAGAACGGCCACGGGTTGATCACCTTCGTCTCCTCCTTCGGCGCGGGCTGCTACATGCACGGCCCGGCCTACGGCGCGCAGAAGGCGGGCGTGGACAAGTTCGCCGCCGATATGGCCATCGATCTGGAGAACACCGGTGTCGCCGCCGTATCGCTGTGGCTGGGCCCGCAGCGCACCGAGCGCACCGCCATCGCCGGCGCCGAGCGTGCGGACCAGTACGAGGAGTTCCTCGCCATGGCGGAGACCCCGGAGTTCAACGGCCGGGTCATCCATGCACTGCTGAACGACCCGAGTCTCCAGTCACTGTCCGGCCAGACCCTGGTCACCGCCGAACTGGCCCGGGGCTACGGCATCACCGAAGCCGAAGGCCGCCAGCCGCCGTCCTACCGCGAAATGCTCGGAGCGCCCCGCGCACAGCACCCCGCGCGGGTCATCTGACCGAACCCCCGGCCTGGCCGGGAAACTCGAACCCGGGGGCCGGGCGCGGCCTCCAGCAGGAGTATTGATGCGATGAAGATTCTCGTGATCGGCGGGACCGGCCTGATCGGCGGCCACGCGGCGCTTTACCTCAAGGACCACGGCCATGACGTGACCATCGCCGGGCGCAAGCCGGCCGCCGTCGGCAGCGCCCTGGCGCAGCTGAAGCAACTGCAGGGCGACTATGTCGCCGGCACCTTCAGCCGTGACGACCTGGCCGGCTTCGATGCCCTGGTGTTCGCCGCCGGCAGCGATATCCGCCATGCCCCGCAGGGGGACGACCTGGACGCCCACTGGCAGCGCGCCAACGTCGAGGCGATTCCGCGCTTCTTCGAGCTGGCGCGCAGCGCGGGTGTCCGCCAGGCGGTATTGGTGGGCAGCTTTTATCCACAGGTGGCACCGGAGCTGATCGACAGCATTCCCTACGTGCGTTCGCGGCACCTCTCCGACCAGGCGGTACGAGCGCTTTCCGGCCCGGATTTCCGCGTGTGCAGCGTCAACGCCCCCTTCGTGGTCGGCGCCGTACCCGGCCTCAAGGTCGAGATGTTCGAAGCCTACACCCGCTACGCCGAGGGCAAGTTCGCCCCGTTGCCGTTCTTTGGTCCGGCCGGTGGCAGCAACTTCATCTCCACCCGCTCGCTGTCCCAGGCCATCCTCGGCGCGCTGCTGCATGGTGAGTCAGGCGCGGCCTACCTGGTGGGGGATGAGAACCTCAGCTATGCGGAATACTTCCAGGCCTTCCTGCGCGCCGTCGGCAACGACGCCGAGGTGCCGCCGCTGGACCAGGAGCACCCGCTGCTGCCGGACATGGCCCTCTACACCGGGCGTGGCAATACCGTGAGCTACGAGCCGGATGCGGTGGAGACGGCGCTGCTGGGCTATGTGCGCAACGATATCCAGCGTGCGGTGAACGAGGTGGTGGCGCAGTACCGCGGCTGAGTGGCGGGCCTTCGGCCCGCTTGGCGAATGAATTCGCCCCTACAGGGAGGCGCATGGGTCGCGCGGAGGTGCCGGCGTTAGTCACCCCTCTCCCGCTTGCGGGAGAGGGGCCGGGG
>NZ_JBHSOU010000029.1:88042-107957 GCF_042656385.1 Pseudomonas sp. GCM10022186
AGGTGCCGGCGCGAGTCACCCCTCTCCCTTCAGGGAGAGGGGAGGGGGGAGAGGGAGGCTGTGCCCTGCTCGGGCTCCGAAGGGCAGGCCTGCGGCCTGCTTGGCGAATGAATTCGCCCCTACAGGAATACGAATCTCCGGCACGGACCGCCATCCGGCAGAAAGAACAAGGCCCGCACCAGCGAGCCTGTTTTCATTCATGCCGCCATCCACCGACAGTTCACGGCAACCTTGTTTGCCAGTCGTTGCCTGCTCTTCTCCCTTATCAGCCCCAATAGGCCTGGCCGCCATCCAGTGGGATGGTGGCGCCGGTCAGGTAGCGGGCGTTGTCGCTGACCAGGAAGGCCACGGTGCGGCCGATGTCGTGTTCGCAATCACCCACCCGGCGCAGCGGAATGCTGCTGAAGAAGGCTTGCGCTTCTACCGGGTTGCTTTCGACCCAGCCGCGCAGGCCGGGGGAGAGGGCGTGGGGGGCGATGACGTTGACGCGGATGCCGTCCACACCCCATTCGCACGCAGCCGCGCGGCTCAGGGAGCGGATGGCCTCCTTGGTCGCGGCATAGTGGCCGTAGCCCGAGGCGTCCCAGCGCACGGCGGCGGAGGAGGCCAGGTTGACCACGGAGCCTTCGCCCTTGAGGTGCGGGTAGCAGGCGCGCATCAGGCGCAGGGTGGCCATGGGGCCGGAGTCGATGCCCTTCATGAAGGTTTCGTCCGTCACTTCGAGGATGCTGCCCAGCGGCACGATGTGGGCGTTGTTGACCAGGATGTTGAGGCCACCGAAGGCCTCCACCACATCGGCCACGCAGCGGTCGATATCCGCCGGGTTCATCACGTTGCATTCGACCGCCAGGGCGGTGCCGCCGCGACGGCGGATCTCCGCGCAGGTCTCTTCCAGGGTGGCGCGGGTGCGGCCCGCCACGGCGACCTTGGCGCCTTCGGCGGCCAGCGAGTAGGCGATACCCTGGCCGACGCCCTGGCCGCCTCCGGTCACCAGGGCTACCTTGCCTTGCAGCATGCTCATGCTTGTGTGCTCCCGAATCAGTTGGATTAGCCGGCGATGCCGGAGATCGTCTGCGCGTTGTCGATGCGCAGTTCTGCGCCGTTGACGAAGCGCGATTCGTCCGAGGCAAGGAACAGCACCAGGTTGGCCACGTCCTCCGGCATGCACATGCGCGCCATTGGGTTGTCGCCGATGCCCAGGGCCACCGGATCGAGATTGGGCACCAGCGACTGGGTCATGGGTGTCCAGATGCCGTCGGGGTGAATGGAGTTGCAGCGGATGCGGTAGCCGCTGTTCTTGCAGTGCATCGCCACGTTGCGGGTCAGGGCGGTGACGGCGCCCTTGGAGCCGGTGTAGGCGCACATGGGCGGCAGGCCGCCGAGGGCGGCGACCGAGGACATCATGATGATCGAGCCGCCGGTGGCGTTGCGCTTCATCGCCTCGATGCCGTACTTGCAACCGAGGAAGTAGCCGTCGGCGTTCACCCGCATCACGTTGCGCCACTGCGCCAGGCTGGCGTCCTCGATGGTGCCGAGGGGGCAGATGGCGGCGTTGTTGACCAGCACATCGAGGCGGCCGAAGGTCGCCAGGGTCTGCTCGATGGCCCGCTGCCAGTGCGCTTCCTCGGCAACGTCCAGTTCGACGAACAGCGCGTTGGCGCCGATCTCGGCGGCCAGGGCCTGGCCACCCTCCCGGTCGATATCGCCCAGCACCACCCGGGCGCCTTCGGCGGCCAGCAGCAGGGCATCGGCCTTGCCGACACCGCTGGCGGCGCCGGTGATCAGTACGACTTTGTCTTGCACACGTTTCATGCGGGGCTCCTTGGGGATTCCTGGCCGGCCAGGGCGGCGCGCGGGGCGTCTTCGCCGAAGATGGCCGAGATCAGATGGTCCAGTTGGGGATTGCGGCGCAGCTCATGGCTGCCGTCGATGGCCAGGCTCTGGCCGGTGGTGCAGCCGGATTCGCGGCCGGCCAGGTAGCGCACGGCCCCGGTCATGCCGCAGCCACCTGGACGGGCAGGTCCTGGGTCCAGTCCAGCAGCAGTTCACGCTGGGTGAAGCGCCAGAGGCCGTCGATGCAGGCGAAGCGGTCGCGGTAGCGGATGCCCCAGTCGAGCTTGCGGGGGACGCCATCGACTTCGTACAGGTGGTTGGCGACGCAGTAGGTTTCCGCGCTCGCCTCCAGCTCCTCGACTTCGGCGAGGTGGTTGTGCACGTGGTGCTGGGTCAGGCTGAAACGACCCAGGCCGTTCATCCCCGCGACTATGGCGTCGACGCCGTCGAAGCTGAAGCCGGGCCCCTTGAGTACGGCGTCGGGGGCGAACAGGCGGGCCAGTGCCGTCCAGTCCCGTTCATCCACCGCCTGTGCATAACGACAGACGAGTTCATAGAGCGCTTGCTTGTGCGATGCCTCGGACATGCCATGAGCCTCCTTGTTTGTCCTGCGCAGTTGCAGGTGCGGGGAAACTCGCATCGGCGCCGCGGCGGAGCATCGTCCGAGGGGACTAATGGGGCGAAATCGCGGCTGCGGATAGTCCTGCCGGACGATGAGCCGGGGAGGGCGGCGGCCAGACCGGTGTCGAAACCCCTTTCGAAGGCGAGGATCGTGACCTTCCTGACAAGATCGATACCAGAGTTGTCAATCACGCCGGTGTTGCAAAGGGCCCGGGCGTCATAAAGTGAGTCTCCCCCATCCACCCTGCGGAGACCGCTCATGTACCAGAAGACCCTGATCGCCGGCTGGGGCGACATGGATTTCAACTCCCACATGCGCAACACGGCCTACCTCGACAAGTCCGCCGACGTGCGCATGATGTATTTCGCCGACTTCGGTTTCCCCATGTCCGAGTTCCGTCGCCTGCGCCTGGGTCCGGTGGTGATGAAGGACGAGATCGAGTACTTCCGCGAGGTCCATCTGCTCGACGAACTGGAGATCAGCATGCGCGCCGCCGGCCTCTCGGCCGATGGTAGCCGGATGCTGCTGCGCAACGAGTTCTTCCGCCAGGGCGTATTGGCCGCGCGGGTGACCTCCACCGTTGGCTGGTTCGACCTGGAACAGCGCAAGCTGGTCAGGCCGACGGCCAAGCTGCTGGAAGCACTCCAGGCCATGGACAGGAGTGACGATTTCCGCGAGCTGCCCAGCAGCAGCCGCTGAGAAGGAGGGGACATGAGCATCAGCATCGTTCGCCTGGGAACGCCACGGGCTGCCGATGAGGGACCGCGCATCGGCACCGTGCGCCGGCCGCCCCGTGGCGTGCCCAAGGCCGAGTTCGCCAGCCGCGACTACTACGACACCTGGTTGCCCCTGCTGGCGCCGAGCGCCGAACTGATGGCCGAAGGCAAGGTCGCCGAAAGCGAAGCCGACTGGGCGCGCTTCGCCAGACGCTACCGCGCCGAAATGGAGGGGGGCGAAGGGGCCAGGGTGCTGGACCTGCTGGCGACCCTGTCCCATGGCAGCCATTTCGCCGTGGGCTGTTACTGCGAGGATGAGCGCCGCTGCCACCGATCCCTGCTGCGCCAGCTGCTGGCCGAGCGCGGCGCCTCGATCCGCTGATCCGGACGGCCTGTCGCCGCCATCCTCTGGCACTGGCGATCATCCGACCAAAGGCGCAAAATCGCGCCCCGACGACGGAAGGCGCTGCGTATTCCGCCGTCTTCGTTCCTATACTTTTTTCAGTGGGGCCCCATCTTCGTGGCCCCTTTTCCATTGGAAGCATCGTGAATATTCGTAGTTCGATCACTAAGCTGTTCGTTCTGGGTTCCTGCGTGCTCATGCTGGCAGGTACCCCTGTCCAGGCCGCCGAACAGCCCCTGCCGGTGCGCGATCCGGCGAAACTGAAGCTGTCTTCCCGCAGCGCCCTGCTGGTGGACCTTGGCAGCGACAAGGTGCTCTATGCGCGCAATCCCGCCCGGGTGATGCCCATCGCCTCGGTGACCAAGCTGATGGTGGCGGTGGTCGTGCTGGAGGCCAAGCAGCCCCTGAATGAGGTGCTGACGGTCACCATCCGCGAGAACAAGGAAATGAAGGGGGTCTACTCCCGGGTGCGCCTGGGCAGCCAGCTCAGCCGTGGCGAGCTGCTGCATATCGCCCTGATGTCCTCGGAGAACCGTGCCACCTCTACCCTGGCGCACAATTACCCGGGCGGCTACCCGGCCTTCATCAAGGCGATGAACGCCAAGGCCCGCGCCCTGGGCATGGCCAGTACCCGCTACGTCGAGCCCACCGGCCTGTCGCCCTTCAACGTCTCCACCGCCAATGACCTGGTGCGCCTGCTCAAGGAAACCCGCAAGTACCCGCTGATGACCCAGTACAGCACCACCTCCTCCAAGGTGGTGAACTTCGTCAAGCCGCGCTACAGCCTGGGCTTCCGCAATACCAACAACCTGGTGCGCAAGGCCGACTGGAGTATCCAGATGACCAAGACCGGCTACACCGACGAGGCCGGACACTGCCTGGTGATGCTCACCCGCATGAACCAGCGCCAGATGGCCCTGGTGCTGCTGGACGCCTTCGGCAGGTACACCCACATGGCTGATGCCACCCGCATGCGTCGCTGGATGGAGACCGGCACCAGCGGCGCCGTCCCGGCAGCGGCCGTGGCCAATCGCCGATGAACGGGCGGCGCATCGCGCCGGCCCGCTGAACGCAGAAGCCAGCCCCAGGGGCTGGCTTCTGCGTTTTGGCTGCCCGGTGGCCCGTCAGGCCCCGGCCGCCACCGCTTGCGACTGGCTGGCGGCGTGCTTGCGCACCGTCCGGTGCAGCAGGCTGGAGACCAGGAAGCCGATCACCGCCAGCAGGCTCATCAGGCTGAACACATAGGTGTAGCCCTCCTGGCCGGGATACTGGTCCAGGATGGAACCGTAGATGACGTAGGCGAACATGCCCGGCGCATAGCCGATCAGGCAGCCGATGCCGAAGGCCGAGCCGGTGATGCGCGAGGGAATCCCTACTTCGCTCATGGGCGCCCAGAACACGCCGCGCATGGTGAAGACGATCAGCGCGAACGACAGGGTGGCGGCCATGCCCGCATAGATGAAGTCCGCACCGGTGGGAATGCTCAGGATCAGCGCCATCATCGGCAGCAGCGCCAGGAACGCCCACTTCAGGTAGCGGCTCGAGCTCTTGAGGCCCTTGTCCGCCATGAAGCCGCCGGCCGGGCCGCCCAGCACCTTGAGGAAGTACTGGTTGATGATCCCGTAGGCGCCGACCAGGGCTACCGGCAGCTGGTACATGTCCTTCAGGTAGGGGATGAAGTAGGTCAGGCCGCAATAGACGATGTAGACCATGAACACGTTGAGGCTGACCAGCCAGATGCCCGGCACGCGCACGGCTTCCATCAGGCCGGCCAGGCCGATGGTTTCACTCGCGGGGCCGCTCGCCTTGCTGTCCCGGAGGAGGAAGAAGGTCAAGAGGCCGACGCCGATGTCGATCGCCGAGTAGAACAGGATGGCCGCTTTCAGCCCGGCGGCGCCGGAGCCCATGGCGACGAACACCCCCAGGGCGGCGAAGGCCACCGCGGTATCCACCACGCCCCGGCCACCTTCGAGGAAGCCGAACATACGCCCCTGTTCGCCATCGTCGCCCAGGTTGCGGATGGCCTTGAGCAGCGACGGCCAGAACAGGCAGTCGGCGCAGACGGCCAACAGGCTGAAGACGATCAGCAGCTGGCTATAGCCGGGAAAGGTGGCCAGGTAGAGGCCCAGGCAACCGGTGCCGATCAGGCCCAGGGGAATCAGCTTGCGGGTGGTGAAACGGTCCGCCAGGAAGCCGCCGACCACGAAGAGCGCGGTGGCGATGATGGCGTTGGCGCTGAGCAGGGCGCCGATCTCGGTATGGGTCAGCCCCATGTGCTCCTGCATGGGGATGTAGAAGGCGTCCTTGAGGTTCGCCAGTTTGTAGATGATCCCGCCGCCGAGGACGAGGACCAGCAACCTGAGCCATTTGGCCTTGGCCTGTGCTGTCATTGTTGTTCTCCACAGTTTCCGGATTGGAATGTCACCTGTCGCCAGGGGCGGCTCAGGCAGGGGATTGGCCGGCTTCGGCCAGGGTCAGTTCGGCCAGCACGCGCAGCTCGGTGAGCAGGCCGCGCACATGGCGGATCTGGTTGTTCGCCCAGCGGTGCTCGTCGGCCGCCATGCGGTCCAGCGTGTAGCCCGGCGGCAGGCCGGTCTCGCTCATTTCCCGGTAGGGGATGAAGGGGTCCTCGGCCTCGTCCGCCTGGCGGAACGACGGGGCGATGTAGTGGTTTTCCTGTTCCAGGATGAAGGCGACCACCTGGGGCGCCGCGTCGCCGAGCATCAGCAGTTCGAACAGCATGCGCGCGCCGGGCAGGTCGTCCTCCGGGCTGCCGTGCAGCACGCCGTAGTGGCCGAAGCCGTTCTGCTCGGGGACGATGCGCACACCCTTGAGATGCACCTGGCGGATATAGGGGGCCAGTGCCTGCAATGCCGGCAGCGGCTGCTCGCAGGCATTGATCATGTTGCCGAAGTCGAACAGGGCGTTCAGGCGCGGGTTGCCGACCTGGCGCAGCAGCTGGGCGATCTCGAAGCTCTTGAGCTCCTCGTGCTGCTCGAAGTCGATGTGCAGGTCGTAGCGGTCGGCGAGTTCGCCGAGGTAGCGCAGGTCCGCCTCGATCAGCGCCATGACCCGCGACAGGTGGCCCTCGTAGCGGGAATAGACGCGAATGTTGCGGGTGCCGATGGCCCGGGCGATGGCGACCACCTGGTCGACGTCGTCGCGGCGTGTGCTGCTGATTTCCAGGTGAACGTCCAGGCCCAGGGCGCGGGCCTTGTCGGCGAAGGCCTGGAGCTGGGCTGGACCCATCCGCGACAGGCTGTTCTCTTCACCATCCAGCAGATGCAGGGAAAGACCCTGGAGTTCGTGACGGTAGGCGAAATCCAGCAGGTCCTCCGGCTTGAGCCGCAGGTGCGTGAGGTTGGTCAGCAGCGGGTAGCCATGGGCGAACAGGCGGATGCCGTCGAGGCGTTCGAGGAGTCGGCCGGCAAGGGCGGGCGTCAGCAGCGGCGGAGGGGCTTCGCTGCCGGCGTTGTGGCGCAGCAGGGCCGCAAAGCGGGCTTGGATAGCGTTCATTCTTGTCATTCCTGAAAAAGGTGCCGGTTTGCCCGGCGCTGCCTTTATCTCTCCGGAATGGCGCTATCGATATAGCCATTATTTTTTAATTGTTATGACCACTTTGGTTGCCGCTCGCTACAGACGGTGCCCGAGCCTTTCCAGGGCCCGGGCCAGGGCCTCGACCTTCTCCCCGGCCTGTTCCACGGGGGTGCCGGCGAACCCGACGAGCAGCCCCGGCGGCAGGTAGCGCTTGAGGCAGTAGTCGCCGAGGGCGTAGGTGTAGATCTGCTGCCGGGCCAGCCCCTGGGCGATGGCGTCGTCGTCTTCCGCCTCGCCCAGCCAGCCGATCAGGTGCAGGCCGGCCGCCACCGGCGCGACCTGGAGGAAACCGTCCAGATGGCGCCGCAACTGCTCCACGAGGCTCTCCTGGCGGGCCTGGTAGAGCGCGCGCATACGGCGGATATGGCCGAGGAAGTGACCCTCGCCCATGAAGTCGGCGGTGGTCGCCTGGTGCAGGGTGGAGGGGCTGCGGTCCATCACCGCGCGGATGGCGCAGAAGGGCTCCACCAGCGCCTCGGGGAGGATCACGTAGCCCAGCCGCAGGGAGGGGTAGAGCACCTTGCTGAAGGTGCCGACGTAGATGACCTTCTGCCACTGGTCCATGGCGAAGAGCGCCGGCAGGGGGCGGCCGAGGTAACGGAACTCGCTGTCGCAGTCGTCCTCGACTATCCAGCCGTGGCCGCGGCCCGCCCATTCGATCAGTTCCTGGCGGCGGGCATAGCTCATGGTGGTGCCCAGCGGATGCTGGCGCGAGGGCGTGGTGAAGGCCAGGCGGGCCTCGGGACAGTCGCGCAGGCCCTGCTGCACGTCCAGCCCCTGGTCGTCGATGCGCAGCGGGACCAGGCGGCCTCCCTGGGCCTGGAAGGCGATGCGCGCGGCGATGTGGCCGGGGTCTTCCATCCACACGCCGTCCTGGGCATCGAGCAGCAGCATGCCGAGGATGTTGAAGGCCTGCTGGGCGCCGGAGACGATCACCACCTGATCGACGCTGCACTCGATGCCACGGGCATCGAAGACGTATTCGACTATGGCTTCGCGCAGGCGCAGCAGGCCTTTCAGCTCGCCGTAGCCGAGCAGGGCCTTGGTCGGCTGGCGCAGGTGGCGATTCATCAGGCGCCGCCAGACCGGCAGCGGGAAGGCATCGTAGGCGGGATGGCTGGGCAGGAAGGAGGTCGGGCATTCGGGGTCCCAGGAGGCGTAGGACACGCCACCGAAGTGCTCGCTGCGCAGCGACAATACGGACTGGCCCAGGCTCGACAGGCGCGGCGGCTTGCGCGGGGCGTCGGCAGCCGCGTCGCGGCTTTCCCATTCGCTGCCGACATAGGTGCCGGCGCCGGTGCGCGGGGCCAGGAAGCCTTCGGCGGTCAGCTCGTCGAAGGCATTGAGTATGGTGATCCGCGACAGCTCCAGCTCCTTGCACAGGGTGCGCGAGGAGGGCAGGCGCGTGCCACCCGGCAACCGGCCGGCGAGGATCTGCTTGCGCACCTGGAGGTAGAGCTGGCGGTAGAGGGGCACGGCGCTGGTGCGGTCCAGCTCTATGCCTGTCAGCAACATGCCGCCGGGGGATTTCATTTTCTGCTGGCCTCGAATTTTCAGCCCAGCCCGAAGTGGGGCCGGGTTGTCATTGTTGGTGCTTCAGTGTGTGACGGAAAGAGGTACTCCAAGGAATTTTGGGGAGAGGGACTTGGCTTGTTGTCCGGTGGTTCAGCTCATTGTCGAGTGGGCTTCGGCTTTCTGTTTCGCCCTCCCGGGCGAGTCCCTTTTTCAAACGCCAAAAAGGAACCAAAAGGCTTGCCCCTGCATCCGGGTTTGGCTTCGCCAAACTTCCCTCGCTCCATCGCTGCTCCGGGGGCCCGGCGTGAGGGGCCATCCCTGGCCCCGCACGCCTCTCGCGGCATCCATGCCGCTCGTCCCCCTGCGCAACGATTCCGCTCGGCCTCCTGACGGGGCGTAGTCGCGGCCCCACCATTGGTCTTTAGTGTCAGACGCGTTTGGGCTTCAGGATTGCTTGGACTTGCCGGCGCGAGTCACCCCTCTCCCTCTGGGAGAGGGGCCGGGGGAGAGGGAAGCGTCCGGCGGCACTAATCCATGCAAGGAAAATCACACAATCTTGCCAATCCGGCATGAGCCCCACCTGTTCCCTCAAATTCGCATGGAACCCAAAAAGGGAATATCAATCCAGCCGACCGAGACGCTCCTCCAGCCCCCGGATCATCCGCCCCGCCTGCTGGTGCAGCACCTCCTGCGCCTCATCCACCAGCGCCGAGGAGGGCCGGTACTCCGGCCGGATCAGTTGCACCCGGAAGGGGATCGACGTGCTCAGCCGGCGGACCTGCAGCCCGCGCCCGGCCTCGTCCAGCGCGCTCAGCGGGTTGACGATGGCCAGGCCCAGGCCCTGGCGGACCATGGCGCAGACCGAGGCGGCGGTGCTGGTCTCCACCACCATGCGGCGTTCCACCCCGGCGGCGAGGAAGTGGGCATCCAGGCTCTGCCGGTAGATATCCAGGCCGGCCAGGCTGATGAAGGGGCGGCCGTGGAAGTCCGCCAGGGTAAGTTCAGCCTTGGCCAGGAGTTCGTGGCCTTCCGGCAGGACGCAGACCATATCCGCGGCGAACAGCGTCGCCCCCCGGGTTCCACGGGGTTGCACGTCGGTCTCCGACAGGCCCAGGTCATGGCGCTGGCCGCTCAGGGACTCCTCCAGCAAGGGCGACTCCTGGGCGCTGATGGCCAGGCTCACGCCGGGATGGCGTTCGAGGAAGGCCTGGCAGAAGGCGGGCAGCAGGGTCTGGGCGAATACCGGCAGACCGGTGATGGCCAGCTGGCCCTGGTCGAAACGGCGGATGGCCTGGGCCGCGCCGACGATACGCTCCAACCCGGCATAGGAGCGCTGCACCTCGTCGAACAGTGCCAGGCCCTGGGCGGTGGGGGCCAGGCGGCCGCCCTCGCGGTCGAACAGGCGAAAGCCCAACAGGTGCTCGAAGCGCGCCAGCTCGCGGCTCACCGTGGGTTGCGAGGTGAACAGCAGGCGCGCGGCGCCGGTCACGCTGCCGGCGGTCATCACCGCGCGGAAGACTTCGATATGGCGGATGGAAAGGTCCATGGGGCGCTCGGCTGCGGGATTCAGTACATATCAATAATGAATGGTAGTTGAACAAATTGGTATTTTATTGAATTGCCATGAGCCGACATCATGGCGCCATCCTGATTCCGGAGGCCGCCATGCGCCCGAATATCCCCGCTTCGACCCTCGCCAGCCTTGCCCGTGAACACGGCACCCCGCTCTGGTGCTACGACGCCGCCGTGATCCGCGAGCGCATCGCCCAGTTGCAAGGTTTCGACGTGATCCGCTTCGCCCAGAAGGCCTGCTCCAACCTGAGCATCCTGCGCCTGATGCGTGAAGAGGGCGTGCAGGTGGATGCGGTGTCCCTCGGCGAGATCGAGCGCGCGCTGCTGGCCGGCTATTCGCCCAAGGGCGAACCGGCGGGCGTGGTGCTGACCTGCGACCTGCTGGACCGCGCCACCCTGAAGCGCGCCGTGGAGCTGGGCATCGAGGTCAATGTCGGCTCCATCGACATGCTCACCCAGCTGGGCCAGGAAAGCCCCGGCCACCGCGTCTGGCTGCGCATCAACCCCGGTTTCGGCCACGGCCACAGCCAGAAGACCAACACCGGCGGCGAGAACAGCAAGCACGGCATCTGGCACAGCCAGCTGGACGCCGCCATGGCGGTGATCCGCGATTACGGCCTGGTGCTGGTGGGGCTGCACATGCACATCGGTTCGGGGGTGGACTACAGCCACCTGGAGCAGGTCTGCGGCGCCATGGTCGGCGCGGTGCGCGACCTGGGCTGCGATCTGGAAGCCATCTCCGCCGGCGGCGGCCTGTCCATTCCCTATCGCGAGGGCGATGTGCCGGTGGACATCCCGCGCTACGCCGAGCTCTGGAACCAGGCCCGCCGCGAAATCGAGGGCATCGTCAAGCACCCGGTACGCCTGGAACTGGAACCGGGCCGCTTCCTGGTGGCCGAGTCCGGTTGCCTGCTCAGCGAAGTGCGTGCGGTCAAGGACGTGGGCGACAACCACTTCGTGCTGGTGGATGCCGGCTTCAACGACCTGATGCGCCCGGCGATGTATGGCAGCTTCCACGACATGACCCTGCTGGAGGCTACCGGCAACCCGGTGTCCGCCCCGCAGCGCAAGACAGTGGTGGCCGGCCCGCTGTGCGAATCCGGCGATGTCTTCACCCAGCACGACGGCGGCCTGGTGGCCCCGCGTCCGCTGCCGGCGGCCCAGGTCGGCGACCTGCTGCTGATCCATGACACCGGGGCCTACGGCGCCTCCATGTCGTCCAACTACAACAGCCGCCCGCTGTTGCCGGAAGTGCTGGTGGATGGCGACGAGACCCGCCTGATCCGCCGCCGCCAGCCCCTGGCCGACCTGCTGGCGCTGGAGCAGTTCTGAGTCACCCGGTGGAAATCCGCCACGCGGATTTCCACCCTACGCGGAGCTCCGGGGTGTGTGGTGGGATTTTTCCCGGATTTCATCCGGCTACTGACTCCCCATTACGGCCGTAGGGTGGATCACGCTTCACCGATCCACCAGCGGAGCGGGGCCTGGCGACGAAAGGTGGATAGAAGAGCGCTATCCACCCTACGGGACAGCTGCGCGGCCCTTCGCGAATGAATTCGCTCCTACCCATTCCGCCATCCAACCCGCACAATGCGGCGCCATGACCTTCGAATCCCCCTTTGCCGCCTACCAGCATGCCCTGGAGCAGGGCGGCTTCCAGCCTGACCCGGCGCAGCGCCATGCAGTCGACTGCCTGCAGCTGTGCCACGAAGCCCTGCACCAGGCCGGCCAGGTGACCGGCGTCTACCTCTGGGGGCCGGTGGGGCGTGGCAAGACCTGGCTGATGGACCGTTTCCACCAGAGCCTCAAGGTTCCGGCCCGGCGCCAGCATTTCCATCACTTCATGCGCTGGGTACACCAGCGCCTGTTCCAGCTCACCGGCACCCCCGACCCGCTGCAGGCCCTGGCCCGCGAACTGGGCCGCGAGGTGCGGGTGCTCTGCTTCGATGAACTCTTCGTCAATGACATAGGCGACGCCATGCTGCTCGGCCGCCTGCTGCAGCTGATGTTCGCGGAGGGCGTGGCCATGGTCGCCACCTCGAACCAGCCGCCGCAGCAGCTCTATGCCGACGGCTTCAACCGCGAGCGCTTCGTCCCGGCCATCGCCGCCATCGAACGGCACATGCGGGTGGTGGCGGTTGACGGCGGCCAGGACCATCGCCTGCATCCCGGTGCCGGCCACCAGCGCTACTGGGTGGCTACCCCTGGTGGGCCCGGCGTCCTGGCCGAAGTGTTCGAGCGGTTGGCGGCGGGGCAGGGGGCTTCGAGCGAGCCGCTGGAGCTGGGCCATCGCCTGGTGCCGGTGGTGCGGCGCTGCCCGGCGGCTGCCTGGTTCCGCTACGCCGATCTGTGCGAGCAGCCCCTGGCAGCGCTGGATTTCATCGCCTTGTGCGACCGCTTCCCGGCCATTCTCCTGGGCGAGGTGCCGAACCTCAGCGCTGCCCGCCGTGAAGGGCGCATCGCCCGTGGCACCGAGGATGGCGTCGAACGGGTGGCCGCAGGTGACCGGGAGCTGCCGCAGCTTTCGGTGCATGACGATGGCGTGCGCCGCTTCATCGCCCTGGTGGACGAATGCTACGACCGGCGCATACCCCTGCACGTGGAGGCGGCCGTGCCAATGGAGCGTCTCTACACCGAGGGCTACCTGGAGTTTCCCTTCCGCCGCACCCTGAGCCGCCTGCGGGAAATGCAGCTGGCGCGATTCTGAGCGCGGACGCTACTTGAGCTGATCCTTACAGCCTGGCCAGCCTTGCGCTTTCTTGTGAGCGCGTGGCCCATGCGCAACGGGCAATTGCTCCCCGTCGAGCGCTGCCTGACACTAGACTACTTTCCACTCCCCACCCAGAAGGAACACCCCCGTGTCTCCACGCGAACAAGACAGCTGGGCCCAGATCTGCCTGGCCGCCGGCCTCGACCCGGAAAAGCGCCTGGCCGCCCGCCAGGCCGTGCTCGGCCATGCCGACGCCCTGGACTGCACGCTCTACCGCCCCGACGACAACGACCTGGATGCCGAAGAAGAGGACCTGGGGGACGCCCGCATTCTGTTCACCGGCCCGTTCCAGGTTCCGGCCGAATGGAGCGCCCAGGAGCGCGAGGATTATTTCGGCGATATCGACCCGGCCTCCTTCGTCACCGCCCTGATCGAATGCCAGGGCTCCCCCGACAGCCGCGACTTCTTCCTCGCCGATGCCGGTGATTTCGTCGCAGTGGTCACCGCCACCGGCGAGGTGCAGATGTTCTACCTCTACGACAGCAACGAGGACGACGACGGCCTGCACTGCGTGCTGGTGCGGGAGGATGAGGACGCCTGATTCCGCGGCGCCGCGCGTGAAAGTCGATACGCGCGGCGCGCCCCTTGGCCGGGCTGGCGGACTCAGACCGCCGCTACCGCCTTGAGCAGGTACTGGCTGGTCGGTAGCACGTCGATCTTGTCGAAATCGATGAAGCGTTGGCAGCTCTCCATCATCGCGGCCAGGTTGTGCTGGAACTTCGCCTCGTCCCCCGCTGCGTCGAAGAAGGCCATGGGATCGGTCATGGCGGCCGGCGGGAAGGCCTCCTCCACTATGGCGTCCAGGGGCGCGGCGCCGTGGGTCAGGGCACGCACCACCAGGTTCTGCACGTAGAGGAAGTTGTCCTGGGTGTCGATGGCCACCTGGGTGTGGTAGTTGCGCCAGATATCCAGCCAGGCGTCCCGGGTCAGGCGTGGCGGGCAGCTGAGGAAGGCGATCTGCGAGAAGCCGTGGGTGCGCTCGCCGGGGCGGGCCGGGAAGCGGGTATTGCGGATCGCGACCGACTCGCTCACCAGGTAGGCCGCCAGGCGGCTGGAGGATGCGGCCAGGATGTCGTCCACCGGGCGGCGGAACTGGATGTTGGCGCTATCGACCCAGAGGGACAGGAGGGCGTCCGGCAAGGGGCGGTTGTTTTCCTGGCGCAGGCCGGCGGCAGGGGCGACATCGGCGTCCACCAGGTTCACCTGCAGGCCACGGGCGCCCAGGGTGAAGAGTTGTTCGGCGACTTCGCCACGCAGGCGCTGGGAGAAGGATTCGAGGCTGTCCTGGGGATTGCGCCACAGGGTGTAGATGATCTTTTCCACGGCAAGGGCCCTCATGAGGCAGTGATGGCGGCCGGGATTCGGCCGGGCAGGCAGAACATGCAGTGCGCGCCGGGGCCCTGCATCGTCCGGCCGGACTAGCGCACGCCGCCGGGGCCAGGCCGTTTCGCTTGCCGCCGCAAAAAGGAAAACGGGCCCGAAGGCCCGTTCTCCATTCCTCACTCCGCTGCTCAGGTCAGTCCGTTCTGTTTGCGGAAGTAGGGAATCACGTGTTCGCCAATGTTCCTCAGGGTTTCCAGCTGGGCCCACTGCGGCACGGTGCCCATCTGGCAGATGAAGAGGATCTCGTCGGCGCCGGCGTCGATCAGGCGCTGCACGTAGCCGATGCAGTCCGCCACGGTGCCGTAGGCATGGTTGGGGTTCATCATCGCCATGGTCGGGTCGGAGAAGTCCACCTTGACTTCCTCGGAGGCGAAACGCGACTTGATCACCGCCTGGCCATTGCCGTCGACGAAGGTATCGTCCTTCCACTTCTCCGGGTCCGGGCGCTCGCCACCGGCGTACCAGTAGGCCAGGGACTCCATGAAGTAGCGCTGGCCGCGGATGCCGATGTGGCGGGCCTTCTCGTTGTCGTCGAGGACGATGGCCGGGCACAGGGCGGCGATGTGGCGGTTGGGGCGGAAGCCGACCTGGTTCTTCTCGTCGCGGTTGTCCCAGGCCTCGTGGTACACCGCCACCTTCTTGGCGATCTCCTCGGGGCCGCCGAAGCCCAGCACCAGGGCGCCCATGCCGCGGCCGCCGGCATTCTTCAGCGACTCGGTGTTGGTGCAGGCCAGGTACATCGGCGGGTGCGGGTCCTGGTAGGGCTTGGGATGGATCGGGCGCTTGGGGATCTTCACGAAGTCGCCGTTATGTTCGATCTCGTCCTGCACGAACATCTTCGGGATCAGGTACATGGCTTCGTCGATCTGCGGCTGCAGGGTGGCCAGGTCGTAGCCGAAGGTGCCGGCTTCCTGCTGGGTGCCGCCCTTGCCCACGCCGAAGTGCACGCGGCCCTTGGACAGCAGGTCGAGGGTGGCGATGCGCTCGGCCACCTTCACCGGGTGGTTCATCGCCGGCGGCAGGCAGACCACGCCGTGGCCGATGCCGATGCGCTCGGTCTTGCCGGCGACGAAGGCCAGCATGGTTTCCGGCGCCGACATGTGGGAATAGTTGGTCAGTGCGGTGTGTTCCACGCACCAGAAGTTGTCGAAGCCGAGCTTGTCGGCGAGCACGGCCTGCTCGACGGTTTCGTCGAAGATGCGACGGTCGCCTTCGCGGCTGCTGTCGATCGTCTGAGCCTCATAGATCAGGGAGAATTTCATGCGCTTAGCCCTTGTTGTTCTTTGATCGGTCAACCCGGAACCCCGGGCCTTGGGCGCATGGTGTGGGATCGAAAAGCGCGCGGAATCCCCCAAAAAGACTAGTCACCTTGGTCCCCCGGAAAGCACGACGCCCGCGCAGGGCGGGCGTCGTGGCGGGGCTTTCCGTAGGATGGGTGGAGCGGAGCGATACCCATCACCGCGGATCGATGGGTATCGCAAGCTCCACCCATCCTACGGGGCGCGGTGCTCAGAGGAAGAAATCGGTGCTATCGAGCCCCATGCTCACGCCCCCCAGGTTGAGGGCGTACTTGCCCGGGCAGTTGGCCACGTGGGCGCGGCCGGTGTGGATATCGCGGAAGGCGCGGTTGATGCCGTGCTGGCGGAAGATGGTGGAGGCGCCGCTGTTATACATCAGGTCTTTCACCGCCTGGGCGCACTTGTCCGGGACTATGGCGGAGTCGTAGCGCATCTTCACCCGTTCGGCCATGGTCAGCGGCTCACCGGCCTTGGCGCGCTGCATCATCATCTCGAAGTTGCGCAGCAGCACGGTGCGGCATTCGTCCACTGTGACCATGGCGTTGGCCAGGGCGGTCTGGGCGCCGGGGTCCTGGATGATCTTGCGGCCATCGTTGACCCCCACCCGGCCCTTGTTGGCCTCGATGAACAGGTCGATGGCGCCCTGCAGCGCACCGATGGTGGAGGACGACACCGCACGGACGAAGATCTGTCCGAAGGGCAGGCGGAACAGCGGCGCGGTGTTCACCGCGTTGCCCGGGCTGTTCTGCATGAAACCGTCGATGGAGCGGTGGGTGCGGTATTCGGGGACGAACACGTCTTCCACCAGGATGTCGTGGGAGCCGGTGGCTTCCAGGCCCATCACGTCCCAGTTGTCGACAATGGCGTAATCGTGGCGCGGCACCAGGAAGGTGCGGTAGTCCGGGCCGTCGCCTTCCTTCGCCGGCGGCACCATGGCGCCGAGGAAGGCCCACTGGCAGTGCTTGCTGCCGGAGGAGAAGCCCCAGCGGCCGCTGAGGCGGAAGCCGCCGTCGACGCGGGCGACCTTGCCCACCGGCATGTAGGAGGAGGAAATCAGCACGCTGGAGTCCTGGCCCCAGACATCCTGCGCGGCGCGGTCGTCGAACAGTGCCAGCTGCCAGTTGTGGATCGCCACCACGCCCAGCACCCAGGCCGAGGACATGCAGCCTTCGGCGAGGGTCATCTGCACCTCGAAGAAGTCCTTCGGCTCCAGTTCGTAGCCTTCCCAGCGCGCCGGCTGGAGGATGCGGAAGAAGCCCGCCTCCTGGAAGTCACGGATGGTCTCTTCGGGCAGCTGGCCGCTCTTGGCGGCCAGTGGCGCGCGCTCGCGCAGCACCGGCACGAGTTCACGGGCGCGTTGTTTCAGGCGTTGGCGGATCAGGTCGTGGTCGAGCATTTGTTGTTCTCCGGTTGAAGGCTTTTCCACCCATCGCCGAGCATTCAAACAACCGGCAAGGGGCGGAGCATCCCTCAAACGGACCATATGGCCGGCCTGTGCACGGGGCTCGCCCCTACAGGGAGGTCGCGGGCCCTCGCAATGACTAGTCCCCTCGGACGATGTTGCACGGCCGGCCCTGGCGAAGAATCGGCACCACTCCAGAACAAAAAGAGGGCCGTGCCATGAGCCAGTCTGATCTGAAAGGCGACATGCTCCAGGCGATGCGTCGTCTGGCCAAGTCCGTGACCATCATCACCACCAGCAACGGCCAGGAGCGTTTCGCCATGTCCGCCACTGCGGTGGATTCGCTGTCCACCGAGCCGCCGTCGCTGCTGATCTGCGTGAACAAGACCGCATCCCTGCACGCGGTGCTGGATGCCGGCGCGGATTTCTGCGTGAACATCCTCGGCCTGGACCAGGAAGAGTTGTCCCAGCTGTGCAGCGGGCCGGTGAAGGGCGAGGCGCGTTTCCAGCGTGGCGACTGGCGCACCAGCTCCACGGGCATTCCCTACCTGGGCGATGCCCAGTCCGCGATCCTCTGCCAGCAGGACGGCAAATTCAGCTACGGCACCCACACGGTGTTCATCGGCCGGATCATGGAGATCCACAACAGCGCCGAGATCAGCCCGCTGGTCTACCTCAACGGCGCCTACACCACCACCGCGTCATCCCTGGCCGTGGCCGGCTGAGAGCCCGGCTTGACGGCAAGGCGGCCTGTCCCTGGCCGCCAAGGCTTCCCAAGGAGAACAACGATGAAACGAGTCGAAGGCAAGGTTTGTATCGTCACCGGTGCCGCCAGCGGAGCGGGGCGCGCAGACGCCCAGCTGCTGGCCAGCGAGGGGGCGAAGGTGGTGCTCACCGACCTCAATGAAGAGGCCGGTCGCCAAGCCGCCGCGGAGATCGGCGAGAACGCCATCTTCGTCCGCCAGGACATCTCCAGCGAGGCCGATTGGCAGCACGTCATCAAGGTCACCCTGGAGACCTTCGGCCGCCTCGACGTGCTGGTGAACAACGCCGGCATCCTCGCCCTGGCCAGTATCGAGGACACCAGCCTGGAGCTCTGGCAGAAGATCCAGCGGATCAACAGCGACGGCTATTTCCTCGGCTGCAAGCACGCCATCGCGGCGATGAAGGACAGCGGCGGCGGTTCCATCATCAACATGTCGTCGGTGGCGGCCCTGGGCGGCATGCCGGCGTTCTGCGCCTACTCCGCCTCCAAGGGCGCGGTGGCGGCGCTGACCCGCTCCGTCGCGCTGCACTGCAAGCAGCAGGGCTACCGCATCCGTTGCAACAGCGTGCACCCGGACGGCATCAACACCCCCATGACCCAGCCCCTGACCGGCCTGCAGGATGTGCCGCAGGAGGTGCTGGACCAGGACCCGAAGAACCGCATGTGCGCACCGCGCGACATCGCCAACCTGGTGGTCTTCCTCGCCTCGGACGAGTCGCGCTTCATCAATGGCAGCGAGCTGCGCATCGATAACGCGCAGACCGTCAGCGGCCTGCTGTGATCGGGAGTTGAGCATGGGCAGCGCGCAGCCACTGGCAATCGAACCCCAACAGGCCGGCGGCTTCCAGCTGGAAGTGGCCGAGGTGATCGCCGAGACCCACGACAGCCGCTCGCTGGTCCTGCGGATTCCGGCGGGCCTGGAGGAGCGCTTCCGCTACAAGCCGGGGCAGTTCCTCAGCTTTCGCGTGGTGCTCGGCGGCAAGCGGCTGACGCGCTGCTACTCCATGTCCAGCTCGCCGGACTGCGACAGCCTGCCCAAGGTCACCATCAAGCGGGTGGATGGCGGGCGGGTGTCCAACTGGTTCAACGACCAGGTGAGCGCCGGCGACCTGCTGGACGTGCTGCCGCCGGCAGGGCACTTCCACCTGCTGCCCGGCGAGCACGACCTGGTGCTGTTCGGCGGCGGCTCGGGGATCACCCCGGTGTTCTCCATCCTCAAGTCGGCGCTGAAGACCAGCCGGCGCCGCATCAAGTTGATCTACGCCAACCGCGACGAGGCCTCGGTGATCTTCCGCGACGAGCTGCGGGCTCTCGCCAGGGCCCACCTCGACCAGCTGGAAGTGGTGCATGTGCTGGACTCGGTGCAGGGCTTCCTCGGCGAGGGCGAGGTGCGCCAGCTGGTGCGAGGCCACGCCGGCGCGGAGTTCTACATCTGCGGCCCGGGACCCTTCATGGACACCGTGGAGCGTGCCCTGCAGGCGGCGGGCGAAGACCGCGCACGCATCCATGTGGAGCGCTTCGTCTCGCCACCTGATCCGGATGAGGTGGTCGCCGAACCCGTCGAGGCGGGTGGGGTCGAGGTCGAATCCGTCCAGGTCGAGCTGGACGGCGTGGTCGCGGAAGTGGCCTGGACGCCCGGCGAGACCTTGCTGCAGAGCATGCGCAATGCCGGGCTGGATGCGCCCTATTCCTGCGAAGAGGGTTTCTGCGGCGCCTGCATGTGCAAGGTGGAGCAGGGCGAGGTACGCCTGTCGCGCAACGATATTCTCAGCCCGGCGGAGATCGCCGAGGGCTGGACCCTGGCCTGCCAGGGCCGCCCGGCCTCGGCCCGGCTGAAACTGAAGTTCCCGGATTGACACCCGGGGGCCGCCGCCCTGCCGGGTGGTATTGAGCGTGTATGTCTGTGCCTTTATGCCCGGCTTCGGCCGGGTATTTTTTTTGGGTGCGCCAGGCATGGCGCGTAGCGCCGTGACTGGCGCTGTTCGGTTCACTGTGGTGGTGAACTGGACGACTTGGAGGTGAAAGTCCTCTGCACGCC
>NZ_JBHSOU010000030.1:0-38423 GCF_042656385.1 Pseudomonas sp. GCM10022186
TAGATATCGTTACCCAGGCCGCCGGTCATGGTATCGGCACCGCCATTGCCAATCAGCAGGTCGTTGCCGATGTTGCCCGTGAGGGCGTTGTCGAGCCCATTGCCAATACCGGTGAAATCGGCGCCGCCGTCGAAGACCAGGTTTTCGATGGTGCCACCCAGGGTGTAACTGGCCAGGGTCGTCACCAGCGAATCCACGCCGCCGCCATCCGCCTCGATCACCAGATCCCCGACGTTGTCGACGTTGTACGCATCGTTGCCCAGGCCACCGACCAGGGTGTCGGCTCCGGCACCACCGACCAGCACGTCATTGCCGGCACCGCCGGCGATGACGTTGTCCAGCGCGTTGCCGATGCCGACGAAGTCGCCGCTGCCGCCGAAGAACAGCCCCTCGACATTGGCCCCCAGGGTGTAGGTGGCCAGGGCGGTCGACACCGTGTCGTGCCCGCCGGCGGCCAGTTCGGTCACCGTGTCGCCGGCCTCGGTGACCACGTACATGTCGTTGCCGACGCCGCCGACCATGACATCCGCACCAGGCCCACCGATCAGCAGATCGTCGCCGCCCTCGCCAACGAGGGTGTCATCGCCCGGGCCACCGGACAGCGTGTCATTACCATCACCACCGTTGATCAGGTCAGCGCCGATGGTGCCGACCAGGTTGTCGGCAACGGCCGTGCCATTGATCAACGCACCGACAACCGCCGTGGCAGACGAGGTGAGCGATTCAAGGGTACCGCCATCATCCGTGAAGCTGGCCACCACCCGCAGGGTCTGCCCGACCTGCGCCGCGGTCGGGGTAAATCCCGGCTGCGTCGCCCCCGCGATATTGCTGAACCCGGTCGGGCTCGCCGCATCGCTGACCTGCCACTGGTAGCTGAAGACCGTATTGGTGAGGCCATCCGGATCCGAGATGCTGCCACGGGAGGCGACCAGCCCCAGGCTCTGGGTCGGCGAGACATCACTGATGGCCGGGGTTCCCGTCGGCGCATCGTTGGCCGTCGGCACGACGGCCGGCGTGACATTCGAGAACACGGTCTCCAGCACACCGTGGGCATCCCGGTAGATCGCCTTGACCCGCAGGGCGAGGCCCAGCTGATCCGTGGTGAGGCGGAAGGTCTTGCCGCTGGCCCGGGCCAGTTCGCCGGCTGCGAAGGTGGTGATGTCCTGGAACACCCCCGAACCCGCGGCGGTTTCGGCCTGCCAGTAATAGCTCACCGGTCCGGTCACGCTGCCGCCGGGATTGTCGGCATCGCTGACGCCGTCGATGAAGGCCTGCATCAGTGCCCCGACATCCGGGGTGCTGTCGTTTACGGTCACCACCCCGGTCGGGGAGGCGTTACGGCCTGTCACCAGGAGCTGGCTGCTATCGGAGAACTCCAGTTGCTCGATACCGGTCAGGGTGTCCACGCCATCGGCGCCGACATTGTCGGTGACCGTCACTATGTCATCGTGCTGGTCGGCCGTGCCGCGATCGTTGATGGTCACGGTGTAGTCGCTGGCAAGGCCGCTGAACACCGCGCTGTCGATCGAGTCGTCGCCCTGCAGAATCTCCCTGACGGCCACCAGCTGTCCCGCGCTGAAGGTGCCGTTGACCATCTGCTGCACCATCTCGGTCATGCTGTTGAAGCTGGCGATCTCGGCACCGGTACCGTCGGCATTGGCGCGCACGCTGATGCGCACGTTCAGCCACTTGTCGCCGTCGATCAGGTCGTTGCCTTCACGGCCTTCGATGATGTCGCTGCCGCTGCCGCCGAAGATGATGTTGCCACCATCGAAGAAGCTCACGGTGGGCGTTGCGACGGTCCCGAGCACTTCATTCAGGTAGGCCTGCAGGCCGTTGATCAGCGCGATGTTGGTCAGCACGCTACCCTTGGCGCCTGCAGTCGGCAGGGTGAGCGGACTCGCGTTGTCGCCCTTCAGCACGTCACCGAAGGCCGAACCGGAAATCCCCTCGACGAAGTCCATGCGGGTCAGCACCGAGGCGCCCGAGCCCGGCAGCGCCGGCTGGTCGAAGAAGCGGCCATCGATGTCGACGGTGACGCCCATGGTGTTGTTCTTGAAGCTCGCCCAGTCATAGCCGGAGCCGCCAACATAGCGGTCGCCCATGCCCACGCTGCCGACCATGATGTCGTCACCGCCCTCGGCGTTGAACTTGTCGTTCTCGCCGCTGCCGATGTAGATGTCGTTGCCTGGAATCGGGTCGTTGCCGGCAGGGTCGAAGTTGTCGCCGGGCGCGCCATCGGACGTACCGGCCTCGATCCAGTCGTCACCCTCGTTGCCCATGTCCTGCTCGTTGGCCTTCGAGCCCAGGATGAAGTCGTTGCCCTGGCCGCCGAAGGCTTCGCTGGCGTCTTCACCGGTGATGATGAAGTCGTTGCCGAAGCCGCCGAGGATCAGGTTGACGCCATTGCCGCCCTGGATCACGTCGTTGCCGTTGTCACCCTTGATGTTGTCGTCGCCCCCCAGGTCCGTGATGATGTCGTCGCCGTCGCCACCATTGATCATGTCGTTGCCGTAGCCGCCATCCAGGCGGTCGTTGCCACCGTCGCCGTAGAGGGTGTCGTCACCTTCGCTGGAACGCAGGATGTCGTTGCCCGCCGAGCCGCCCAGCACCACATGCTCTACGCCGGAATAGCGCAGGTAATTGGTGTCGGGCCCCACAGTCGCCGGGTTGTCGCGGCTCACCTCCGGCAGCAGCGGGTTGTTGCCGAGCGGGTCGGAGTTGCCGGCTATGCCGTCCGTGCCGACCACGTCATCCAGGGTGCCCTGGATGCCATCCGGGCCCGGATCGTTCAGCCCGGTGTGCTGGACCAGCGGGTTGACCTCCAGGGTAAAGGCCGGGGTCAGGAAGGCAATGCCCGGCAGGTGCGTGGCATGGGTGTTGGCCATGATCAGTTTGGCGAAGGAGTTACCCTCCAGCTCGGCGTTGAAATTCAGGCCGGCGGTGCGTTCCAGGTAGTAGAAGCGGTCTCCGTCCTGGAGTTTCTCCAACTGGTTCTCGAAGACGAAATTGAAGGTCGAACCCAGCATGCCGCCGAAGGGGGTCACCTTCTCGGCCAGGCCGCCGATCCAGAAGTCCACCGTATCCAGGCCGGTGGTGGCCGCCGGGCCATTGAGGAAGTCCAGGCGGTCGGCGGGCGCGCCGGCTCCGCCGAGGACGATGGCGGTTGCCGCCGCGCGCTTGTCGACCAGGGTCGTGGCCGCGGTGATGCTGGCATGGGTGCCATAGGCCGCGATGAAGTTGATCAGCGACTCCGCATGCTTGAGGTGCATCGCGAAATCGGCCCAGCTGGTGTACGGCTTCAGGTTGCTGTCGCCGGTAGCCTCATAGAACTGCGCACGGGCGTGGTTGAGGGACGGAACCCCGGTATCACGGCCCCGGGCGATGTTCAGCGCCGCCAGGTCGAGCGGCAGGCCCACCAGATTGTTGCGCAGCGCCTCGGTGACGAACTCGTCGATCTGGTTGCCCACGGTGCGGGTCACGCCACGGACGATGGCGCTGGTGGCGTCTTCCGGGGTCAGGCCACTGGCGGCATAGGCCAGCGGGTTGAGGAAGGCGGCGATCAGGCCCAGCTGCTGGTCGTTGGTCGGGTGCAGCGGGTCGACCGTGACCGGATTGAAGTTGGCGTCGAAGCGATCGACCGTTTCGGTCAGCATCGAGTGGCCGAAACGGTAAACCGTGTGAGCGAACTCGGCGACGATCGAGGGATCGAGGTCGACGTCATAGACCTGGGTCGGCGCGAAGAAGAGGTCGATGTTCGGCTGGATGGTCCGCGCGAACTCCTCGAACACCAGGTGCTGGTACTGCATTTCCGTACCGAACTTGGCGGTCTGGAACAGGCGCTCGCCATTCCACTGCAGGGCATCGATCTGCGCCTGGGTGGTCGGGAAGGTGCCGACCGGAGTCAGCAGCCACTCATTGATGAAAGCCAGGTCGTTGCTGGCCAGCACCGTGGCCTTGGTTTGTGCCACCAGGCGGTTGTGCTCGGAGTGGAAGATCGCATGCACCGCGGTCAGGCCGATATTTTCGTTGACCCGGCCGTCACCGGCCATGTAGTGCGCGTCCAGCAGCTCGTTGTCGTAGGTCCCCGCAGCCGGCGTCGTACCGACGTTGACGATGCTGTCTGCGTCGGCGGTAAGGCCGCCGGTGGGATCGGCCGCGTGGGCGATATCGATGAGGAACTGGTGCCCGGTGCTGACCGCCCCGGTCAGGCTGATGCCCACTCCGCCGTTGGCGGCCGGGTTGCCTTCTATCAGCTCGTCGTCAGGGGTGCCCGGCAGGCCATCCGGACCGACGAACACCACCATCGGGAAGCCGTTCGGCCCCTTGATGAAGTTGCCGTAGTCATCGGTGGCCAGCAGCGGCACGTCGAACACATTGGCATCGGTCAGGTTGATCCCGAGTACGTCGCGGGCCTGCGCCTTGACCACCGCCCAGGTGGCCATGCCGCCGATCTCAACATCGTCGGGGGTACCGAACTGACCATCGGCGCCCAGGTTACGGTTGGTGACCAGCTCACCGGTGGCCACCGGACCATTCGCGGTCAGCACGTACTCGCGCAGGAACACCTGGTGCGACGGGTGCGAGCTGTAGGTCTGGTTCTGGTCGACGAAGGGCGAGGTGGTGTTTTCGTTCTGGCCGGGCACGCCGCCCACCTGGGTGGCGCGGGTGAGGACCATGAAGTTGGTCGGGCTGCCGACGACGAAGCGCGGATCATCCGGCTGCAGGGGGATGAACACCGTGCCACTGCCACCCTTGGTCACCAGGTCCAGGCCGTGGTCGAAGAACTGCCCGAAGAAGGTCATCCAGGCGTTGAACGGTGCGGTCAGGCCCGCGTCGGGCATGACGTTGGGGATGAAGTTCACCTGCTGGTCATCGGCGGTACCGAACAGGCCGTCCAGGCCGGGGCTGGTGACCAGGGTCGAGCCATCGGTTCCCGCCGCCGCGGCCACCGCCGACGGGTTGTTGTTGGTCTGGTCGACGATCAGGTTGCTGATGGTGCGCGGATCGCTGTCCACCACGCTGGTGGATGAGTTGTAGTTGGTATTGGTGACCCCGAGGAACGGTGCTTCATCGTTCTCGTTGGTGAACTCCGGCGGCAACAGGCGTGGGAAGGTGTTGTCAGCCGCACCGAACTGGCTCTGGTCGATGCCGGAGAACTCCAGCAGGTTGTTGAACTCGCCGGTCACCGTGCGCAGGCCGGCCGAAGCACGCACGTTGGGCACCAGCGACAGCAGGTCGGCACCCGCGGCATGGGCCTCGGCGATGCGGATCTGGTCGAGGATGAAGTTCAGGTCCGAACGCACCAGTTGTATGCCGGGCCCGCTTTGCGCGACCCCGGGCCCCGGGTCGGGGACGAGGGTGGGAGGCGGCGGCGTGAAGGGCGCCACGGCGTCGGTCGTCGCGGAGAACACCTGCTCGGTCACGCCATTGGCATCCGCGTAGACCCCCTTGACCCGCAGCGCAAGCCCGGCAAGGTCCGGGGTTATCCGGAAGCGAATGCCATTGGCGCTCTGGAAGGCCAGGTCACCCGCCGGCGCGGCGACGATGTCTTCGAATACCCCTGAACCAGGGATCCGCTCCACCTGCCAGACGAAGTTGACGTCGGTGATGGTGCCGCCGGGGTTGTCGGCATCGGTCACGTCCGCGCTCGACACGGTGAGGAAGTCGCCGACCTCCAGCGCCCCGCCATTGGTGTCGGTGATGGTCAGTGCGCCCACCGGCTCGGCATTCAGGCCGGGGACCAGCACGATGGCGCCATCGGCGAACTGCACGCGTTCGATGTTGGTCAGCCGGTCGCTGCCGTCGCGCCCGACCACCAGGTCGGTCACGGTGAAGGAGCCATCGGCGTTGGCGACGATGTCGTACTCGGAATTGAGGCCGGAATAGTTCGCCGTGTCGAAGTCCGCGGTCCCGGTCAGCAACTCACGCACTGCGACCAGTTGGCCGGGGGTGAAGGTGTGGTTCAGCATCAGCGGGATGAGGTCGACCATGCTGTCGAAGCTGGCGATCTCGGCCCCGGTACCGTCGGCGTTGGCGCGCACGCTGATGCGTACGTTCAGCGAAAGGTCGCCATCGATCAGGTCGTCGCCGCCGCGGCCTTCGATGATGTCGCTGCCGCTGCCGCCGAGGATGATGTTGCCGGCGCTGAACTGGTCGTCCGCCGTGCCGACTATTCCATCGGCGCCCGCTGCCGCGGTACCCAGGAAGGCCCGAAGGCCGGTGATCAGGTCGAGGTTGGCCAGCACGTTGCCGGTGGCCGTGGTGCCGGCCAGGGCGGCGGCATCGACATTGTCGCCGCGCAGGATGTCGGCGAAGTCCGAACCCGACAGCCCCTCCACTTCGGCGAAGCGGTCGAAGATCGAAGCGGGCGATTGCGCCACGGGGAAGGCCAGGTGGTCGCCCACCTCGCCAATGCCGAGAAAGGCCGCCAGGGCCAGGTCCACGGTGACGCCGATCCGGTCGTTCTTGTAGATGACCCAGTCATAGCCGGACATGCCGTCCATCTTGTCCTGGGCATCGCTGCCGACGAAGATGTCGTCGCCGCCCTCGCCGATCATCTCGTCGAAGCCGCCACCACCGATGAAAATGTCGTTGCCGATGACGTTGTCAGCCAGCAGGGGCGCGAAGTTGTCGCCGGGCGCGCCATCCTGGGTGCCCTTCTCGATCCAGTCGTCACCTTCGTTGCCGGTAGGCGGCAGGCTGGTCTTGGCGCTGTAGATGAAGTCGTCGCCCTGGCCGCCGAAGGTGGTGGAAATGTCTTCGATGGTGACGATGAAGTCCTTGCCATCGCCACCCAGGATCAGGTTGCCGGCCCCGCCGGCCATCATGTTGCCGACCACTATCACGTCATTGCCGGCACCACCCTCCATGCGGTTGTCGCCCCCGGCATCGGTGAGGATGTCGTCGCCGGCGCCGCCCATCACGGTGTCGTTGCCGTAGCCGCCTTCCAGTTCGTCGTTGCCCTCATCACCGTACAGGGTGTCGTCGCCTTCGCCGGAGATGATGATGTCATTGCCGAGGGTGCCGCCGAGGACTACATGGTCCTCGCCGGTGTAGTGCAGGAAGTTGGTGTCAGGGCCGACCGTATTGGGGTTGTCGCGGATCACCAGCGGGATGATCTCGACCGCGCCGATCGCGGTGCCGCCAGTGGGATCGTCGCGGCCGGTAAGCCCCAGGCCGGTATGCTGGGTGGCCGCATTGACCTCGAGGGTCCAGGTCGGGGTGGAGAAGATCGCGTTCGGCAGGTGGAGGGCATCGGTGTTGTTCATCACCAGCTTGGCGAAGGAGTTGTTCTCCAGTTCGGTGCCGAAATTCAACCCCGCGGTGCGTGACAGGTAGTAGAAGCGGTCGCCGTTCTGCAGCGACTCCAATTGCGTCTCGAAGACGAAGTTGAAGGTGGAGCCGAGCATGCCGCCGAAGGGCATCTTCTCCTCGGCCAGGCCGCCGATCCAGAAATCGACCGCATCCAGGCCGGTGATGGTCACGCCATCCGCGCCGCTGGCCCAGGCACCGGTGCTGTTCAGGAAGTCCAGGCGGTCGGCGGCTACCAGGCCATCGGCGTTCTGATCGGTCCCCAGCACCAGTTCCATGGCGGCCAGGCGTTTGGCAGCCAGGGTCGTGGCGCCGGTGATGGAGGCATGTGTGCCATAGGCCGCGATGAAGTTGATCAGCGACTCCACGTGCTTCAGATGGTCGGCGAAGTCCACCCAGCTGATGTAGGGCGTCAGCTGCTCGTCGCCGGTCATGTGATAGAACTCGCGGCGCGCGGCGTTCAGCGAAGGCACGCCGGCATCGCGGCCACGGGCGATGTTGATCGCGGCCAGGTCAAGCGGCAGCCCCACCAGGTTGTTGCGCAGGGCCTCGGTAACGAACTCGTCGATCTCGTTGCCGACCTGACGGGTCAACCCGCGGACGATGGCGCCGGCCGCCTGCTCCGGAGTCGGGCCGCTGACGGCGAAGGCCAGCGGGTTGAGGAAGGCGGAGATCAGGCCCATCTGCTGGGCGTTGGTCGGGTGCAGCGGATCGGCGAAGACCGGATTGAAGTCGGGATCGAAACGATCCACGGTTTCCAGCAGCATCGAGTGGCCGAAGCGGTAAACCGTGTGGGCGAACTCGGCGACGATCGACGGATCGATGGTGGTGTCGTAGCCGGTGGGCGCCAGGAACTCGTCCACCTGCGGCTGGATGGTGCGGGCGAACTCCTCGAACACCAGGTGCTGGTACTGCATCTCGGTGCCGAACTTGGCGGCCTGGAACAGGCGCTCGCCATTCCATTGCAGGGCGGCGATCTCGGCCGGTGTGGTGGGGAACGCCGCCGGTGCGGTGCCCGGCAACAGCCAGGGGGTCAGCTCGGCCAGGCTGCCCGAGGCCAGCAATGTGCTCTTGGTCTGCTCGACCAGGCGGTTGTGCTCGGAGTGGAACACATGGTGCACGGTGGTCAGGCCGATGTTCTCGTTGACCCGGCCGTCGCCGGCGATGTAGTGCGCATCCAGCAACTCGTTGTCGTAGGTCAGCGGATTGCCGTCATCGCCGATGATGTTGTCCGCATCGGGCGTCAGGCCGCCGGTCGGATCGGCGCTGTGGGCGATGTCGATGAGGAACTGGTGCCCGGTGCGCACGGCATTGGTCAGGTCGATCGGCGCCAGCGGGTTACCTTCCACGAGGACATCATCGGCAGTCCCGGCGACGCCATCGAACCCCTTCATCACCACCTGCGGGAAGCCATTCGGACCCTTGATGAAATTGCCATAGGCGTCGGTGGCGAGTAGCGGCAGGTCGAACACGTCGGCATCGGTCAGGTCGATCCCGAGGATATCGCGGGCCTGGGCCTTGACCACCGCCCAGGTGGCCATGCCGCCGATTTCCACATCGTCGGTGGTGCCGAAAAGCCCATCGACGCCCAGGTCACGGTTGGTGATCAACTTGCCGGTCGCCATTGGCTGGCCGGCCGCATTCAGCTCATAGGCACGCAGGAATACCTGGTGCGAGGGGTGGGAGGTATAGGTCTGGTTCTGGTCGACGAAGGGCGAGGTGGTGTTCTGGTTCAGGCCCGGTCCGCCAAACTGGGTGGCGCGGGTCAGCACCATGAAGTTGGTTGCGCTGCCCGGCACGAACCGCGGGTCGTCCGGCTGCAGCGGAATGAACACGACGTCATTGCCGCCCTTGGTCACCAGGTCCAGGCCGTGGTCGAAGAACTGCCCGAAGAAGGTCATCCAGGCGTTGAACGGTGCCGACAACCCGGCATCCGGCGCGACGTTGGGGATGAACAGGGTCGAGGTGTCATCCGCCGTGCCGAAGATCCCGTCGAGGCCGGGGCTCGCCACGGTAGTGGAACCGGGGGTCTGCGCGGCGGCGGCCACCGCCGCCGGGTTGTTGGCGGTGAAGTCGACGATCAGGTTGCTGATGATCCGCGGCTGACTGTCGAACACCGTACCGCTGGTCTGGGTATAGCTGGTGAGCGGCGAGCCCGGTACGAAGGGATTGCTCTCGGCGGTGCGGAAGACCGGGTCGAGCAGCCGCGGGAACAGGTTGTCCGCTTCACCGAACGCACTCTGGCCGAACACCAGGTTGTTGAAGGAACCGTCGATGGTGCGCAGTCCCCAGGGCACCTGCACGTTGGGCAGCAGGTCACGGAGGTCCTGGCCGGCAGCGTGGGCTTCGGCGATGAGAATCTGCTGGAGGATGAAATCCAGGTCCGACAGGTTGAAGTTGGCCATTTTGCTGATTCCTCAATTCCGACTGCTTAGGGGCGTGCGCCATGGCAGCAAGGACGGCACGCCACGCTTTCGACTTGACTGCGGGATTTGGGGGACTAGATGACGCCTACCTTGAAGCGACGCTGGTGCTAGCGCGATTCATGCTCTTCAGCAGGAGGTTCTATCCCTGAGAGTGACGGCGAACTGACGCCGGCGCCGGGGTCATGGCCCCGGCGGGCCGTGATATTCGGTGAGGTGCAGCGAAGCGGGTGGAGCCGCCCCCTGGAGTGAGACTCGCGAACCAGCGTTCATGAAGTTCTCCCTAGCCTTCATTGCTCCCTGGCCAGGCCGCAGCACCCTCAGGGTGCAGTTGCTGCATCAGGAAACAATTTCTTACACACCTGAATAAAGATTCGGCCAAAAACACTGTCAAGCGACCGTCGAATTGACGTTTTACGCACAAAAACACAACTCAACTATTTGTTTTATATTGAGTTTTCATCGTAATAACTTCTTACAAAGATGATAATGCTTGGCACTTCGGGGCCATCCCCCCCATTTCGGGGGCCATCACAAATTCATGAAAAGCCCGATCTAGAGCCTTTGCGGCAGGCGCCATCCGTTAATCCGCTGTTTGCCACCGTCCGGAGGAGGCAGGCGGAAACTTGCCAGATCATGAATTCTGTGAGTCAAAAAACCGTGCTTTCTGCCCGATCCGTCGGCCGGGGATGGCCCTGGGGGAAGGTGTCGGCCCGGCGGGAAAACCGGGCCACAGGGATCAGGCCACGCGGACGCTGGCGCTGCGGCTGGCCACTTCCAGCTCGCCGATCTTCTCCAGGCGCGCCCGCACTATGTTACGGCTGATGCCCAGCAGGCGGGCCGTCTGCAGCTGGTTGCCATGGCAGAAGCGGTAGGCACTGCGGAATACCTGCTCCTCGATCCGCTCATAGAGATCCGGCAGGTTCTGTTCGAACATCGCCTGCAGGGCCGCTTCCAGGTCAGCGGGCCGCGCGAGCTGGAGCGGCAGGTCCTGACGCGCCGCCGCCAGGCGTATCTCCACCAGATTGAGGTCGCCCGGCTGGACCTGGCGATTGCGGCACACCAGCAGCGCGTGGTGGATGGCGTTCTCCAACTCACGGATATTGCCCGGCCAGCCATGGGCCAGCAGCTTGCGCTCGGCGTCCGCGCTCAGGGTTGCCGGGGTGTAGCCGAGGCGCCGGCAATGCTCACCGAGGAAGAACTCCGCCAGGGGCAGGATGTCGCCCTTGCGCTCACGCAGCGGCGGCAAATTGATGCTGGCCACATGCAGCCGATAGAAGAGGTCCTCGCGGAAATGCCCGGCGATCACGGCGTCCGCCAGATTCACATTGGTCGCGGCCACCAGGCGAACGTCGATGGGAATCGGTGTACGCGAACCCAGCCGCACCACTTCCCGCTCCTGCAGCACCCGCAGCAGCTTGACCTGCATGTTCAGCGGCAGGTCGCCGATCTCGTCGAGGAACAGGGTGCCGCCGTTGGCCGCCTCGAACCAACCGGCCTTGCTGCTGGTGGCGCCGGTGAAGGCGCCCTTCTCATGGCCGAACAGCTCGCTCTCCACCAGGGTCTCGGGGAAGGCGCCGCAATTCACAGCAACGAAAGGACCGCTCGCGCGCCGGCTGAGGCTGTGGATATGTCGGGCCACCAGTTCCTTGCCGGTTCCGGTCTCGCCGGTGACCAGCGCATTGGCCTCGCTGGGGGCCAGGCGCTCGATGCGGTTGAGCAGTTCCCGGGACGCTGGGTCCTTGAACACCAGCACGGTGGCACGCACGGACTTGGTCAGTTCACGGGCATTGGGGTGGGTAAGCAGAGACATGGTGCATTCCTGGCATCCGAAAGCGCAGGGGGATGATGCCCGAAACCCATATAGATAAAATAATTATTAATTGATATTTGCTTATTCCATTTATTTGATTAGCCCACGAAAGTGTTGCCCCAGCAACACCCCAGCAGCACAACTGTTGCCAATCGACCAGCGAGAACCCGGAAAACAGCGCCGAACTGCCCTGATTCCGCACACTTTGCGCCTTGGTACGCCCCTTGCTCTGCCCTGCTGCACACAGCGCAACATCACAAGGGATACCCCCATGACCAAGCCGATAAAAGTGGTCGCCGTCACCGGCAGCACCTTCCGCCCCTCCCGCACCCTGGTGCTGACCCAGGCCATAGTCAACGAACTGGGCAGGCACCTGCCCATCCACAGCCACCTCATCGAATTGGGCGATATCGCCCGCTCGGTGGGCGGCGCCCTGTCGCGCAAGGAACTGCCGGAGACCGTCGAGCACGAACTGCGCGCCATCGAGACCGCCGACCTGCTGGTAGTGGCCGCGCCGGTCTATCGTGGCTCCTACCCGGGCCAGTTCAAGCATCTGTTCGACCTGGTCGACCAGGGCGCCCTGATCGACACCCCGGTGCTGCTCGCCGCCACCGGCGGCAGCGAGCGCCACGCCCTGGTCCTCGACCACCAGCTGCGCCCGCTGTTCAGCTTCTTCCAGGCCCTGACCCTACCCATCGGCGTCTACGCCTCCGAGGCTGACTTCGCCGACTACCAGATCGCCAGCGATGCCCTGAAAGCCCGCATCACCCTCGCCGCCGAACGTGCCGCGCCCCTGTTCATCGGCAACGCCGCCGACCTGCTGAAGATCGCCTGAAGGACCTGACATGAACGTTTCTGGTTTCTCCCCACCCACGGCGACGGTCATTTCCTCGGCACCAGCCAGGGCGCCCGACCGGTCTCCCTGCCCTACCTCAAGCAGGTCGCGCAGGCCGCCGACAGCCTCGGCTACCACGGCGTGCGGATCCCCACCGGCCCCTTCGGCGAGATGATCGCCAACGACGCGCGGCCCAGGGCCGCCGCGGGCTGAACCGCCTCGCCCCTTCCCCGCGAAGGGGCACTTCGACGACAAGAACATCACCTGAAGAGGTACTCCGCGTGAATGCCCCGCAGCATCTCACCCTCCCCTCGCCCCTGGAGGTCGCCCGTGAGCTGGCGGCAGGGTTCGCCGAAACCGCCGCCGAGCGCGATGCCCGCGGCGGCACGCCGAAGGCCGAACGCGACGCCATCCGCCAGAGCGGCCTGCTGTCGCTGATCATTCCCCAGGCTTATGGCGGCCTGGGCCAGGACTGGCAGACCACACTGAACGTGGTACGCGAGTTCGCCCGGGTGGACAGTTCCATCGCCCATGTCTTCGGCTTCCAGCACCTGATGCTGGCCACGGTGCGCCTGTTTTCCCGCCCCGAGCAGTGGCAGCCCTGGTTCCAGCTCACCGCACGCAACCGCTGGTTCTGGGGCAACGCCCTGAACCCGCTGGACACACGCACCACGGTGAAGAAACAGGACGGCTGGCGCGAGTTCTCCGGCAAGAAAAGCTTCTGCTCCGGCGCCCTGGATTCGCAGATGCTGATCGCCTCGGGCCTCGATGAAGAAACCGGCAAGCTGCTGATCGCCGCCGTCCCCACGGCGCGCAGCGGCATCAGCCTGGCGGACGACTGGGACAACATGGGCCAGCGCCAGACCGACAGCGGCAGCGCCACCTTCGAGCGGGTACGGGTCGAGGAGAACGAACTGCTGCTGGACCCGGGCCCGCTGAGCACGCCCTTCGCCTGCCTGCGCCCGCTGATCGCCCAACTGATCTTCACTCACATCTTCCTGGGCATCGCCGAAGGCTCCTTCGAGGAAGCGCGCGCCTACACCCTCAAGGAAGCCCGTCCCTGGTTCAAGTCAACGGCCAGCCAGATCGGCGAAGACCCCTATGTGCTGGCCCACTACGGCGAATTCTGGGTCGGCCTGGAAAGCGTGCGTGCCCTGGTGCAACGGGCCGCCACCCTGCTGGATGCCGCCTGGAACCAGGGCCCCGACCTTGGCGACGCCCAGCGCGGCGAACTGGCCCTGGCCATCGCCACCGCCAAGGTGGCCGCCACCCGCACCGGCCTCGACCTGTGCAGCCGCCTGTTCGAAGTCACCGGCGCGCGCTCCACCCACGCCGCCCTGCGCCTTGACCGCCATTGGCGCAACCTGCGCACCCAGACCCTGCACGACCCGGTGGACTACAAGGTCCGCGAGCTGGGCGAGTGGGCCCTCAACCAGACCCTGCCGAAGCCGACCTTCTACTCATGAAAGCACCGCGCCAAACTTCCTCCAGCCTGCTCACCCTGCCCCCCTCCCCGGCCCTGGCCACCTCGGTGCGGGCCACCGCCCAGGTCTTCGAGGACCCGAAGTCCCAGGCCCTGCTGGCGCACCTGCAGCAAGTGGCACCCAGCGAGGCCAGCGTGTTGATCATCGGCGAGACCGGTACCGGCAAGGAGCTGGTGGCGCGCCATGTGCACAACCTCAGCGGCCGCCGCAACGGCCCCTTCGTGGCGGTCAACTGCGGCGCCTTCTCCGAATCCCTGGTGGAGGCCGAGCTGTTCGGCCATGAGAAAGGCGCCTTCACCGGCGCCCTGGCGGCCAAGGCCGGCTGGTTCGAAGCAGCCAACGGCGGCACCCTGTTCCTCGACGAGATCGGCGACCTGCCCATGCCCATCCAGGTCAAGCTGCTGCGGGTGCTGCAGGAGCGCGAAGTGGTGCGCCTGGGTTCGCGCAAGAGCATCCCCATCGATGTGCGGGTGCTGGCCGCGACCAATGTGCAACTGGAGAAGGCCATCAACGCCGGCCACTTCCGCGAGGACCTCTACTACCGGCTCAACGTCGTCAGCCTGGAACTCAGCCCGCTGCGCGAGCGCCCCGGCGACATCCTGCCGCTGACCCGCCACTTCATTGACGAATACAGCCGCCGCCTCGGCTACGGCCGCAGCGAACTCGCCCCCGAGGCCGAACGCAAGCTGCGCGGCTACTCCTGGCCGGGCAACATCCGCGAGCTGGAGAACGTCATCCACCACACCTTGCTGATCTGCCGCGACGGTGTGATCCAGGCCGCCGACCTGCACCTGTCCAACCTGCGCATCGACCGCCCGGACGAGCCCCGCGCGACAGAAGGAGGCGCCGAAGCGCAACTGCAGCAAGCCTTCCAGCGGCTCTTCGAAGAACAGGCCGGCAACCTCCACCAGAAGGTGGAAGACGCGCTGCTGCGGGCGGCCTACCACCACTGCCACTACAACCAGGTGCACACCGCCAACCTGCTCGGCCTCAGCCGCAATGTCACCCGCAGCCGCCTGATCGCCATCGGCGAACTGGTGGTGAGCCGCCGTGGCGTGCAACGCATCGACGGCCAGCGCGACGTGCAGCTCTCGGTCTGATCGCTCAGCTCGGCCGGGACGCCCCGACGGGCAGCAGCTCGGGGGCCTCGCACTCCTCAGGCTCCATCGAGCCGTCCTCGGCCGAGACCTGGTCGCCCGCTGCATCCAGGCCCACCACCGCAATGACCCGGTAGCAGTCGACCTCCTCCTCCAGCGGCAAGGCGAACAGACGCACCGCTTCCGGCAGCGCGATCCGGTGCACCTCCTCGCCGAGGGCGAGGCCATCGCGAAAGGCCTCCAGATGCAGTTCCGCGGCTACTGCGTCGCCGTCTTCGTCGCGACTCAGCACGGCGACGAAACTGTCCTCGTCGTCGAGCGGCTGCAGCCAGTGCCCACGCAGCTGCACCTGTGCCGCCGGCGCGGGGGCGGACAGGGCCGATCCGATCAGGCAGCAGGCCGCCAGGGCACGGATGGAAAGCCCCATCAGCGACTGCTCAGCTGGACATGGCCGGCCGGCGTCGGCAGGCCGAGCCAGTCCTGCCAGCGCCGCAGGTCGCCCCGCGCCTTCTCGAACAGCGCGCCGGCCTGCACGCCTTCCAGGGCGTTCACGCACTCTTCCGGCAAGGCCTCTTCGCGCAGGCAGGGGTTGCCCGGCGGCAGCTGGGTACCCGACAGGTAGGTGACGAGGAAGTAGGTGGCCGCATCGTCCGAAGGGAAAATATGCTTGCCGCCGGTATGCAGCCAGCCGCGCAGGGCTTCGGTGAGGTTGTCGGCATAGGCCCTGGCGTCGGGGGTGAAATCGACCCGGGTGCAGTCAGTCAGGTAGAGGTGGCTGGCACTGTCCCCGGCGACCTTGCCGAACAGGGTGCAGTACAGGCTCACGTAGCTCCCCTCCATCACCGGCCCGGGAAATTTCTGCGGGTCGCCATGCAGTTTCGCCTGGACGTTGAACAGCTCGTCGGCGCCAGGGAGTTCGACGACCACGTCATCGGCGAAATCCACCCGCACGGCGAGGATCTCGCCACTGACGATGAGCTTGCGGCCCTTGTCGAGCGGGTCGATGGCCGCCTCGTCGCCTTCGTAGAGTCGCGCCAGTTTCGAACTGGGCAGGCGCTCCACCGGATTGACCATCGACAGGCTGTTCAGCGCCGACGTCCCGCCCGCCAGGGCGCTCAGGTAGTCCTGCTCCATGACGTGACGGAAGAAATTCAGCGCGCCGGGATTCACCTCCGGAGGGAGGCGTGCGTCGGGCTGGATCACCGGTTCCGCGTCGGCCAGCAGGTGCAGCAGGCTGAGTGGCTTGTCGGGGTTCCCGGCATGGGTGGCGATATGCACGCCGAGGAGGAACAGCGGCACCGCCAGTATCGCCACGGCCATGCTGCTGCCCTGTTTTCCCGACAGGCTTTCTATGGCCCGCCAGGACGCAGGGCACAGCCAGGCCGCGCCGGACAGCATCAGCGCCCCGCCGATGACGGAACTGCCCATGACCCCGAAGGACAGGACCACCAGGACCGAACAGATGCCCCAGCAGACAAGCCTGATGACAGGTAAGAACTTCATTCGACGCCCCTTCTCGTAGCAAGACCGATCCCGGTGTCTCCCGGCAGGCCATGGCCTGCATCGGGTCATCCGCGGGATGGCCGGATTCTCGAAAGGGAGGGGCGGCAATGAAAATCACCAATCCTCATTTGCGCTCAACGCCGCCCTTGCGCCGCGGCGCCACGGGCGACGGCGTCTGCAGGAAGCGGCCAACAGCCCGCGCGGGGCGGGCAATGAACATTTTTGATTCGCATCGGGCCTGCGGCGACTTCGACAATCGGCGCGACAACCGCAATGGAAGGTTCGCAATGCTGGTCCTGTGTCGCACTCCCGGGGAAAGCCTGGTCATCCAGCGCTCGCCGGATACCCTCACCCGCATCAAGGTCGTCCGCGTGCAATGGCCGATGATCGTCCTCGCCATCGAAACCCTTGGCCTGGACGGAGCGCTCATGGAGCGCCGCGAACTCCGCCTGCGGGAAACCTCCTGAGGGCGGAGTTCGCGGCACCGGTCCTTTCAGCGGCTCAGGCAGCGGAGGTTGTCGATTTCCCGTGCGTAGTAGCAGATCACCCCGCTGTCCGGCACCGGCAGGAACTCCAGGCGCAGCATCGCCCCCGTTGCCAGGCCGTACTGGCGGCCGAAGAACAGGTCCGGGATTTCGCTCATCCGCTCCATCGGCCTGGCGCGGCTGGTATTGGCCTTCTGCAGGCGCAGGTCGAGATTGCGCGTCCCGGAATCGACGACCTCCGCCACCAGGGATCCATAGTTCACCTCCGAGGCGACACGCTCCATGGCGGCGAAGCTGAACATATCGCCGATGATGATCCGCTCCTCCGAGCGGATCAGGGTCCCGTCGTTGAGCAGGATGTCGTTGGCGCCGTGATAGGAAACCCCGCGGGTGTAGGCCGGGCGGTCGATCACCAGGCCGGTCACCGCCAGCAGGGCGAGGCCAGCGAGGATGAAGGCATGCTTGAAGCGGCTCAGCGTCATGGCTGGCCCCTCATGCAGCGCCGGACCATTTCCAGGTGCAGATTGGCCATCGGGTTGTCCTCGAGAAAGATCAGGTTTTCCGTCGAACCGTCGACGCGAAGGCAGCTGAGGTCGTAGAGCCGGTTCGAGCGATTGATCCAGGCGTGCCCGGCGAGGCCTTCCTCACGGGTGTTCAACACCTGCTTGAAGACCTCGCGGCTGCGGGCATTCTCCTCCGCGCTGTCGCCGACGAAGTGGTAGGTCATCGGCCCTACCGGCACATCCTCGATCACCAGGTCGGAGGAGGCGCCGTCGAGCAAGCCGCCGCGATACAGGCCCACCAGGGCGAGCAGGCAGAAGATCGCTGCATAGGCGGGCAGCAACAGCTTGCGCGACTGCAGCAGCGCGATCAGCCGCTGCCCAACGGCGGCGGGCGGAACATTCGCCTCCGGCCGCCCTTCTTCTTCGACGCCGCCGGCCGGCGCTTCGGCGACGGCCGCTGCGGGCGCAGGCTCGGCAGCCAGGTACTGCGCATTGAACCTGTAGCCCCGCCGCGGGACTGTCTGCAGCAGTTCGTGGTCGGTGCCGTCATCGATCAGGTTGCGCAGGGTGAATATCGCCTGATTCAGACTTCCAGCGGCGACGACTCGATTATCCCAGGCGTACTCCATTATCTCGTTGCGGCTCCGGGTTTCTCCCGGAGAATCCAGCAGAAGTTGCAACAAACGTGATTCCGAATAGGAAATCGTCACTGTTCGCGGCTCGCCCGAATTCGAGCCCATATGCAACTGATTGTTCGCGGCGTCGAATAAGACACTATCGCCGCCCTTCAGGAAGAACTGGAACTGGCTTTTCATGAAAGTTCGCTGAGCTAATTGATTTCATTACCCGCGGGAGAAGACACGAATTCTCTCGCACATCGGCTTCGAGCTGCGCGCTGCAGAGCAGAAATGACGATTTTTGATTCTTGTTTTCTTCGCGGCTGGCTCAGAGTGCGGATGCGCCGGACGGGGCGCGCAGCATACACCTGTACGCCCCTCTGCTCCAGGCGCGCCGTCCGACGGCACGCCGCCCCGCCATGCTGGCCGCGGCCCCGCGACTACCTCCCAGTGCCTGTGCCGGGCGGATCGACGCGACATCAACAGGAATCCCCATGCATATCAGAGAACTTTCCATCCTCTCGCTTTCGCTGAGTTTGTTCGGCTGTTCGATGGCCCCCGCCATCGACATATCCACGCCACAAGCCAATGCCCCATTGCAAATAATCGAAAGAGACGAGGACAGCATCGCCTGGAAGAAATACCCCACGCCTTTTTTCTGGAACCACCACAAGACGGTATTCATCGATCTGCCAAAACCACTCTCACTTGCCAACAACCAATCGTCTTTCGACGAATCCGACGCGGATACCGACAAACTGCTGCGGCACTTTCGCGGACAACTCGAACAGCAACTTTCCTCCGCCGGTTACCGCCTGGTGGACCGCCCCACGCCGGGGGCGCTGACGCTCCGTGCCTCGATCACCGACATCAAGCGCGAACCGCGTGATCCGAGCGTCATGGAATACATCCCGATCGGCTTCCTGGTCGGCCTCTCCCTGCACGCCACCGGTGTGCGCGATGAAACCCTCTACCTGTTCTTCGAAAGCGAAGTCACCGATGGCCTGACCGGCGAAACCCTGGGTCGCGCGGTCGACCGCGCCAGCGGCAGGAACATCGAGCAATCCGCGAGGCCCGTCGTCGAGGACATCTATCCCGCCATGGATGCGACGGCGCGGCAGATTCGCGAACGCCTGGACAGGGAATTCCAGCGCAAGGGATCGGCCTGATCCCAACCCTTCCCCCCCAACCCTTTCAACAGACCTTGCAGGAAAACCCATGAAATTCGGCAAACAGCTTGCAGCCGCCGTCCTGGCGATCACCTCCCTCGGCGCCTTCGCGGACGACCGCGGCCTCTACCTCGGCGGCGGCGTGACCCGGGTGGAAATCGACGAACACACCCTGGGCGACGAGGACAACAGCTACAAGGCCTACGTCGGCTACCGCTTCAACCCCTACCTGGCCGTGGAAGGCGCCTGGGTCGACCTGGGCAGCTTCGACGGCGGCCGCGCTGACTTCGATGGCCACTCCCTCCAGGCTGCCGCCCACTTCGGCGTACCGGTGGGCGACCGCCTGCGCCTGTTCGCCAGTGCCGGTGTCCACGCCTGGGATGCCGACGCGGATATCGCCGGCGACAGCAGCGACCTGGACCTGACCTACGGACTCGGCGTCGAACTGGATGTGTTCCGCAACTTCGGCGTACGCCTGGAACAGGAAGTGCTGAAGGTCGGCGACGTCGACCTCGACCAGACCAGCGCCAGCGCCTACCTGAAGTTCTGATCCGCCTGGCGGCCCTGCCCCGGCAGCGCGCCGCCTCCTTCCCGGGTCGCACCAGAGCGGCCCTCCAACAACTGCATTCAAGGCATGACTCCCGCACTTGGCCCGCCGTAGGGTGCGCTGCGCGCACCGATTGCTGGCTCGGCCATCGCGCGATACTCAACCGCTGGTGCGCACGGCGCACCCTACCGATGAATCCCAAACGACTTGAACCGTGACAGGCAACGCCGCTCCCGCCCCGCGGGCGGGAGCGGCGCCCGGCTCAGTGGAAGGGGAAGATGTAGTTCATCCAGGCCGCCATGCGCAGGAGGATCTTGCGCATCACCGCGACATGGTGGAAATGCTGGCTGTAGAGTGCCGCCTGGCCGTAGGAACCGCCGGGCATCAGCGCCGCGTAATGGGCATAGTCCGGATCGGTGATCTCGATGATCACCGGCACCCGCCCGGGTGGCGGTGAACCGCTGAAGCTGACCAGGGTACCGGACGGCTGCACCTGGCCTTCGCCGATCACCCCGATCACCTGCTTCACTTCGCCCTTGAACACCCGGCCGGGAATGCCATCGAAGGCCACTTCCGCCTCGTCGCCGGGGGTCAGGCGCAGCTGGCTGTTCTGCCGCATCCAGGCGGCGAAGTAGTGGCCCTCGTCCGGGATGAACACCATGGACGGGCGCAGCGGCAGCCGCGTCGCCATCATCCCCGGGCGCAGCGACACATGGGTGGCGAAGCCCTTGCCCGGCGCGCGCACCACGGTGTTGTCCAGTTCGAACCGGGCGATATTCAGCTGCGCCTGCAGGTCTTCCACCCGCGCGGTGGTGAGGTCCACATCACGCCGGTTGCCGACGTTGCGGGCGGCCAGCTCGCGGGCGCGGGACTGGTCGGCCCGCGCCGCCACCAGCTGCGCCTGGAGCGACTTCACCCGGTTTTCGAAGGGCGTCGGGTCGATGCGGAACAGCACATCGCCCTTCTCCAGCGGCTGATTGGATTTGACCGGCACCTCCACCACCTGGCCGGACACCACCGGGATCACCGGGGTCGACACGAAGTAGCTGCGCGCCACCTCGGAGTACGGGTGGTTGTAGTTCATCAGGAAGATCAGCGCGCCGATCAGCACCACGCCGCCCAGGGCGGCCGTGGGCACCGACCACTTGTTCAGCGGGATGCGGAAGATCTTGAAGATCGCGACGCAGATGGCCGTATAGGTAAGGATCAGCAACAGGTCCATGTCAGGCCTCCTCGACCGCGGCCGCGGAACGGACGGGCGCCTGCCCTTCCAGCCGTTCCAGGCGCTGGCGCATGTCGGCCAACTGCTGCTCCAGTTCCGCCCGCGGCACGCCGAAACCCCAGCCCCGGTCCTCGCGGTACAACATGGCCCAGATCCACAGGAACGGCCAGAGTGCGTGGAGGGTGAACAGGCTCACCCAGCCAGCGGCATGGATGGCGTCCCGGTGCGGGTGGTTGCGCCGCTTGGCGATCTCGTAGGGAATGTCGTGGAGCACGATGATCCCGTAGAACAGGACGATCACGACGAAGAACAGCACGCCGAGGGCGAAGTAATCGAGAATTCCATCACTGAGCATTCAATCACCTGATTGGCAGGGGCATGCCTGTTCCGGCCGTCTCATGTCCACTGCCGGAGAAGGTGCGCCTGCATGGGGTTTGCGACCCGGCCGTTCAGCCCGGGTCAAAGGGCGAGCACGCGGAGAGGAACCGATGCCCGCCTGCTGGCGGGCACCGGTGCCGACTCGTCGCTCGATCGAAGGCGGCCCGTCAGGGCCGGAAATCACGCGCGTCCCGTGCCCAGTCATCGAGCAGGGGCTTGAGGTCATCCAGGACCAGCGGCGTCCTGCGGTTTTCCAGGCTCAATCCCTGGCCCTTGCGCACCATCCGGACGACGGGTTCGCCGCTGTTGGCATCCACGGCCTCCAGCTCCGCGTACAGGGTCACTTCCTGGTCACGGGTGCCGGTGGCCGTGGTCGCGGCGGCAGCCAGCAAGGCGATCGGGATGACCTCGTAGGCCTTCAGCTGCTCGGTGGAAACCGCCACCGCGGAGATGGCCGGGCGCAGCACCAGGGTGTCCGCCTCGGGCTTGCCCACCAGACGCAGCTTGCCCACCAGTTCGCGCTGCAGCGCCAGGCGCATATAGGTGGCGATCTGGTCCAGGGTCTGCTGGCTCATCTGGTCGCCGGGCGCCTGGGCGGGATGGAAGACCGGCTTTTCCACCAGCAGCGAGCCGTAGCGCTGCGGGTCGAAGTCCGGCGCCGTCCAGCGCAGCACCGGCTCGCCGCTGGCGGACCTGGTTTCCTCGAGCTGCGAGTAGTCCCCGAGAAAGCCTGAATACTGCTCAGGCTGGGTGACCTTGCTGGAACAGCCACTGCCGAGCAGGACCAAACCTGCCAACGCCAATCCGAAAAGCGGTTTCACCATAAATACTCCAGGGCTTTCGGGGCGGGCCCTGCAGCGGCTCCAGCCCCAGCTGAATGGCGGCCAAGCCTATGGACAGCCACTTTTGGCGACTTCGCATTTCACGACAAAAACTTAGCATTTCATGACAACGCGAAGATGTTCCTTGCAACAAAAGATGTCCTCTGCCTGGAGGCATCGGCGCCCGTGGGGCGAATTCATTGGCGCCCGCGCATTTCGACGAACGCCAGTACGCGGGCGGTGCTACAACTGGTAAAACTGTCCGCGTAGTCGTCGAGGAGCCTGACTTCAAGCAATGCACGGCCCTGATCCCGCGCTCCAGAACCTGTCCTACCCGCCCCTGCTCGAACAGCCGGTACAACTCGCCCGCGCCGAATTGCTCGCTTCCCTGGAAAACACCATGTCCCGCCATCAGGGCGGTCCGGTCTGGCTGTTCGCCTATGGGTCGCTGATCTGGCGGCCGGAATGCCCGACCGAGGAAACCCGTCGCGCGCGCATCCATGGCTACCACCGTGGGCTCTACCTCTGGTCGCAGATTCATCGCGGCACCCCGGAGACACCCGGCCTGGTGCTCGGACTGGACCGGGGCGGCTCCTGCGCCGGTTTCGCTTACCGGCTGCCGGACGAGCAACTGGAAGAACACCTCTTCGCCCTCTGGCAACGGGAAATGCCCGATGCCGCCTACCAGCCGAAGTGGCTCAACTGCCAATTGGAACGCGGGCCCAGTGTGCAGGCCCTGGGCTTCGTGCTGCGGCGCGATATCGCCTGCTACGCCGGCGCCCTGCCCGACCACGTGCTGCGCCAGGTCTTCGACAACGCCAGTGGCCACTACGGCACCACCCGCGACTACGTGGAGAAGACGGCCCGCATCCTGCGCGCCCACGCCATGCCCGACCGCAAGCTGGAAGAAGCGCTGGTGCGCTGCTGTAAGCAGCGGGCGCTGGATTTCAGTTGAGGACGGCCGGACCGCATCCGGCCACCCTTGCAGGGGCGAATTCATTCGCCAAGCAGGCCGCAGGTCTGCCCTGCAAGGCCCCAGGGGGCAGCTTCGCTGCCCTTGGCGAATGAATTCGCCCCCACAGGAAAAACCTGCCTTCCGGGGAGGACCTTGGCCCGGGTGCAGCCCGCTCCCGGATCTCATCCGGGCTACCGAGCTTCTGTCCTTGTAGGGGCGAATTCATTCGCCAAGCAGGCCGCAGGTCTGCCCTGCAAGGCCCCAGGGGGCAGCTGCGCTGCCCTTGGCGAATGAATTCGCCCCTACAGGAAATGCGTGCCGCCCGGGCTACGAAGCACTCTGCCCTTGTGGGAGCGAATTCATTCGCGAATGAATTCGCTCCCACAAGCTTCCGATCCCGAATCCGAATCTCAACCCAGCCCGATCTCCACCACATCCCCCGTGAGGCGCACCGGCCACACCCGCAGCTGCTGCTCCGGGTACTCCAGGCAGGCGCCGTCTTCCAGGCGGTAGTGCTGCTTGTACAGCGGCGAGGCGATCACCAGGGCGCCGTCGAGGTGGCCGACTATGCCGCGGCCGATCACATTGGCCCGCGCCAGCGGATCATGGTTCTGCACCGCGAAGAGCTGCTCGCCGGCCTCCCCCGGCAGGTAGAACAGCGCCACCTGGATATTGGTCACCCAGGCCACCACGCCGGAATTGGGCACCAGGTCGGTGCGGTTGCAGACGGCTTGCCAACGGCCCCGGACTTCACTGGGTTGCACGCTTGCTTGGTTCATCAGACCACCTCCTCCACCAAGGGAATAAGCTCGGCTTCGTCCACCCGCAGCGGGCGGATCTGGCCGCGTTCTTCGATGAATCGGATATCCGGGTCGCTACGGCCGTCATTGACGAAGGTGCGGAAGCGCTTGAGCTTCTCCGGGTCCTTGATGGCGTTGGCCCACTCGCACTCGTAGCGGTCCACCACCAGTTGCATCTGCGCTTCCAGTTCATCGGCCAGCCCCAGGCTGTCGTCGATGATCACCGCCTTGAGGTAGTCCAGGCCGCCCTCCAGGCTCTCGCGCCAGACCGAGGTGCGCTGCAGCTTGTCGGCGGTGCGGATGTAGAACATCAGGAAGCGGTCGATGTAGCGGATCAGGGTCTCGTCATCCAGGTCGGTGGCGAACAGTTCGGCGTGGCGCGGGCGCATGCCGCCGTTGCCGCAGACGTAGAGGTTCCAGCCCTTCTCGGTGGCGATCACGCCCACGTCCTTGCTCTGCGCCTCGGCGCACTCGCGGGTGCAGCCGGAGACGGCGAACTTCAGCTTGTGCGGCGAACGCAGGCCCTTGTAGCGGTGTTCGATGTCCAGAGCCATCTTCACGCTGTCCTGCACGCCGTAGCGGCACCAGGTGCTGCCGACGCAGGACTTCACGGTACGGGTGGACTTGCCGTAGGCATGGCCGGTTTCGAAGCCGGCGGCGATCAGCTCGCCCCAGATGTCCGGCAGCTCGTGGAGCTGGGCGCCGAACAGGTCGATGCGCTGGCCGCCGGTGATCTTGGTGTAGAGCTTGTACTTCCTGGCCACTTCGCCGATGGCGATCAGACCTTCCGGGGTGATCTCGCCACCGGGGATGCGCGGCACCACCGAGTAGGTGCCGTTCTTCTGCATGTTGGCCATGAAGGTGTCGTTGGTGTCCTGCAGCGGCACCAGCCAGGGATCCTGGATCGGGCGGTTCCAGCAGGAGGCGAGGATGGAGCCGATGGCCGGCTTGCAGATGTCGCAGCCCACATGGCCGCGGCCGTGCTTGGCGAGCATCTCCTCGAAGGTCTCGATGCCTTCCACGCGGACCAGGGCGTAGAGCTCCTGGCGGGTGTAGGCGAAGTGCTGGCAGAGGCTCTTGTCCACGGCCACGCCACGGGCGGAGAGCTCGTGCTCCACCACTTGTTTCAGCAGCGCCGCGCAACCGCCGCAGCCGGTGGCAGCCTTGGTGCAGGCCTTGACCCCCGCGACGTCGGTGCAGCCGCCGTCGATGGCGGAGCAGATGGCGCCCTTGCTGACGTTGTGGCAAGAGCACACGGTGGCGGTGGCCGGCAGCGCATCGGCGCCCAGGGCCGGGGCGCCCTCGCCCGCCGGCAGGATCAGGCTGGCCGGGTCGGCCGGCAGCTTGATGCCGTTCTGCACGTATTGCAGCAGGGTGTCGTAGTAGCTGTTGTCGCCCACCAGCACCGCGCCCAGGGCCTGCTTGCCGTCGGCCGAGACCACCAGGCGACGGTAGCTGGAGGTGGCTTCGTCGATGAAGCGGTAGCTGCGGGCACCCGGCAGCGCGCCGTGGGCGTCGCCGATGGAGCCCACGTCCACGCCCAGCAGCTTCAGCTTGGTGGACATGTCGGCGCCGATGAAGGGGTCGGCTTCGTCGCCACAGAGCTGCGCGGCGACGCTGCGGGCCATCTGGTAGCCGGGGGCGACCAGGCCGAAGATGCTGCCGTTCCATGCCGCGCATTCGCCGATGGCGTAGATGTTGCTGTCCGAGGTCAGGCACTGGCCGTCGATGGCCACGCCACCGCGCGGGCCCAGTTCCAGGCCGCACTGGCGAGCCAGGGCATCCTGCGGGCGGATGCCAGCGGAGAAGACGATCAGGTCGGTTTCCAGGAAGTCCTCGCCGGCGAAGTTCATCCGGTAGCGGTATTGCTCGCCGGCGCTGATGGACTGGGTGGCCTTGGACAGGTGCACACCCACGCCCAGTTCCTCGATCCGCGCCTTCAGCGCCTGGCCGCCCTGGTCATCCAGCTGCACCGGCATCAGGCGCGGGGCGAACTCCACCACATGGGCATCGAGACCGAGGGACTTCAGCGCATTGGCCGCCTCCAGGCCCAGCAGGCCGCCGCCCACTACCACGCCGCGACGGGCCTGGGCGGCGGCAGCGCGGATGGTGTCGAGGTCGGCCAGGGTGCGATAGACCAGACGCGAGTTGCCCTCGGCGCCCTCGATGGGCGGCACGAAGGGGTAGGAACCGGTGGCCAGCACCAGCTTGTCGTAGGCCACGCAGCCCTGGGCGGTGATCACCTCGCGGCGTTCGCAGTCGATCTCCAGTACCGGCACACCCAGGTGCAGGGTCACGCCCGGAGTCTGGGAGAGGCTGGCTTCACCGAGCGCCAGGGACTCGGCATCGCGGCCACCAAAGTACTCCGACAGGTGCACGCGGTCGTAGGCGCGCAGCGGCTCTTCGCTGAAAACCTGGATGCGATAGCGGTCCAGCGCGCCGCGTTCGATCAGTTGCTCGACGCAATGATGGCCGACCATGCCATTGCCGATGACGATCAGCGTTTGCACATCAGGAGTGGAAGCGACGTTGGAGTTCATAGGTAGCACCCGGCCCAAGCCAATCACGTTTTCGGGGGCAAAAAAAACGCCTGGGACTCAGCCGTCCCAGGCGCCTTTGCCTGTTCATTCATGGGTGCCGCCGAGCCACAATGCCTGGCGCACCTGTCAGCCCGGGGGAAGGATCGCCATTGATCTGCCGGGCCGCCCTCCGCACTGTTCGCGGTGGGCCTGGTCCTGCCTATGCAGTGGCTGTGCCAGTTCCGCGAAAAGGCGCTCGACACGCCTCCCTGGTCAGAGTCCCGGCGCAGCAACGGCGCGGCCTGCAGCGATTTTCGCAATTTTCGTCGACTGTGCCCGGAGCATTCGTGGCGCCCGCCGGGCCGAGAACCAAAACGGTGCGCCGGCACCTCGCGCGCCCCATCCTGAAGCCGGCTCGCCACCCGCGGAAATCACCCGAGAAATGCCCGCAAGCACCGCCGCGCAACGCCTTGAGAGGGTTAGGGGCAACTTGGCATGTGCCTTGCGATAGGCACCTCGAGGCAATCAATGCCGATTGCCCTACCCCACGACAAAGGCGCCGTGTCTCCCCCGTTCCGACGGTGGGTGGCATGGCGCTTTTTCGTTTCTGCGCAAGGTACGGCTATGGCGAACAAGACAGTACGAAGCGTGTGTCCCTATTGCGGCGTCGGCTGCGGCATCGTCATGGAAGTGGCGGACAACCGCGTGGTCAAGGTGACCGGCGACAAGGCCCACCCGACCAACTTCGGCCGCCTGTGCACCAAGGGCAACACCTGCGCCCAGCCCCTGGCCGACTCTGGTCGCATGGAGCATGCCTACCTGCGCCACGAGCGCAGCCGCGACCCGGTGCGCACCGGCATCGACCAGGCCATCCAGGACACCGCCAATCGCCTGCGCGGGCTGCTCGACACCCACGGACCGGACGCCATTTCCTTCTATGTGTCCGGGCAGATGTCCCTGGAAGCCCAGTACCTGGCCAACAAGCTGGCCAAGGGGTTCATCCGCACCCGCCATATCGAATCCAACTCGCGGCTGTGCATGGCCAGCGCCGGCAGCGGCTACAAGCTGTCCCTCGGCTCCGACGGCCCGCCCGGCTCCTACCAGGACTTCGACCGCGCCGACCTGTTCCTGGTGACCGGCGCCAACATGGCCGACTGCCACCCGATCCTCTTCCTGCGCATGATGGACAGGGTCAAGGCCGGCGCGAAGCTGATCGTCGTCGACCCGCGCCGCACCGCCACCGCCGACAAGGCCAGCCTCTACCTGCCGATCAGGCCGGGCACCGACCTGGCCCTGCTCAATGGCCTGCTCCACCTGCTGCACAAGAACGGCCACACCGACCCGGCCTTCATCGAGGCCCATACCCAGGGCTGGGAGGCCATGGAGGATTTCCTCGAGGACTACGACCCGGAGCGGGTCGCCGCCATCACCGGTCTGCCCGAGGCGGATATCCGCAAGGCCGCCCAGTGGATCGGCGAAGCCGGGGAATGGATGAGCTGCTGGACCATGGGCCTGAACCAGAGCACCCACGGCACCTGGAACACCAACGCCCTGTGCAACCTGCACCTGGCCACCGGCGCCATCTGCCGCCCCGGCAGCGGCCCCTTCTCCCTCACCGGCCAGCCCAATGCCATGGGCGGCCGCGAGATGGGCTACATGGGCCCCGGCCTGCCCGGCCAGCGCTCGTTGCTGGTTGAAGCCGACCGCCACTTCATCGAGGACCTCTGGCGACTGCCCCGTGGCCATCTGCGCACCGACGGCGGCGACGGCACCGTGGCCATGTTCGAGGCAATGAGCGCGGGCAGCATCAAGGCCTGCTGGATCATCTGCACCAACCCGGTGGCCACGGTTCCCAACCGGCGCCAGGCCATCGAAGGCCTGCAGGCCGCCGAACTGGTGATCACCCAGGACGCCTTCCTCGACACCGAGACCAACCGCTACGCCGACATCCTCCTGCCCGGCGCCCTCTGGGCCGAGGCCGAAGGTGTGATGATCAACTCCGAGCGCAACCTGACCCTGACGCAAAAGGCCGTGGATGCCCCCGGCGACAGCCTGCCGGATTGGCAGATCATCGCCCGCGTCGCCTGCGCCATGGGCTTCGTCGATGCCTTCAGCTATGAAAGCGCCGCCGAAGTCTTCGAGGAGATCAAGCTGGCCTGGAACCCGAAGACCGGCTACGACATCCGTGGCGCCAGCTTCGACCTGCTGCGCCAGGGCCCCATGCAGTGGCCCTGCGCGCCGGGCTCGGAGGCCAATGCACGCAACCCGGTCCGCTATCTCAACGACGGCATCAGCCAGACGCTGGAACTCGATGCCGACGGCAACCGCCCGGCCATCGCCTTCGCCACCGAGCATGGCAAGGGCGTGTTCTTCGCCCGCCCGCACATGGACCCGGCGGACCTGCCGGACGACGCTTTCCCCCTGGTGCTCAACACCGGCCGCGTGCAGCACCAGTGGCACACCCTGACCAAGACCGGCAAGGTGGCCACCCTGAACAAGCTCAACCCCGGTCCCTTCGTGGAAATCCACCCGGTGGATGCCGAGCGCCTCGGCATCACCGACAAGGGCCAGGTGGAAGTGCGCTCGCGCCGCGGCCGCGCCGTGCTGCCGGCGGTGGTCACCGACCGCGTGCGGCCGGGCAACTGCTTCGCGCCCTTCCACTGGAACGACCGCTACGGCGAGGACCTGGCGATCAACGCCGTCACCAGCGACGCCATCGACCCCATTTCGCTGCAGCCGGAATTCAAGTACAGCGCCGTCGCCCTGGCGCCCGTCGCTCCGGCCAGCTCCCAGCTCATCCCCTTGGTAGAAGTCGAGACGGCCACGGCCAGCGCCGCGACCGGTTCTTCGGAGGAACTCGCCGACATGCCGATCAATGCCTTCGCCCGCCTGCTGAACCTCGACGCCAGCGCCGATGTCAGCCTGGCCCCCACCGAACAGCGCTACCTGCAGGGCTACCTGCTCGGCCTGCGCAGCGAGGAATGCCGCAAGCTGGGCGGCGTGCCCACCCTGCCGGCCAGTGCGCCCCTGACAGCCGACACCCGCCTGCTGCTGGACGGCATCCTCGCCGGCCTGTTCTCCCGCAGCTGGGACTCTCCGGCGGTGCCGGCCGCGGCACCCGCGCAGCAGAAGCCGCTGCTGGTGCTCTGGTGCTCCCAGACCGGCAATGCGGAGACCTTCGCCAACCTCTGCGCCGAGTCGCTCAAGGCCGAGGGCCGCGCCGTGACGGTGCGCTCGATGGACGCCATCCAGCCCGCCGAACTGGCCGGTGCCGGCACCGCCCTGCTGATCGCCAGCACCTTCGGCGACGGCGATCCCTCCGACAATGGCACCACCCTGTGGAGCGCCCTGTCGGCGGACAATGCACCCTCCCTCGCCGGCCTGGAGTTCGCCGTGCTGGCCATGGGGGATTCCAATTACGACCAGTTCTGCGGCTTCGGCCGCAAGCTGGACGCCCGCCTGGAAGAACTCGGCGCACGGCGCCTGGCCCCGCGGGTGGACTGCGAACCGGACTACGAGGAACCGGCGCGCGCCTGGCTGACTGCCGTATCTCACGCCCTGGCCGGTGCCACCCTGGCGCAGCCGGTGCCCGAGCTGGCGGGCGTGGACGCCGAACCCACGGTCGAAGCCACCGTCACCCCCACCTACAGCCGCCAACGCCCCCTGCGCAGCCGCCTGCTGCATAACCGCGTGCTGAATGCGCCGGACTCGGCGAAGGAAACCCGGCAGGTGGTGCTGGACCTCAAGGGCAGCGGCCTCAGCTACCAGGCCGGCGACGCCCTGGGCGTCTGGCCGAGCAACTGCCCATCGCTGGTGGACGAGGTCCTGGCCGCCCTGAACCTCGATGGCGCCCAACCGGTAGAGGTGAAGGACCAGGGCACGCTGCCCCTGGCGACCGCCCTGGGCCGGCATTTCGAAATCGCCAGGATCACCCCCGAAGTGCTGCGCTTCGTTGCCGAGCGCTCGTGCAACACGGAGCTGGCGCGCCTGCTGGAACCAGCGAACAAGGCCGAACTGGACGACTGGCTCTGGGGCCGGCAACTGGCCGACCTGCTGCGCGCCTTCCCCATCCAGGCCAGCGCGGAGGAACTGCTGGGGCGGCTCAAGCGCCTGCAGCCACGCCTCTACTCCATCGCCTCCAGCGCCCTGGCCAACCCGGATGAAGTGCACCTGACGGTATCCACCGTGCGCTACCAGTGCGACGACCGCGCTCGCGGCGGCGTCTGCTCGGCCTTCCTCGCCGACCGCGCGGGCCAGGGCGAGGTGCCCATCTTCATCCAGAAGTCCACCCACTTCCGCGTCCCGGCCGACCCCGAGCGGCCGATGATCATGGTCGGCCCCGGCACCGGCATCGCGCCCTTCCGCGCCTTCCTCCAGGAACGCCAGGCGTCGGGGGCCAAGGGCCGCAACTGGCTGTTCTTCGGCGAACAGCGGGAGGCCTCGGACTTCTACTACCGGGACGAGCTGCAGGCCTGGCAGGCTTCCGGCCACCTGCAGCGCCTGGACACCGCCTTCTCCCGCGACCAGGAAGAGAAGGTCTATGTGCAGCAACGCATGCTCGAACAGGGCGCCGAGCTCTGGCGCTGGCTGGAGGATGGTGCGCACTTCTACGTCTGCGGCGACGCCAGCCGCATGGCCAGGGATGTGGACGCGGCACTCAAGGCCGTGGTGCGCGAGCATGGCGGCCTCAGCGCCGCAGAGGCGGAGACCTATGTCGGGGCGATGGCCAGGGACAAGCGCTACGTGCGGGACGTGTATTGAAAGCGCTGCCGAACGCTTTCACCGGAGGCGCACCTTCCAGTCCCGGTGCACCCATTTCTCCGAGCCCTCGGGCGCCGTGCCCTGGGCTCCTGTTCAGTCCTCGCCGCGCACGAACTTCAGGAGGCTGCCGCGCAGCGCGACTATCTCCTTCTGCAGCCTGGAGAACTCCTGGGAGCTCAGGCCACAGGCATCCTTGAGGTTGAAGTCGAATGCCCGCTCGCGCAGCCGCCTCCCGCTATCGGTCAGGCGGACCCTGACCTGGCGCTCGTCGGCCGGGTCGCGCATGCGCTGGACATGGCCCATGGCCTCGAGCTTCTTGAGGATCGGCGTGAGGGTGTTGGATTCGAGGAAGAGCTTTTCGCCGAGGCCGCTGACGGTCTGGTCGTTCTCTTCCCAGAGCGCGACGACGGTGACGTACTGGGTATAGGTGAGGCCGAGCGCTTCCAGAACCGGCCTGTAGACCTTGCCGAACGCCAGGTTGGTCGAGTAGACCGCGAAGCACAGGAAATCGGCCAGTTTGACGTCCGAGGGGTCGTCCTGTTCGTTGGTTTTCATCTGTCTTCCTCTTGTTGGCACCAGGCCACGTCGGGTTAAGGCCAGATCTTACATCGCATGCGACTTTTTCGGTACCGCCGGAATTGCCAGGGACAAGCCGCCCGAAAAATATCCTTGACTGTGATTTAGCACCGAAGCACTTTTATCGCGCACGATTTAATCTCATACAACCATTGGTCGGATGCCCGGGATGATGCTGAATGACACGCCTTGACATCCAGCAACGGCAGCTTCAGTCTTCACTACATCGCATGCGATTTAATCTTTAGCGATACAAACCCAAACCCAAGCAATGAGGAAATCACCATGACCAAGATCGACAAAGTCCTGTTCACCGGCAAGACCCACACCACCCTGAGCCGCCGTGATGGCGCCGCGCGTGGAGCCCATGGCAGCCTGGATCTCAACCTGTCCGGCAGCAACGGCCAGGAGCAGGTTCTGAGCGCCGTCCAGCCGCACCCGACGGCCGAGCAGTTGTTCGCGGGCGCCTGGTCGTCCTGCTACATCACCGCCATCGGTCTGGTGGCCGCACAGAAGAAGGTGACGCTGCCGGCCGACCTGGCCGTGGACATCGAAGTCGACCTGGGACAGACCGGAGCCGAGTGGATCCTCCAGGCCCGGCTCAATGTCCGCATACCCGGCCTGGCACAGGACGTCGCCGAGAAGCTCGCCCACGCCGCGGATGAAATCTGCCCCTACTCCAAGGCCACGCGCGGCAATATCGAGGTCGCCCTGAACGTGTTCACCGCATGACGCACCACGCACCGGTTCGGCCTGGCGAGTCCTGGCCGAACCGGGCGCCGACGGGAAAGGGACTTCCCTCTTGCAGAGTGCGCCAGGGTTCCCGTCCCGGGAGTCGCTCACCCCGCTGCCGAAACCGCCGCGCTACGCGGCTTGCGGGTCATCAGGGCGAAGCCGCTGAAGGCCGCCACGGCGAACACCGCCTGGATGACCATCATCGGCGCGGCGCTGCCGTCCTGCAGGGCGCCGAGGATCAGGCCGCTCAGGGTGGCGCCGAGCATCTGGGCGAAGCCCATCAGGCCGGCGGCCAGGCCCGCGCGGTGGGCGTTGGGCATCACCACGCCGGCCACCGAGGCCGGGATCAGCATGCCGCCGCCCAGGGTCACCAGCACCTGCGGCAGCGAGAGTCCGAGCACCGACAGGCCGAGGGTGGCGTACACCACCAGGGTGGCGAGCGCGCCGCTGGCCACCAGGCTGACCCCGATGCAGACGATGCGTTGCGGGCCCAGCTGCATGATCCTGCGCTGGGTGAACAGGGCCCCGGCGATCAGCCCGGAAATGGTGGCGCCGAAAGCCAGGCCGTACTCGGCCGCGCTCAGCCCGAGCAGACCGATATAGACGGCTGATGAACCGGCCACCACCGCGAACATCGCCCCGTAGGTGCCCGCCAGGGTGAAGGCCAGGGCGCGGCTGGATTTCTGCTTGAGCAGGTCGAAGTAATCCCGCGCCAGGGTAGCCGGATGGCCGGCCTTGGGATCGAGGCTCGGGTTGGATTCGCGGTAGAAGGCCAGCACCGCCAGCAGCGCGCTGCCGCCGATGGTCAGCGAGGCGAGGATCGGCGCGTGCCAGCCGCCCCACTGGGTCAGCAGGCCGCCGGCCATGGGCGCCAGGGCGATGGCGCTGAGCATGCCGATCACGGTCATGGCCAGGGCCGGCGCCGCCTGGGCCTTCCAGACATCGCGGACGATGGCCCGCGCCAGCACCAGCGCGGCGCAGGCGCCGAGGCCCTGGGCGACGCGGCCGAGGATGAAGCCGGTCATGCTGTCGGCCAGCAGCATCCAGGCGGTGGCGGCGAGGTAGAGGCCGAGCCCGCCGATCAGCACCGGGCGACGGCCCACGCGGTCGGACAGCGGCCCCAGCAGCAATTGGCCAATGCCGAAGGCGGCAACGAAGCTCGATAGCGCGGCCAGGCTGGCGCCATGCCCGGCGCCCAGGCCCTGCTCGATGCCGCCGAGGGCGGGAATGATCAGTTGGGTGGAAATTTCCCCCAGGGCGGTCAGCACCATGAGGATGGCCAGCAGCAGGCGGGACGGGTTCATTGCTCGGCTCCTTCTTCGCCAGCCGCGAGAGCCATCAGTTGCCATTCAAGGGCCTGCCAGTCGTCGCTGCCGACACTGGACGGTGCCGCGCAGCTCGCACCGTTCTCCACCTTTTCTTCTACGTGGTTCATCGCAGGTACCTCCGTTGGTCGCCCAGCCCCTGGGTCGACGAGTTAGATGACGAGTGACATATATACACGAAATTAGATTATGCCTATCATATTTTCGACCTGCGGTATTCCCGCCCCGTCGTCGCCGAACCCGAGGATCGCTCCATGAATCGTCCGCACCTTGCCCTACTCGCCCTGATCCCCGCCGCACTGCTGGCCCTGGGTGGCTGCCACAGCCAGGCCGACAGCAGCGTCAGCGCTCCCCTGCTGCGCGCGGTGCTGGCCACCGACGTGCAGGCCGCCGCCCAGCAGGACGCGCTCTATACCGGCGTGGTGGCGGCACGCACCACCAGCGACCTGGGCTTTCGCGTCGGCGGCAAGGTGATCGCGCGCAAGGTGGACCCGGGCACCCGGGTGAAGCGCGGCGACGTGCTGCTGGTGCTGGACAACACCGACTTCGAACTGGCCCTGCGCGCCGCGCGCAACCGCGTCACCGCCGCCGAAGCCGAGCTGCGCCAGGCCCGCGACGACGAAGCCCGCTATCGCCGCCTGACCGGCACCGGTGCCGTGTCCCGGCAGATCTACGATCAGGCCAACACGCGCCTGCGGGTAGCCCAGGCCGAGCAGGCCGCCGCCACCTCCGAAGCCGCCCAGGTGGAGAACCGCCGCGCCTACTCCACCCTCAAGGCCGATGCCGATGGCGTGATCACCGATGTGCGGGTGGATCGCGGCCAGGTGGTTGCCGAAGGGCAGATAGTCGCCAGCCTGGCCCACGACGGCGCCCGCGAGGCGGTGATCGACATCCCGGAAACCCAGCGTTCCCTGGCCAGCCATGCGGCCCGCGCCTATCCCTATGGCGCCTCCGGCGACGCGGTACCGGCCACCCTGCGCGAGCTTTCCGCCGCGGCCGACGCCACCACCCGCACCTTCCGCGCCCGCTACACCCTGGGCGGCGATTCCGCGGCCCTGGCCATCGGCTCCACCATCACCCTGCGCCTGGACGGTGCGGCCCGCCAGCAACTGCTGCGCGTACCGCTGGGCGCCCTGCACGACAAGGGCCAGGGCACCGGCGTCTGGGTCATCAAGGCGGACGGCAAGGTGGAACTGCGCCCGGTACATGTGGTGCGCCTCGAACAGGAAGAAGCGGTGCTGGAAGGCGGCCTGCAGCCGGGCGAGCGCATCGTCGCCCTCGGCGCCCATCTGCTGAACGCGGGCGACAGCGTGCGTGAACTGCCGGCGCCGTCGCTGGCCCTGGAGCACTGAGATGAGCCGCTTCAACCTTTCCGCCTTCGCGGTACGCAACCGGGCGGTGACCCTGTTCCTGATCATCGCCACCCTGGTGGCCGGCGCCATCGCCTTCAGCAAGCTGGGCCGCGCCGAAGACCCGTCCTTCACGGTCAAGACCATGACCGTCACCGCCGCCTGGCCCGGCGCCACCGCGCGGGAAATGCAGGAACAGGTGGCCGACCGCCTGGAGAAGCGCCTGCAGGAGCTGGACTTCTATGACCGGGTGGAAACCATCGCCCAGCCCGGCTTCGTCTCGATGAAGATCCAGTTCATGGACTCCACCCGCCCGGGCGACATCCAGGAGCTCTTCTACCAGACCCGCAAGAAACTCTCGGACGAAGCCAAGCGCCTGCCCCAGGGCGTGATCGGGCCCTTCTTCAACGATGAGTATTCCGACGTCTACTTCGCCCTCTATGCGCTGGAAGGCGGGCAGATGCCCCACCGCCAGCTGGTGCAGATGGCCGAAGACCTGCGCCAGGGCCTGCTGCGCCTGCCCGGCGTGAAGAAGGTGAACATCCTCGGTGAACAGGCCCAGCGCGTCTTCGTCGAGTTTTCCTACCAGCGACTGGCCACCCTCGGCCTGAAGCCGGAACAGATCTTCGAAGCCTTGGGCAAGCAGAACGGCGTGGCCCCGGCCGGCTTCGTCGAGACCGCCGGCCCGCGTGCCCACATCCGCCTGGACGGTGCCTTCGACAGCCTGGCGCTGATCGAGAACGTGCCGATCAACGCCAACGGCAAGCTGCTGCGCATCGCCGACGTGGCCACGGTGAAACGCGGCTACGAGGACCCGCCGACCTACCGCATCCGCCACCAGGGCGAACCGGCGCTGATGCTCGGCGTGATCATGGCCCCGCACTTCAACGGCCTGGAGCTGGACAAGTCGCTCAACGCCGAGGAAGACCGCATCCATGCCGGACTGCCGCTCGGCGTGACCTTCGACAAGGTCTCCGACCAGGCCGAGAAGATTCGCCTGGCGGTGAACGAATTCATGCTGAAGTTCTTCGTCGCCCTCGGCGTGGTGATGCTGATCAGCCTGATCGCCCTGGGCTTGCGCGTCGGCCTGGTGGTGGCCGCCGCCGTGCCCCTGACCCTGTCCATCGTCTTCGTGGTGATGCTGATGAGCGGCCGCGAGTTCGACCGCATCACCCTCGGCGCGCTGATCCTCTCCCTGGGCCTCCTGGTGGACGACGCCATCATCGCCATCGAGATGATGGTGGTGAAACTGGAGGAAGGCCTGGATCGCATCCAGGCCGCCACCTTCGCCTGGACCTCCACCGCCGCGCCCATGCTCACCGGCACCCTGGTGACGGTGATCGGCTTCCTGCCGGTGGGCTTCGCCAAGTCCGGCGCCGGGGAATACGCCGGCAACATCTTCTGGATCGTCGGCTTCGCCCTCCTCGCCTCCTGGCTGGTGGCGGTGTTCTTCACCCCCTACCTGGGGGTGAAGCTGCTGCCGAAGATAAAGCCGGTGCCCGGCGGCCATGAAGCGCTCTATTCCACCCGCCTCCACCAGCGCCTGCGCGCCCTGGTGACCTGGTGCGTGAACCACCGCAAGACGGTCACCGCCCTGGTGGTGCTCGCCTTCGTCGGCAGCGTCCTGGGCATGGGCGTGGTGAAGAAGCAGTTCTTCCCCAACTCCGATCGCTCCGAGTTGCTGGTGGAGGTCTACATGCCACCGGGCAGCGCCTTCAAGGCCACCGAGGCGGTGGTCGCCCAGGTGGAGAAAGCCCTCCTGGAAGAGCCCCAGACCAGACTGGTGGACGCCTATGTGGGTGGCGGTGCGCCACGCTTCTTCCTCTCCCTGAATCCGGAGCTGCCGGACCCGGCCTTCGCCAAGATCGTCGTGCAGACCGCCGACTCCAAGGCCCGCGACGCCCTCAGGGAGCGCATGCAGGCGCGTATCGCGGACGGTGAATTCCCCTCGGCGCGGGTGCGCGTGACCCAGCTGGTGTTCGGCCCGCCGGTGCCCTTCCCGGTGGTGTTCCGCGTCTCCGGCCCGAACCTCGAGCAGCTGCGGCAGATCAGCGAAGAGGTGCGCCAGGTGGTGGCTGCCAACCCGATGACCCGCGACAGCTTCGTCGACTGGGGCGAGCGCAACAGCGCCTATCGCCTGGTGCTGGACCAGGACCGCCTGCGCCTGCTCGGCTTCACCCCCAATGAGGTGAAGAGCCAGCTCAACGCCCTGCTGACCGGCAACCCGGTGACCGAAGTGCGCGAAGGCACCCGCACCGTCGCGGTGATGGTGCGCGCGCAGAACGCCCAGCGGGAGAACCTCGGCGGCATCGAGGGCCTGACCATCACCAACGCCGCCGGCGTCTCGGTGCCGCTGGAACAGGTGGGCCGCTTCCAGCCGGTGATGGAGGAGCCCATCCTCAAGCGCCGCGACCGCGAGCTGACCTTCGAAGTGCGCGCCGACATCATCAAGGGCACCCAGCCGCCGGATGTGGAAAAGGCCGTGTACGCCGACCTGCAGCCACTGATCGCCAAGCTGCCGGCGGGCTACCGGGTCACCATCGGCGGCCCGGTGGAGGAAAGCGCCAAGGCCAACAAGGCGCTGGCCGCGCTGTTCCCGGTGATGATCCTGCTGACCCTGGTGGTGATCATGTTCCAGGTGCGCTCCTTCGCCCTGATGTTCATGGTCTTCGCCACCGCACCCCTGGGCCTGATCGGTGCCGTGCCGGCGCTGCTGCTGTTCAACCAGCCGTTCGGCTTCAACGCCATCCTGGCGCTGATCGGCATCGGCGGCATCCTGATGCGCAATACCCTGATCTTCACCGACCAGATCCAGCAGGAGCAGACCCATGGCCGGCCCCTGCGGGAGGCCATCATCGAAGCCACGGTACGCCGCGCCCGCCCGGTGCTGCTCACCGCCCTGGCCGCGGCCCTGGCCTTCATCCCGCTGACCTTCTCGGTGTTCTGGTCGGCCCTGGCCTACGTGCTGATCGGCGGTGTGCTGGTGGGCACGCTGCTGACCCTGCTGTTCCTGCCGGCGCTTTGCGCATTGGTGCTGCGCAACAGGGAGAAGGTGGTGGAGAGCGAGGTTGCCGTGGCATGAACTGGCGGCGCTAATCCTGTAGGGGCGAATTCATTCGCCAAGGGCAGCGCAGCTGCCCCCTGGGGCCTTGCAGGGCAGACCTGCGGCCTGCTTGGCGAATGAATTCGCCC
>NZ_JBHSOU010000030.1:38496-53444 GCF_042656385.1 Pseudomonas sp. GCM10022186
GCGCGTCACTCCGCGCAGCAGCCGTGCGCCTTCGCCGGCTCGTCCTCGTAGCGGTCGTGGTAGGTCATCCAGTCCATGATCTCCTGCTCGTCCCGCCCCTTGGGCAGCAGGTCGAGGAAGTTGTAGGCACCCACCAGCAGGTCCAGGCCACGGGCATAGGTGGAATAGGTGTGGAAAATCTCCCCCGCCTCATTGCGGTAGAAGACGCTGAGGCCCGGCATGTCCTCGCCCGGGTCCTTTGTGGTGCCGTAGTTGTAGCTGGCGGTGCCGGCGGCGATGTCCTCGGGGCGGGCGGCCACGCCGAAGTCGAAGTTGAAGCTGCTGCCATGGGACGACACCCACTTGAACTTCCAGCCCATGCGCTTGCGAAAGGCCTGGAACTCCTGCCAGGGCGCCCGGGACACGCACAGCAGGGTCACGTCATGGTGCTTGAGGTGCTGGTTGGGGCCGTCGATATGGTCGGCGAGGAAGGAGCAGCCGGGGCAGCCCTCCTCCCAGCCGGGGCCGAACATGAAGTGGTAGATGACCAGGGTGCTGCGCCCGTCGAACAGGTCGGCCAGGCTTTCGCGCCCGCTCGGCCCGTCGAAGAAGTACGGCGTGTCGATGCGCACCCAGGGCAAGGCCCGGCGCTCGGCGCTGAGCCGGTCGCGCTCGCGGGTGAATTCCTTCTCCCTGCGCAGGTGCGCCTCCCGCGCCTCTAACCATTGCTCGCGGGATACCACCGGGTGATTGTCGATGTTCATGGGGTTTCTCCTCTTGGCGGAAACGCTCATCTCCTAGTCGAGCGACCGCGCGAGGGATCGACAATTCCTTCGATCGTTTCGCACTAATCCCGCCGTGCCCTGAAACACCCCTGTCTATGCTGGCCGCAAGCCATGCCTCCCCAGCCGATCTGATGGCCTATCTACGGGTATTGCAGGGCCGTACCACTGGGGCAGCTTCGCTGCCCTTGGCGAATGAATTCGCCCCTGCAAGAGAGCCGCAGGGGCACCCGACCTGACGGGCGGACCGACTTCACTCGCCAGGCAGGCCTGCCCCGTCAGAGCGACCGCCCGCGCCGTGCCTCCAGGCGCTGGATGGTCATGCTCGGCGTCTCGTCGAAGAGCTTGCGGTACTCGCTGGCGAAACGGCCGAGGTGGTTGAAGCCCCAGGCCATGGCGATCACCGAGATGTTACGCGCGCAGCGATCTTCCAGGAGCTCCTGGCGCACCGCGGTCAGGCGGTGCTTCTTCAGGTAGGCCATCGGCGACTGGCCGAAGTAGCGCTTGAAGCCCTCGAACAGCTTGAAGCGCGAGATCCCGGCGGCGCGTTCGATGTCCTCCAGGCAGATCTCCTCGCGGGCATGGGCATGGATGAACTCGCGGGCCCGCACCAGGTAATGGGGCAGCTTGATCTCCAGGCGCTCGCGCAACTCTTCGGAGTAGTTGTTCGGCTGGGCGAGGATCAGCCCCTTGATCAGCGCGCTTTCCAGGTCCCGGGTGAAGTACAGCTGGCCGTAGAGATCGCGGCTGCGCTCCAGCTCGTCCACCAGGTGCCGGGCCATGCGCCACCAGGAAGCGGAAGCGCCTTCCACCGCATCCATCTCCGGCTGGAAGCACAGTGGAGCGTCCACCGTGCGCTGCAGCAGGTCCTCCAGGGTCTGCTGCATGGCCGCGCGGGGGATGGCGACCTGCAGCTTGTGGCAGTCGCCGGCGATGGTCAGCTCCTGGTGCTCGTGGGGCGAGACGATCAGCCCCCAGTCGCGGTCCGAGCGCAGCAGGCGCCCGGCCTTGGCCAGTTCCTGCTCGCCGGAAAGCGGCAGGCTGAGGCTGTAGCAGTTGAGGTTCAGCTCGTCGCCGACGCCTATGGTGACGTCGGTGCCGTACTCGACATGACCCAGTGTGGTGGACATGGAGGGCAGCACATTGCCGCTGTGATGAAACTGGATGCGCTCGGGCCTGGGCACCTTGAGCAGGTGAGGCCCGCAGATGTTGGACATCCAGGAACGGGCCCCGACCAGATCATAACGATCGGCGGAAATGTCTCGAAAATGAGGATGGTTCTTCGTACTCATCACGCGGCACCCAACACGGCAATTGGACATGCGCGCTCTTGCGGCGCGTCGACCTGAAGCACGCAAGCTCCATGCCACGCCGTGGCGATCCATCGCGAATCAGAAAACGAGGATAGCATTGGCCGACTTTTCGGACAGGACAGTTTCTCGACCGCCCAAACGGGTCACTCCAAAGAAGGATGGGGTTCGTCCGGAAACCTCATCCCAGGGCCCTGCCGCTACGCCCTGGGGCAATGATCGCGGCCATTCGGTGCGTCAAGCACCATGCGCGCCCGGTGCAACCCGGCAGCGCGCCGGAGGCCCGGCGAAAGGCCCCGGTGTTACCCGGTTTGGGAAGCCCGCGCAGGCCAAGGGTTACCCGCACAGAGGCAACGGATAGCCTTCGTCAACTTTTCGGATAGCGCCCAGGGGACGAATCGGCTAGCCACCAGCAGATTCCGGCTCAGGGCGTTACTCCGGCGCTACCGAAGCGGCCTGGCCGTTACCTTTGCGCCCCCAAGCGCCCCCGATGACGGATTCAAGCCCCGTCACCGCACCTGCCGCCATCCGCTTCATGGGCAAAAGCTATCCACTATTTGCGCCCCCGCCGGAGCCCTTGAAAACGCCGCCTCCCAAGACTTCCGGGCTCGAATCGAGACGCAAAATTTACGGCGCGGCTTCACCAACTAAGCGGATAGACCGCATCTGCCCCGGCTCCTTCTAATGGCCCCACTGTTTCGCCCGATGTGGAAGGTGCCACCCATGAATACTTCGAATAAAAGCGTTGCGCAGTGGAGAGAATACGTCAGCGGCTGCCTGGACTTCCGTCCGGCCGAAGGCGTGTACCGCATTGCCCGGGACATGTTCACCGAACCGGAACTGTTCGACCTGGAGATGGAACTGATCTTCGAGAAGAACTGGATCTACGCCTGCCACGAGAGCGAAATCCCCAACAAGCATGACTTCATGACCATGCGCGCCGGCCGCCAGCCGATGATCATCACCCGCGACGGCAATGGCGAACTGCACGCCCTGATCAACGCCTGCCAGCACCGCGGCGCCACCCTCACCCGCGTCGGCAAGGGCAACCAGTCCACCTTCACCTGCCCCTTCCACGCCTGGTGCTACAAGAGCGATGGCCGACTGGTGAAGGTCAAGGCGCCGGGCGAATACCCGGAAGGCTTCGACAAGGCCACCCGAGGCCTGAAGAAGGCCCGCATCGAAAGCTACAAGGGCTTCGTCTTCATCAGCCTCGACGTCGCGGGTACCGACAGCCTGGAAGACTTCCTCGGCGACGCCAAGGTGTTCTTCGACATGATGGTGGCCCAGTCGCCCACCGGCGAGCTGGAAGTCCTGCCCGGCAAGTCCACCTACACCTACGACGGCAACTGGAAGCTGCAGAACGAGAACGGCCTGGACGGTTATCACGTCAGCACCGTGCACTACAACTATGTCGCCACCGTGCAGCACCGCCAGCAGGTCAATGCCCAGAACGGCGGCGCCAGCAGCACCCTCGACTACAGCAAGCTGGGCGCCGGCGACGCCGCGACCGACGATGGCTGGTTCTCCTTCCACAACGGCCATAGCGTGCTGTTCAGCGACATGCCCAACCCCACCGTGCGCCCCGGCTACGCCACCGTGATGCCGCGCCTGGTGGAGGAGTTCGGCCAGGCCAAGGCAGAGTGGATGATGCACCGCCTGCGCAACCTGAACATCTACCCCAGCCTGTTCTTCATGGACCAGATCAGCTCCCAGCTGCGCATCGTGCGCCCGGTGGCCTGGAACAAGACCGAGATCATCAGCCAGTGCATCGGCGTCAAGGGCGAGTCCGACGCCGACCGCGAGAGCCGCATCCGCCAGTTCGAGGACTTCTTCAACGTCTCCGGCATGGGCACCCCCGACGACCTGGTGGAGTTCCGCGAACAGCAGCGTGGCTTCCAGGGCCGCATGGAGCGCTGGAGCGACATCTCCCGCGGCTACGGCAAGTGGGTCACCGGCACCACCCCGAACAGCCAGACCCTGGGCATCGCCCCGGTGATGACCGGCACCGAATTCACCCATGAAGGCCTCTACGTGAACCAGCACGCCAACTGGCAGCGGTTCCTCCTCCAGGGCCTGGAGCAGAAAGCCCTGAAACTGCAGGAGGTGCAGGCATGAACCAGCAGCTGCAATACCAGATCGAGCAATTCCTCTACCGCAAGTCCGAGCTGTGCGACGCCCAGGACTGGGATGCCTACCTGGACCTGTTCGACGAGCAGTGCGAATACCACCTGCCGCAGTGGGAATCGGAGCACGAATACACCACGGACCCGAAGCGCGGCATGTCGCTGATCTACTACAGCAACCGCTCGGGCCTGGAAGACCGCGTGTTCCGCATCCGCACCGGCAAGGCCGCCTCGACCATCCCGATGCCGCGCACCCTGCACCAGATCAGCAACGTTCGCATCGCCGAACGCGGGGACGGGCAACTGGAGGTGAAGGCCAACTGGCAGACCCTCTACTACCGGCTGGGCCAGAGCGAGCAGTTCTTCGGCCATGCGACCTACCACCTCAAGCCCGTGGGCGAGAGCTGGAAGATCACCCGCAAGCACATGCTGCTGCTCAACGACACCATCAACTCGGTGCTCGATTTCTACCACCTCTGATCCACCGGAAGTACGCGCCATGAACCACAAGGTCGCTTTCAGTTTTGCCGACGGCAAAACCCTGTTCTTCCCCGTGCACGGCAACGAGATCCTCCTCGACGCCGCCCTGCGCAACGGCATCAACATCCCGCTGGACTGCCGCGAGGGCGTCTGCGGCACCTGCATGGGCCGCTGCGAATCCGGCAGTTACGAAATGGACTACGTGGATGACGAGGCGCTGTCGGCCAAGGATCTGGAACAGCGCAAGATGCTCACCTGCCAGACCCGCGTGCAGTCCGACGCCTCCTTCTACTTCGACTTCGACTCCTCGCTCTGCGGCGCGTCGAGGACGGTGCAGGAGCGCGGCATCGTCACCCACGTCGAGCAGGTCTCGCCGACCACCGCCATCCTCCACCTGGATGCCGGCGTCGACGGCCAGCAGCTGGACTTCCTGCCGGGCCAGTACGCGCGCCTTTCGGTGCCGGGCACCGAGGCGAAGCGCTCCTACTCCTTCGCCAACCGGCCGAACGCCGGGAACAAGCTGCAGTTCCTCATCCGCCTGCTGCCGGACGGGGTGATGAGCAACTACATCCGCGAACGCTGCAAGGTGGGCGACGAGATCCGCTTCGAGGCCCCGCTGGGCGCCTTCTACATGCGCCACATCGAGAAGCCGCTGCTGCTGGTGGCCGGCGGCACCGGCCTCTCGGCCTTCCTCGGCATGCTCGACGAGATCGCCGAGCGCGGCGGCTGCGGCCAGCCGGTGCACCTGTACTACGGCGTGCGCCAGGTGGCCGATCTATGCGAACTCCCGCGCATCCAGGGCTATTGCGAGCGCATCCCGGGCTTCAGCTTCACCCCGGTGATCAGCGACGAAGGCCAGGACTGGGACGGCAAGCGCGGCTACGTGCCGGAACACTTCGACGCCGCCGCCCTGCGCGAGGCGCCCTTCGACATGTACCTCTGCGGCCCGCCGCCGATGGTGGACTCGGTGAAGACCTGGCTCGCCGAAAACGCCATCGACAACGGCCACCTGTATTTCGAGAAGTTCACCGAAAGCAATACCTGAGCGGGCTCTTCGTAGGATGGGTGGAGCGGAGCGATACCCATCAATTCGCGACCTCAGGTGTACTCGGATTCATTGCCCGGACACCGGCCAGCATGGGTTTCGCTCCGCTCTCGCTCTACCCATCCTACGGATCTACGAAGCCTCCGCCCCACAACAACTAACGACAGCTCCACCCGCTTCAAAACTGCCCAAACAACAACTAAGCAGGCCGGGTCACGCACGGCACTGCGCAACCAAGGCGGTAACAATGAAAAAGACCCTGAACCTTGCGATGCTCGGGGCCGCACTGGCCTCTTCCCTCCCCGCCCTGGCACAGGACCCTGTGCGCATAGGCTTCATCACCACCCTCTCCACTCCCGCCGGCTACCTCGGCGAGGACGCCCGCGACGCCTTCCGCCTGGCCATGGACCAGGAAGGCGGCAAGCTCGGCGGCGTACCGGTGGAACTGGTGGTGGAGGACGACGGTCTGCAGCCCGCCAAGGGCAAGCAGATCATCGACCGCATGAGCCTGGACGGCATCTCCCTCTACACCGGCGTGATGTTCTCCAACGTCCTCGCCGCCGTGGTCAACGGCGCCACCAAGGGCGACAGCTTCTACATCAGCACCAACGCCGCCCCCTCCAACCTGGCCGGCGCCCAGTGCAAGCCGAACTACTTCTCCGCTTCCTACCAGAACGACGTGCCCCACGAGATGGCCGGCGTCGCCGCCAACGAGCTGGGCTACAGGAAGATGGTCATCCTCGCGCCCAACTACCAGGCCGGCCGCGACGCCCTGGCGGGCTTCAAGCGCACCTTCAAGGGCGAGGTCACCGAGATCTACACCAAGCTCAACCAGCTGGACTTCTCCGTGGAGCTGGCGCGCATCCGCTCGCTCAACCCGGACGCGGTGTTCCAGTTCCACCCGGGCGGCGGCGGCATCAACTTCGCCAAGCAGTACGGCAGCTCGGGCCTTTCCAAGAGCATCCCGATGGTGGTGCCGGTGTTCTCCATGGACGAGCGCATGCTCGCCGCCACCGGCAACGTGGCCGAAGGCGTCAACGTGGTCAGCGGCTGGAACCCGCAGTCCGACAACCCGGCCAACCAGGCCTTCGTCAAGGCCTTCACCGAGAAGTACAACCGCGCGCCGACCATGTACGCCGCCCAGGGCTACGACACCGCGCGCCTGATCGGCTCCGCCCTCAAGGCCACCAACGGCAACCTCGACGACGCCGACGCCTTCCGCGCGGCCCTGCGCGAGGCGCGCTTCGACTCGGTGCGTGGCGACTTCCGCTTCGGCAGCAACCAGCACGCGGTGATCGACTGGCACCTGCTCAAGGTCCAGGCCGGCGCCGACGGCAAGCTCGTCGAAGTGCCGGTGAAGACCATCGCCAAGGCCCAGGTGGACAGCTACGCGGCCCAGTGCCCGCTCTGATCCCCAGCTGAACCGCCAGCCCGCCGGCAACCCCGGCGGGCCTTCACCGCAGGACTTCGCCATGCTGTTGCTCGAACAACTTCTCAACGGCCTGCAGTACAGCGCCTTGCTGTTTCTGCTCGCCTCCGGCCTGACGCTGATCTTCGGCATCATGGGCGTGATCAACCTGGCCCACGGCGCCTTCTACATGGTCGGCGCCTTCTGCGCCGCCTACACCGCCATCGCCAGCGGCTCCTTCTGGCTCGGCGGCCTGGCCGCGCTGGCCGGCGCCGCGCTCTATGGCCTGCTGATCGAGACCGCGATCATCCGCCGGCTCTACAACCGCGATCACCTGGACCAGGTGCTGGCCACCCTCGCCGTGGTGTTCTTCACCAACGAACTGATCACCCTGCTGTTCGGCCGCAGCCCGCCGGCCATGCCCGTGCCGGACTGGTACAACGCCTTCGTCGAGGTGCTGCCGGGCCTGATGTACCCGGTGAGCCGCCTGCTGTTCATCGGCGCCGGCCTGCTGGTGGCCCTCGGCATGTGGCTGCTGATCAACCACACCCGCCTGGGGATGCTGATCCGCGCCGGCGCTGACGACCACGAAATGGTCGGCGCCCTGGGGGTGAACATCTCCCGCCTGTACACCCTGGTGTTCGTCTTCGGCTGCGTGCTCTGCGGCCTGGCCGGCTTCATGGCCGCGCCGCTGCTCTCGGTGGAGATCGGCATGGGCGAGAAGGTGCTGATCACCACCTTCGTGGTCATCGTCGTCGGCGGCGTCGGCTCGGTACGCGGTGCCCTGGTCGGCGCGCTGCTGATCGGCATGGTCGACAGCCTCGGCCGCGCCTACATCCCGCCGCTGCTGGACCAGTTGCTGCCCGCCGAGGTGAGCGGCGCGCTGTCCGCCGGCCTGATTTCCGCCAGCGCCTACATCGTCATGGCCCTGGTGCTGCTGGTGCGTCCGCGCGGCCTGCTGCCCGCCCGCGCCTGAGGAGAATCCCATGTCCCGTCGAATCATCATCGACCTGGCCTGCCTGGCCACCTTCGCGCTGATGCCGCTGCTGGCGGCACTGCTCGACGAACCCTTCCTGGTCAGCCTGTTCACCCGCCTGGCCATCTACGGCATGGCCGCCGCCAGCCTGGACCTCCTGATCGGCTATGGCGCCCTGGTCAGCTTCGGCCATGCCACCTTCTTCGGCCTCGGCGGCTACGTGGTGGGCATAGTCGCCTTCCATACCTCCCAGGGCATGCCGCTGTGGGGCTGGGAGGGCAGCAACAGCGCGCTGCTGGTCTGGCCGCTGGCCCTGCTCTGCTGCGCCCTGCTCGGCCTGGTGATGGGCTACCTGTCGCTGCGCACCAGCGGCGTGCAGTTCATCATGATCACCCTGGCCTTCAGCCAGATGCTCTATTTCATCCTCGGCTCGCTGTCCCTCTATGGCGGCGACGACGGCATCCTGCTGAACGAGCGCAACACCCTGCCCGGCCTCGACCTGAACGACGCCAACCAGTTCTATTACCTCTGCGTCGGCCTGCTGGTGGCCTGGCTGCTGTTCTGCCGGCGCCTGGTAGGGTCGCGCTTCGGCTTCGTCCTGCGCGGCCTCAAGCAGAGCGAGCGGCGCACCGTCAGCCTCGGCCTCAAGCCGCTGCGCTACCGCCTGACCACCTTCGTCATCGCCGGCCTCGGCGCGGGCCTGGCCGGCGTGCTCTGGGCCAACTACGCGCTGTTCGTCAGCCCCGACATGGCCTCCTGGCAGAAGTCCGGCGAGCTGATGGCGATGGTCATCCTCGGCGGCGTCGGCACCCTGCTCGGCCCGGTGCTGGGCGCGGCGGTCTACCTCGGCCTGGAACAACTGCTGAGCCTGTGGACGGAACACTGGCTGCTGATCTTCGGCCCGCTCCTGCTGCTGGTGGTGCTGTTCGGCCGCCAGGGCATTCACGGCCTGCTGATGGCCGGCCAGAAGCTGCGCAAGCGGGCCGCGCCGTCCACCTCCCAGCCCGCCCCAGTCGCCACCGCCCGCGAGGTGCACCCATGAGCGCGCAACTGTCCATCCGCGGCCTGGAGAAGGCCTTCGGCGCGGTGAAGGCCACCAACGGCGCCAACCTGGAACTGGCCGCCGGTGAGCTGCACGCCATCATCGGCCCCAACGGCGCCGGCAAGTCCACGCTGATCTCGCAGATCGCCGGGGAAATCCGCCCGGACAAGGGGCAGATATTCTTCGCCGGCCAGGACATCACCGCCGTGCCGGCCCATGAGCGGCCGCGCCTGGGCCTGGCGCGCTCCTTCCAGGTCAGCCAGCTGTACCCGGACTTCAGCCTGCTGGAGAACGTCGCCGTGGCCATCGCCGCCCGCGAGGGCAGGACCTTCGGCATGTGGAACCCGCTGTCCCGCGACCGCCGCCTGCTCGACCCGGCACGCGGCTACCTGGAACAGGTCGGCCTCGGCCGGCGCGCAGAGGACCTGGTGAGCGAACTGTCCCACGGCGAGCGCCGCCAGCTGGAGCTGGCCCTGGCGCTGGCCCAGGAAGCCTCGGTGCTGCTGCTGGACGAGCCCATGGCCGGCATGGGCGCGGAGGAGTCCGCGCGCATGACCGAGCTGCTGCAGTCGCTCAAGGGGCGCTACGCCATCCTGCTGGTGGAGCACGACATGGACGCCGTGTTCGCCCTGGCCGACCGCATCACCGTGCTGGTCTACGGCCAGACCATCCTCACCGGTACCGTCGAAGAAATCCGCGGCAACGCGCAAGTGCGCGCCGCCTACCTGGGGGAAGAACATGCTTGAAGTCAGTGGATTGCAGGCCGGCTACGGCCTGAGCCAGGTGCTGTTCGACATGCACCTGTGCATCGAACAGGGTCAGGTAGTCTCGCTGATCGGCCGCAACGGCATGGGCAAGACCACCACGGTCAAATCCATCATGGGCCTGCTCAAGCCCTGCGCCGGGAGCATCCGCATCCACGGCAGGGAGATGCGCGGCGCCACGCCCTTCCGCATCGCCCAGGCCGGCCTCGGCCTGGTGCCGGAAGGCCGCCGCGCCTTCGGCAGTCTGAGCGTGAAGGAAAACCTGCTGGCCACTGCGACCAAGGGCGGCAAATGGGACCTCAAGCGCATCTACGCGCTGTTCCCACGGCTGGAAGAACGCCAGGAGCAGCTGTCCAAGACCCTCTCCGGCGGAGAGCAGCAGATGCTGGTGGTGGGCCGCGCGCTGATGACCAATCCGCAGTTGCTGATCCTCGACGAAGCCACCGAGGGCCTCGCCCCGGTGATCCGCGAGACCATCTGGAACTGCCTGGCCAGCCTCAAGGCCGAGGGCGAGACCATCCTGGTCATCGACAAGAACCTCAAGGAGATGGCGCGGGTGGTCGACCGCCACCACATCATCGAGAAGGGCCGGCAGGTCTGGCAGGGCACGCCGGACGAACTGGCCGCGACACCGGAGTTGTCGCAGCGCTACCTGGGCGTCTGAGCAGCGCCCATTTGACCGGCCCCTGATCTGCCAGGGGCCGTACGACCCGACGCAACCTGCCTCCCGCCGACCTCTGCAAAAGCCGGCGGCGGACGGTTGCGCCCAAAAAACAGAAAAAGAAGAGCCTTGCGATGAACTACAAGACCCGCGCGTTACCCCTCCTTTTGAGCACCCTTCCCCTTTCCGCCCTGGCTGCCGAATCCGGCTTCATCGCGGACTCCACCGCCACCCTGCAACTACGCAACTACTACTTCAGCCGCGACTTCTCCGACATCGTCGGCCCGAACAAGCAGTCCAGGGCCGAGGAATGGGCCCAGGGCTTCATCCTCAACTTCAAGTCCGGCTACACGCCCGGCCCGGTTGGCTTCGGCATCGACGCCATCGGCACCCTCGGCATCAAGCTCGACAGCAGCCCCGACCGGGTCAACACCGGCCTGCTGCCGGTGCAGGAAGACGGCGAGGCCGCCGACGACTACAGCCGCCTGGGCGTGGCCGGCAAGATGCGCGTGTCGAAGACCGAGCTGAAAGTCGGCGAGCTGCAACCCAACCTGCCGGTGCTGGTGTTCAGCGATATCCGCCTGCTGCCGCCCAGCTACCAGGGCGCCAGCCTCACCTCCGGCGAAATCGCCGGCCTCACCCTGCAGGCCGGCCACCTGAACAGCACCAGCCTGCGCAACGAGGCCGGCGACGACAGGATCCAGGCCATGCTCGGCCACCTGCCGCAGCGCCAGGCCTCGGCGGACGCCTTCAACTACGCCGGCGGCGACTATGCCTTCAACGCCAACCGCACCACCCTGAGTGCCTGGTACGCGCAGCTGGAGGACATCTACGACCAGCGCTTCTTCGGCCTCAAGCACAGCGAGCCGATGGGCAACTGGGTGCTGGGCGCCAACCTCGGCCTCTTCGACTCCAGCGAGGACGGCAAGCAGTTGATCGGCGAGATCGACAACCAGGCTTTCTATTCTCTGCTCTCGGCCAAGCGCGGCGGCCACACCTTCTTCGTCGGCTACCAGGCCATCTACGGCGACCAGGGCTTTCCCAAGGTGTTCGCCAACATCACCCCGCTGGGCAACGAGGTGCCCACCTACGAGTTCGCCTCGGCGGACGAGCGCTCCTGGCAGGTGCGCCATGACTACGACTTCGCCGCCCTCGGCATCCCCGGCCTGACCACCACCCTGCGCTACATCAAGGGCGACAACGTCGATACCGGCCTGGGCTTCGAAGGCGAGGACTGGGAACGCGACCTGGACATCGGCTACGTGATCCAGAGCGGCTCCCTCAAGGGCCTGGGCGTGCGCGTGCGCAACGTCACCGCGCGCTCCAACTACCGCACCGATATCGACGAGAACCGGCTGATCCTCAATTACACATTGGCATTGTTCTGACTCAACCAGATCTGCGGCGCTCGCATCGAGCGCCTTGGCTGGTCAGCGGTACTGTCTGCTCCACCTGTAGGGGCGAATTCATTCGCCAAGGGCAGCGCAGCTGCCGCCAACAGACCATCTTGGGCAGGCCTGCGGCCTGCTTGGCGAATGAATTCGCCCCTACAGATTCGCACCGCCGCTGACCCTATTTGGCATTCAACTCCATCAATTCCAGCACTGCCCCATACAGCGGCGTCCCCGGCTGCCCCAACTCCAGCACCACATCGAAATGGTTCTTGCCCGGCGCCTCGACGAAGCGCCCGGGCAGTCCATGGGCCGTCCAGGCATCGAGGAACTCGTGGCTCTGGCGGGCGAACTCCGCCGTCTCCAGCGCCCCGTAGCTGATCGCCAATTCGGCGCCCCGCGCCGGCAGATGGAAGGCCGGGCTGTTGCGCCGCGCCGCCGTCTCGTCCAGGCCCATCCAGCCATTGATATGGGTGTCCAGCAGCGGGTGCAGGTCGAACAACCCGCTGATGGGCAGGGCGCCGCGCAACAGGCTGTCCGGCACGCCGTAGTCCCCATGCCAGCCGCCGGCCAGGAGCATCCCGGTCAGGTGGCCGCCGGCCGAGCTGCCGCTGGCGTACAGGCGCTGAGGGTCGCCACCGAACTCGGCCACATGCCGGTACAGCCAGGCCAGGGCGCGGCGGGTCTGGTCGACTATGTGGTCCAGGGTCACGGCGGGTGCCAGGTCGTAGTCCAGTACCACCACGCAGGCACCGGCCGCCGTCAGTGCCGGCGCCATGAACGCCGAGTCGGCCTTGGACAGGGCGCGCCAGTAGCCGCCATGGATGAACAGCAGCACCGGCGCATCCGGCCGCGCGGCGGGGAAGATATCCAGCCGCTCGCCGGCCCCCGGCCCGTAGGGCACGTCCCTGAAACAACGCAGGCTGGCGTGGGCCTGGTCGCTCAGGTTGCGGTAGAGGCGCGGGTACTGGTCGAAATCCTCGACGCTGGCGCGGGCGTTGTATTGCACATCGTAGTAGGCGGCCAGGTCGGCCGGGTCGCGGGGTCTGCTCATGGACACCTCCGGTTGGTTGTTTGTGGATTAGGCGGCAACCGGTGGTGTGGGGAAATCCGGATAGTCGGGGATGGTTATCCGGGAGGTTGGGAGATGCCGGCAGGATCCTTGTAGGGGCGAATTCATTCGCCAAGCAGGCCGAAGGTCTGCCTGGGGAACATCAGGGGCAACTGCGTTGCCCTTGGCGAATGAATTCGCCCCCACAGGAGTTTCACTCCAGCGCCCCGAAAAAAAAATCGGCATAGGGGACGGCCTTTACAGGCCGCTCCCCTGCCACACCACCCGGCATGCGGGTCCGCACCGGGCGGTTCGAGAGATTGAGGTTAGGAGAGGCGTGGCACGCCGAGACGGTCAAAGTACGCAATCGTCAGCACGCGGTGCACCGCAGAGAGGCTGTTATGCCACCAGCGGCGGCTCAGCGCTGCCACCGATTGCGCCACCCGCGAGGTCGCTCCAAGACGGAGCAGCTCCCGATAGGTCGTCTTGCCGCGACGCCAGTGCTTGAGGTGAAGGGCCCGCAGACGGCGGCGTATCCACTCGTCCAGCTCGCGCCAGATTCGCGGTGTTTGGGCCAGCCCGAAATACCCTTTCCATCCCAAGAGGTAGCTGCGCAGTGTCCCGACCACCTCGGCAAGGCTGCAGCCGCCGGATCGGCGGGTCAGTTGCCTAACCCGGTGCTTGAGCGTTGCCCGCGCCTTCATCGACACCCCGCGTTGGACCTCATCGTTCGAGGCCAGCCAGAGGGCGTAACCGAGGAACTTGCGGCCAAACGCACTGGCCACCGCACTCTTGCTCTCGTTGACGCTCAAGTGCAGCCGTCCATACAGACGCTTCAATAAAGCCATCACCCGTTCACCCGCCTTTTGACTACGCACGTAGACGTTCGCGTCGTCGGCGTAGCGCACGAAGCAATGACCTCGGCGCTCCAGCTCCCGATCCACTTCGTCCAGCAGCACGTTCGCCAGCAACGGCGACAGCGGGCCGCCTTGTGGCGCCCCGCAGCGGCTTTTCTCGACCACGCCAGCCTTCAGCGTTCCCGCATCCAGATAAGCCCGCACCAACCGGATCACCGAGCGGTCCGCAATCCGTTTGCTCAAACGATCAATCAGGATGTCGTGGTCGACCCGGTCGAAGAACTTCTCCAGGTCCACATCCACCACGATCCGCCGCCCGGAAGCGACATAACGCTGCGCCGCGAGGATCGCGCCGTGGGCGTTACGACCCGGACGAAAACCGTAGCTGTGCTCACTGAAGCTGGGATCGAGGAGCGGCTGCAAGACTTGCAACAACGCTTGCTGGATCAGGCGATCGGTGACCGTCGGAATGCCCAGCTCGCGTTCGCCACCGCCGGGTTTGGGAATCACCACGCGGCGTACCGGGCTGGGTCGATACACCCCTGACAACAGTCGATGGCGAATCCCGACCCACTCGGTCAGCAGGTGCTCGGCCGTCTGCTCAATGTCCAGACCGTCGACGCCCGCCGCGCCTTTGTTGGCCTTGACTCGTTTCCACGCGCGTTGCAGGTTGCCTCTCGCAAGGGCGCGTTGCAGCAACCCTTGCCCTGCGCTTTCGGGATCACCTTGCGGGCGCCATGCCTCGTCGCTGACGGAGCGATTCACGGCTTCACCGTTCCTCGTCTGCGTCCGCCCCGCGTTTGGCGGGCATCTGACTTCCGGTCATGTCGCATCAAGATGGCCTACGACGCTCTCTCTCGTTCGGCCCTTCGTCGAAAAAAACGACTACTACGGCCTCGGCTGACTTCTCGCTCCGGCTGGTGCCGTCGCCCTTTCAGGCACAAGGCGAGATCTCCCCAGGTAAGAACGCAATCCTGCACCGCACAACCGCCGGATCTACGCCACCGCCCCTTGACCACGAGAGCTTCGCGGCTTTTAGCCCGCTCGCCCTGGTCGGCATCGCCTTGTATCCGGTT